>NZ_JBVHVX010000003.1:0-77526 GCF_055564615.1 Agromyces sp. NPDC029043 | reverse complement strand
GAACCCCCCCACCTCCCCCCCCCCCTCCCCCCCCCCCCCCCCCCCCCCCCCCCCCCCCCCCCCCCCCCCCCCCCCCCCCCCCCCCCCCCCCCCCCCCCCCCCTCGCCCGAACCAGGTATCGCGCGACACCGGGCGGGTGCCGACGCACAGCGGGCTCAGGCGCGTTCGCGCCGCTCCTGCCCGACTGCGGCGTAGCGGTCGAGCACGAGGTCGACGAGCGCCGCCGGTGCGGGCTCGTCGGGCAGCAGCAGCGGGTCGGCGATGAGGTCGGCGCCGGATGCCGCGGCCTGGTCGTAGAACGTGCCGGGTGCGAGCAGGTACGGTCCGACGACGACGCGCGAGCCCGGGTGCACCTCGCGGATCATCTCGATGGCGTCGGGCAGCCGCGGGATCGCGGCGGCGATGAACCCGGCGGTCACCGAGCGGCCGAGCCGCTGGCCGAGCCGGCGCGCCGTCTCGAAGCACTCGCGGACCGCGCGTGGATCGTTCGATCCGGCGGCGGCGAGCAGCACGGTGTCGCCCGCCGCGAGCCCGAGTTCGTCGAGTCGCTGCGCGAGCACCTCGACCAGGCGCTCGTCGGGCCCGAGCTCGGGCGCCAGCCGCGCGGACCCGCCGATGCGGTCGAGGCCGAGCGACAGGCCGGTGCGGACGTGGAAGCCGGCGGACAGCACGAGGGGCACGATGACCGCATCGGGTTCGGCTGCGGCCTCGAGGGCGGAGCTGACGTCGACGTTGCTGGCGTCGACGAACGTGATGGAGACGCCGAGGTCGGGGCGGGCGGAGGCGACGCCGTCGACCAGGCGGATGACCGCCTCGCGGTTGGCGGTCGAGGGGGTGCCGTGGGTCACGGCGACGAGGCGGAGGGGCGGAAGACCGACGTGCTCCGCCGGTGCCCCGGATCCACTCGTCCGACCCATCTCCCGACCCGCGCTCTCCGGCGGAATCCGGTGTCACCCGCCGGTTTCGACGCTATGCAGGGGGTGTTTCGCGAAGCGCACCCGCGTGTTTCCGGCGCGTGAAGAGTCCCTCACTCAGGGGTCGTCGCCGCGTCATCCGCGAGGAGTTCGGGGCGCACGCGCCGAGTGCGCTCCACCTGCTGCTCGCGCCGCCATTCGGCGACGCGCGCGTGGTGCCCGGAGAGCAGGACGGGCGGCACCTCGAGCCCGCGCCAGACGGCGGGCTTGGTGTAGCTCGGGTACTCGAGCAGGCCGTCCTCGTGCGACTCCTCGACGAGGCTCTCGGGGTTGCCGACCACGCCGGGCACGAGCCGTCCGGCGGCCTCGATCATGGCCATCGCGGCCACCTCTCCGCCGTTGAGCACGTAGTCGCCCAGGCTGATGAGCCGCACGCGCATGCGCGACGCGTAGTGGTCGACGACGCGCTGGTCGATGCCCTCGTAGCGGCCGCACGCGAACACGAGGTGCGCCTCGGCGGCGAGCTCGCGCGCGACCGCCTGCGTGAACGGCTCGCCCGCCGGCGACGGAACGACGAGCAGGGCCTCGGATGCCGCACCGCCGACGATCGCGTCGAGCGCCTCGCCCCACGGCTCGGGCTTCATGACCATGCCGGCGCCCCCGCCGTACGGCGTGTCGTCGACCGTGCGGTGCCGGTCGTGGGCGAAGTCGCGCAGGTCGTGCGTGCGCACGTCGATCAGGCCCGTCTGTCGCGCCTTGCCGAGCAGCGACAGGTCGAGCACGTCGAAGAACGACGGGAAGATCGTGACGATGTCGATCCGCACGCCCGGGATCCTAGTCGGACTCGGGGCGGCCGGATGCCTCGGGCTCGCCACCGGGGGCCTCGTCATCGGGGGCCTCGCCGTCGGGGGCCTCGCCGCTCCGGTCGTCCCGAGGCTCGTCCGGCAGCTCCTCGAAGAGGCCGGGCGGCGGGGTCACGGTCACGGTGCCCGCCGCGATGTCGACCTCGGGCACGATGGCCGACACGAAGGGGACCATCACCTCGCCGCGGGGCGTGCTCACGATGAGCAGGTCCTGCGCGGGCAGGTGGTCGACGTGGGCGACCTCGCCGATCTTCTCGCCCTCGCGCACGACGGAGAGGCCGACGAGCTGATGGTCGTACCAGGCGTCGGGCTCGGGCGTCTCGTCGACGGGCTGGTCGACCCAGAGGATGGCCTTCACCAGGCCCTCGGCCGCGGTGCGGTCGTCGACGCCCTCGAAGAATCCGACGGGGTGGCCGTTGTACCAGCGCAGTTCGCGGAAGGTCAGCTCCTTGCCGTACCACGGCGAGGATTCGGGCACCTGCAGGGAGAACACCGCGCCGGGGACGAAGCGTCGCTCGGGATCGTCGGTGTAGAGCTCGAGCTTGATGGCGCCCTTGAGCCCGTGCGCCTTGGTCAGTCGACCGATGCGCAATCGCTGCGGGCGGTTCGGCTCGGCCACGTCAGTCGTCGGTGTCGACGACGTCGACTCGGACCCGGCGCCCGTCGGCGAGGGCGGCGACGATGGTGCGCAGCGCCTTCGCAGTGCGACCCGAGCGCCCGATGACGCGGCCGAGGTCCTCGGGGTGCACGTGCACCTCGAGGACCTCGCCGCGCGCGCTCGACGCGGAGACGACCTTCACCTCGTCAGGGTGATCGACGATTCCCTTGACGAGGTGCTCGAGCGCGGAAGTGAGCAAGGCCTACGCCTCGTCCGACGCGGTCTCGTCGGCGGCCTCGGCAGCCGGCTCCTCGGCCGCGGGCTTCTCGGCGGGCTTCTCGGCCTTGGGCTTGACGACGGACTTCTTGGTCTCGTCGACCGTGAAGCCGGCCTTGGGCTCGGCGGTGCGGACGGTGCTCTTGGCGTTCTTGTCGCCCTTGAACTTGCCCCAGTCGCCCGTGAGCTTGAGGATGGCGGCGACCTGCTCGGTCGGCTGGGCGCCGACGGAGAGCCAGTACTGGGCGCGGTCGGAGTCGACCTCGATGAACGAGGGGTTCTCGGTGGGGTGGTACTTGCCGATCTCCTCGATCACGCGACCGTCGCGCTTGGTGCGCGAGTCGGCGACGACGATGCGGTAGTACGGGGCACGGATCTTGCCGAGCCGCTTGAGACGGATCTTGACAGCCACGATTCTCCAGAATGTGTAGAAAGAGGTTGAACCGATCGCCTGGAGCGTGGGGTGCACACCCGGCGGAAGCTCGAAGGGTCGGATCACGGCCGGATAGAGGGTCGGGCGGCGATCCAACCGCCTATTCTGCCAGATGCAGACGGATGCCGCGAACCCGGCCACCGGCGGCTCGGGCGGGGGTCCGTCCGGAAGGCGTGACGTGGTACGCATCACTCCTACACTTGGCCCATGCCCGGCGTCCTCGACTCCCTCGTGCTCATCGACGCCGGCGCCGTGGCCCGTCGGGCGACGATGCCCGCCGCCATCCGCGCCGTCCAGGACCTCGTGCGCTCGGGGTTCGATCCCGACGACGATCCGCCACGCTCCGTCGTCGACGTGCCGAACGGGCAGCTGCTGCTGATGCCGTCCGCGATCGGCGGCCTCGCCGGGCAGAAGCTCGCAACCGTCGCCCCCGGCAACCCTGCGCGCGGCCTCGAGCGGATCCAGGCGGTCTACGTCGTGCTCGACGGCACCACGCTCGCCCCGGTCGCGCTGGTCGACGGCACCGCACTCACGAGCCTGCGCACGCCGGCCGTGTCGGCGGCGGTGCTCGACGTCATCGCGACGCCCGACGCCTCATCGCTCGTCGTGTTCGGCACCGGCCCGCAGGGTCTGCGCCACGTCGAGGCGCTGGCCTCGATCCGCGACCTCCGACGCGTGCGCCTCGTCGGCCGCGATGCGCAGAAGGCCGAACGTGCTGTTGCGGCCGCGCGTGACCTCGCGCCGACGGCGGACGTCGCGGTCGGCACCCCGGACGAGGTGGCCGAGGCCGACCTCGTGGTCTGCGCGTCGACCGCGTCGGAGCCGCTCTTCCACTCCGGCCTCGTCGCCGACCGCACCGCGATCGTCGCCGTCGGGTCCCACGAGCCCGACCGACGTGAACTGCCCGGCGCACTCCTCGGCCGAGCGCAGGTCGTCGTCGAGACCGAGCGCGTCGCACGCTCCGAGGCGGGCGACGTGATCCTGGCCGTCGCAGAGGGTCGCCTCTCCCCCGATGCCGTCGTGCCGATGGCGCACATCCTCGGCGGCCGCGAACCGGTGCGCTTCGACCGACCGCGCGTGTTCAAGACCTGCGGCATGGGATGGCAGGACCTCGCGATCGCGAGCCTCGTGCTCGAGACGGGTGCCGCGGGCACCGGACGGACGGAATGATGCGCTGGAGCACCGAGGACTGGCACACCGCGGGCGAGCCGTTCCGCATCGTCGACGGCGTCGCCACCGACGGAGCGACCGTCGCGGAGCGGCGGGTGAACGCGATGACGGGTGTCGCCGACGACGTGCGGCGGTTCCTCTGCCTCGAGCCGCGCGGGCACGACGACATGTACGGCGGGTTCCTGACGCCGCCCGACGACGACGGCGCCGACTTCGGCGTGCTGTTCTGGCACAAGGACGGCTTCTCGACCGCGTGCGGGCACGGCACGATGGCGCTCGGAGCGTGGGCGGTCCGTACGGGCCGGGTCGCGGCACCCGACGACGGCGAGGCGGTCGTCACGATCGACGTCCCCAGCGGCCGCGTGCAGGCGCGGGTGCAGCGCGAAGGCGGCCGGACGCGCGGCGTCGTCTTCCGCAACGTCGAGTCGCGCGTGCTCGAACTCGGCATCCGCCTGACGACCACGCGAGGCGAGGTCGAGGTCGACCTCGTCTTCGGCGGCGCGGTCTACGCCACGCTGCCCGCCGCGGCCCTCGGCCTCGAGGTCACGCCGCAGCACACGGGCGAGCTCATCCGGCTCGGCCGCGAGATCAAGTGGGCGCTCGACGAGCACCCGGCCGCGCGACTCGACGACGCACGCCTCTCCGGCGTGTACGGCACGATCCTGGTCGACGACCTGGGCCGCACCGCCGAGGGGCCGTGGCAGCGCAACGTCGCCGTCTTCGCCGACGGCGAGGTCGACCGCAGCCCGTGCGGCTCGGGCACCGCGGCCCGCGTGGCGCTTCTCGCGCACACCGGCGAGCTCCGCGACGGCGAATTCCTCACGCACGACTCGATCATCGGCACGCGCTTCGTCGCGCGCGTCGCCGAACGCACGGCCGACGGCGTGATCGCCGAGGTGAGCGGGCTGGCACATCGCGTCGGCCGGTGCGAGTTCGAACTCGACGAGGGCGATCCCCTCGCCGACGGGTTCAGCCTCCGCTGACCTCGTCGAGCGCGGCCCTCGCCGCGGCGCACCCGCGGGGGTGGCGCCGCCGCATCCGTCAGAAGACGAAGCCCTCGGGGAACGGGTCATCCTCGTCGAGCACGTACTGCCCGATGCCCGTGACCCAGGCGCGGCCCGAGATGGTCGGCACGACTGCGCGCAGGCCGCCGACCTCGGTCTCGCGCAGCAGCCGGCCGGTGAACTCGCTCCCGATGAACGACTCGTTCACGAAGTCGGTCTCGAGCGCGAGCTCGCCGCGCGCGTGGAGCTCGGCCATGCGCGCGCTCGTTCCGGTGCCGCACGGCGAGCGGTCGAACCATCCGGGATGGATCGCCATCGCGTGCCGCGAGCGCACGGCGTCGGATCCTGGCGCGATGAACTCGACGTGGTGCACGTGATCTGCGCCCGAGAGCTCGGGATGGCGCGGCGGCCGCTGCGCGTTGATCGCGTCCATGATCGCCAGCCCGGCGCGCAGGATGTCGTCCTGGCGGGACCGGTCGAAGGGAAGGCCCACGGCGTCGAGCTCGACGAGCGCGTAGAAGTTGCCCCCGAAGGCGACCGAGTAGGGTACCTCGCCGTAGCCCGCGACCTCGATCGTCTCGTCGAGCCGCTCCACGAAGCTCGGCACGTTCTCGATCGTGACGCGCTTCGCGCGGCCGTCCTCGACCTCGACGCGCGCGACGACGAGGCCGGCGGGCACGTCGAGGCGGATCTCGGTGACCGGCTCGGTCACCTCGACCATGCCGGTCTCGACGAGGACGGTCGCGACGCCGATGGTGCCGTGGCCGCACATCGGCAGGAAGCCGCTCGCCTCGATGAACACCACGCCCCAGTCGGCGTCGTCGCGCGCGGGCGGCTGCAGGAGCGCGCCCGACATGGCGGCGTGGCCGCGCGGCTCGTTCATCAGGAATCCCCGGAGCCCGTCGAGCTGCTCGATCGCCCGGAGCCGCCGCTCGTTCATCGTCGCGCCGGGGATGCGGCCGACGCCGCCCGTGACGACGCGCGTCGGCATGCCCTCGGTGTGCGAGTCGACGGCCGAGATGACGCGACGCGCACGCATCAGCGCGCCGCCAGGGCTGCGAGCGCGCGCTCGGTGTCGGCCGTGACCTGCGCATGCTGCTCCGCCGAGAGCGGACCGCGCGGCGGCCGGGTGGGGCCGCCGTAGGAGTTGCCGCAGAGGTCCATCGAGAGCTTGATCGCCTGCACGAACTCGGTGCGCGAGTCCCAGCGGAACACGGCCACGAGCTGCTCGTACAGCGACTTCGCCTCGTGCCACTCGCCAGCGGCGCACAGGTCGTACAGCTCGACCGCCTCCTTCGGGAAGGCGTTGGGGTAGCCCGCGAACCAGCCGACGGCGCCGTTCACCATGAGTTCGAACAGCACGTCGTCGGCGCCGGCGATGACGTCGATGTCGCACAGCTCCCTGATCTCGTAGACGCGCCGCACGTCGCCCGAGAACTCCTTGATCGCCACGACCTCGGGGATCTCGGCGAGCTTCGCCACGAGCGAGGGCACGAGGTCGACCTTGGTGTCGAACGGGTTGTTGTAGGCCATGATCGGCAGGCCGACCTTCGCGACCTCCTCATAGTGGGCGACGACCTCGCCCTCGTTGGCGCGGTACAGCGTCGGCGGCAGCAGCAGCACCCCGTCGGCGCCGTCCTCGCGCGCGGCCTCCGCCCACTTCCGGGCCTGGTGGCTGCCGACCCCGTGCGCGCCGGCGATCACGATCCCACGCCCGTCGACCGCGTCGACGGCGACCTTGATGACCGTGCGGCGCTCCTCGTCGGTGAGGGACGAGTACTCGCCGAGCGATCCGTTCGGGCCGACGCCGCGGCATCCGTTCGACATCAGGAAGTCGACGTGCTCGGCGAACCGGTCGTAGTCGACGGCGAGGCCGGCCGGCGCCGAGGCGTCCTCCCGGAAGGCGAGGGTGGTGGCGACGACGACGCCGCCGAGGTCCATGGTCTGCTCGGTCATTCCTGCTCCTGGTGCGGTGGGCGGTGGTCGTGGAGTCCGGCGAGCTCCCCGATGCGGATCGGGGCGAGGATCGGCCGGTGGTCGTAGTCGACGGATGGCGCGACGAGCGCCTCGACGCTTCGGCCGCAGGTGCGGCCCTGGCATGCGCCGAGGCCGGCGCGGGTGGCCAGGCGCATGCCCCGGCTCGACGCGTCCGCGTACTCGGCGATGCGCGCGCGGGTGACCGACTCGCAGCGGCAGACGATGGTGTCGTCGTCGAGCCAGGCCGTCCACCCCGGCCGGATGGCGTGGACCTCGAGGCGTTCGGCGAAGGCGTGCAGGCGCCGCCGCGCAGCGAGGACCCGATGCAGGCGCGGGTCGTCGAGCTCGCCGCCCGCTGCCGCGAACCCGGCGACCGCTCCCTCGGCGAGCGCCGCGTCGGCGCCGGCGATGCCGGTGACCTCGCCGGCCGCGAACACGCCGGGCACGGTCGTGGCCTGGCGATCGTCGACCTGGACGAACCGCTGCGGCGTGATGGCGCAGCCGGCCTGGATCGCCGCCTCGAGGCGAGGGGTGAACCCGTGGCCGAGTGCGACCGAGTCGCAGTCGACCACGCGCTCGGTGCCGGCGACCGGGCGCCAGTCGGCGTCGATGCGCTGCACGGTCACCGCCTCCACACCGCGTTCGCCGTGGACGCGCGTGACGGCGCTGGCGAAGCGGTACGGCGTGCGGTGTCGGAGCAGGTCGCGGAGGTACCCGGCGAGCTCGCCCGTCTTTCCTGCGACGCCGGTCAGCCGCCACGGGGCGCGGCCCCAGCCCCGTACGATCGCGGGCATCCCGGCAGCCTCGACGACCTCCGCGACCGTGCCGCCCGCCAGGCCGATGCTCGCGGCGACGGGCAGCAGGAAGGGTCCCGCGCCCGCGACGACCGTGCGCCGGCCGGGGACGACGCCGTCGCGCTTGGCGAGGGCCTGCGCGGCGCCGGCGGTTACTACGCCCGGGAGGGTCCAGCCGGGCAGCGGCAGCGCGCGATCGTGCGCGCCCGTGGCGATGACGAGGGCGTCGGCGTCGATCGCGAGGGCCGTCCGGCGCGTGGAATCAGCGGGGCCGACGAGGGCATGCACCCGGAGCCCGCCGTCGACCTCGACGCGCCACACGCTCGCCCGGGCATGCACGTCGGCCCGGTCGAGCGCCCCGCGGAGGCGTTCGAAGCGCGACCACCGGTGCTGCATCCGCGGATCGGTGAGCCGGTCGTGGTGCCGCCAGAACTGGCCGCCCAGGCGCTCCCCCTCGTCGATCACGGAGACCCGTGCGCCGCGCGCGAGCGCGGCCTGCGCTGCGGCGAGTCCGGCCGGGCCCGCGCCGAGGACGACGACACGTCGGCTCATCGCGACTCCCGTTCGATGACATCGCCGTCCTGTGCGGTGCGCTGGCACGCGCGGACCCCCTCGACGCCGTTGACGGTCACGAGGCAGTCGTGGCAGACCCCGATGCCGCAGAACACGCCGCGTTCGGCGCCGCCGACCGTGCGCCACGTGCGATGCCCGGCGCCGATGAGGAGGCCGGCGATGGTCTGCCCGTCGCGCCCCTCGAGCGCGTCGCCGTCGATCGCGACGCGGATGCTCACGCCGCCTCCTCGAGGCTCGCGCGCGTCGGCAGGAACGGTGCCGGGTCGAGCGGCGCCCGCGCGCCGAGCACGGCATGCGCGATGAGCTCGGCGGTGGTCGGCGCGAGGCCGATGCCGGCGCCTTCATGGCCCGCGGCGTGGAACAGTCCCTCGAGCCGGCCGTCGGCACCGATCGCGGGGAGGTGATCGGGCGTGTAGGGCCGGAAGCCGATGTAGCTGCGCAGGAGCATCGTGTCGGCGAGGAACGGGAAGAGCCGCGTCGCCTTCGCGGCGATCTCGGCGAGGGGCGCCAGCGTGCCGGCCGTCGTGAACCCGACACGTTCCCGGCTGGATCCGATCAGCACGGTCCCGGCGGGCGTCGACTCGACGACCGTGGAGGTCTGCAGGGCGGCATCGCCGGATCCGACCGCACCGACGTAGTCGGCGTCGTAGACCTTGTGGAACACTCGCTGGGTCATGGGCGCGGTGACGAGGATCGCACCCCGCCGGGGGCGGATGGCGAGGCGAGCGCCGAGTCGCGCGGCCACCTCACCGGCCCACGGACCGGCGCAGTTCACGACGGCGTCGGCCGTGATCGCGCCGTCCGTCGTGACGACGCCGGCCAGGCGGCTCCCGTCGCGCACCGGACCGGTGACCTCGGCGATGCGCAGCTCGGCGCCGAGGCGGCGCGCTCGGGCGAGCATGGCCTGCGTGGCGAGGCTCGGCTGCACCTGCGCGTCGTCGGGGTAGTGGATGCCCTGCGCGATCTCGGGACCGAGGTGCGGTTCGAGGCGCCGTAGCTCGTCGAGCGGGACGGCGTCGGCGCGGATCCCGGTCGCGCGCTGCGATGCGGCGAATCCGTCGAGCGGGGCGGCACCGCCCTCGAAGGCGACGACCACGCCGCCCTTCGCCTCGAATTCGGTGGAGGGCTGGCCGGGCGCGCGATCGTCGTCGAGCCGGGCGGCGAGGTCGCGCCAGGCACGGACGGCGAGGATCGCGAGGTCGGCCTCGGCGCCCGGAGCCTTGTCGGAGACGAGGATGTTCCCCTCGCAGCGGCTCGAGGTCTCGGCCGCGACGCCCTCGCGATCGACCACCACCACGTCGGCGCCCGCTTCGCAGAGGGCGAGAGCGCACGCGGCCCCGATGGCACCTGCACCGATCACGACGACTCGCATGGCCCGGCCCCCTTCTGTGGTACGTGACATATTACTCAGGCGCCGACGAAGCGGAACATCCGCGTGCTCATGCCTCCCGGCGCCCGCTCCACAGGCCGGCGACGTGGCCGATGTGCCGGCGCATCAGCGCTTCGGCCCCCTCGCCGTCGCCCTCGACGAGCAGTCTCACGAGCTCCGCGTGCTCGAGCGAGGAGTGCTCGAGCGCGTCGGAGTCGACGAGGCTCACGAGGCCCACCAGCCGCGTCTGCTGGCGGAGCTCACGCACCAGGCGCACGAGGTGCCGGTTGCCCGTGAGCTCGAGCAGCGTCAGGTGGAACGTCGTGTCGGCTTCGAGGTAGTCCTCGAATCGCCCCTCGCGCCCGGCCCGCACGATCTCGTCGGCCAGCCGTGCCAGGCGCTCGACGGTCTCGTCGGTGAGGGTTCCCGCGAGCAGCCGCATCGGCGGCGCCTCGAGCAGCACGCGCACCTCGCCGAGCTCGCGCAGTTCCTCGACCGACACCTCGGTGACCTGGAACCCGCGGTTCCGCAGCGGGCTCAGGAAGCCGCGCCGCGCGAGGTTGAGCATCGCCTCGCGGACCGGCGTGGCGCTCACGCCGAACTCCCCCGCGAGCGTCGGCACCGTCAGCACGGTGCCGGGCGCGAACTCGCCCGTCACGATGCGCGACGAGAGCGTGCGCTCGACCTGCTCGCGCAGGCTCAGCACCTCGAGCACGCGCATCGGGCTGCCGTTCACGGGTCGCCGCCGTGGTGATACATCATGCGGCACATCGTACGCGTTCGTTACGCCGCAGCACCGGGCCGGCCCGGCACCGTGCGATGATTGCCGCACGATCCCCCGCTCGTCGCGAATGGAGGGCTGCCATGCCGATCGAGTTCGCACGATCCGAGCGCTCGACCGTGGGCATCGAATGGGAACTCGCGATCGTCGACCGTGCGAGCGGCCAGCTGGCGTCCGTCGGCGACCGTGTGCTGGCCGAGCTCGGCGGAGCGGACGGGACGCCGCATCCGTTCATCACGTCCGAGCTGCTGACCAACACGGTCGAGCTCGTGAGCGGGGTGCACCACAGGGTCGCGGGCGCCGTGGAGGACCTCACGGGTCAGGTCGCCGAGGTGCGCGCGGTGCTCGACCGCCTCGGCGAGTACGAGCTCATCTGCAGCGGCTCCCACCCCTACAGCCAGTGGTACGACCAGCGGCTCACCGACAAGCCCCGCTACCACAAGCTGATCGACCGCACCCGCTGGTGGGGTCGCAACATGATGATCTGGGGCATCCACGTGCACGTCGGCATCGAGGAACGCGACAAGGCACTGCCGATCCTCGACGGGATGCTCGCCTACGTGCCCCACCTGCAGGCGCTATCGGCGTCGAGCCCGTATTGGGCGGGCGTCGAGACGGGGTACGCCTCGAACCGTGCGCTGATGTTCCAGCAGCTGCCCACGGCGGGGCTGCCGTACCCGCTGCCCGACTGGGACGCGTACGAGCGCTACGTCGACGACCTCGTCCGCACGGGCGTCATCGAGGACCACACCGAGGTGCGGTGGGACATCCGTCCCTCGCCGCGCTGGGGCACGGTCGAGGTCCGCGTGTGCGACGGCGTGTCGTCGGCCGACGAGATCGGCGCGATCGCCGCGCTCATCCAGTGCCTCGTCGAGTGGATGTCGGGCCGCCTCGACGACGGCGAGACCCTGCGGGTGCTCCAGCCCTGGTACGTACGCGAGAACAAGTGGCGTGCGGCCCGCTACGGCATGGACGCCGAGGTGATCACGGATGTCGCGGGCACCGAGCGGCACGTCGTCGACGACCTGCGCGACCTCCTCGAGACCCTGGCGCCGACCGCGCAGCGGCTCGGCTGCGCGATCGAGCTGGATCGCGTGCGGCGCACGCTCGACGGCGGCGCGAGCTACCAGCGCCAGCTGCAGGTCGCCGCCGACCATGACGGCGACCTCACGTCGGTGGTCGCGCACCTGGCGCGCGAGCTGCGGGAGGGCACCGCCCCGGCCGGTGCGGAGTAGCCGCCGCGCCCGACCGTCGGCCTAGGCGGGGATGCGGCGCGTGCGGATGAGCTCGGAGAACCAGCGCGCGCTCGCCTTGGGCAGCCGCTCGAGGGTGTCGTAGTCGACCCGCACGATGCCGAACCGCTTCGAGTAGCCGTAGCCCCACTCGAAGTTGTCCATGAGCGACCACACCTGGTACCCGCGCAGGTCGACGCCGCGTGCCATCGCCCGGTGCGCCGCCGTGAAGTGCCGGCGCAGGTAGTCGATGCGGTCGAGGTCGTCGACCCGCGGCCCGTCGGCGCCCTCGACGACGACGTCGTCGAACGCGGCGCCGTTCTCGGTGATCATGAGCGGCACTTCGGGGTAAGCGCCGTGCAGGGCGATGAGCAGGTCCTCGAGCCCCGAAGGATCGATGTTCCACCCCATGGCGGTGTACGGACCGGGCTGCTCGAGGAACTCGACGTGCTCGGAACCCGGCCAGGGCGTGCCGCCCATGTCCTTGTGTCCGTCGGCGTTCACGCGGGGCGACACGCCATCCCACAGCCGGACCGTGACCGTCGAGTAGTAGTTCACGCCGAGCAGGTCGATCGGCTGCGCGATGAGGTCGGTGTCACCCGGCTTCACGAACGACCAGTCGGTGACCGCGGCGGTGTCGGCGATGACATCCTCGGGGTACCCGTCGCCGAAGAGCGGGCCGAGGAACACGCGGTTGGCCAGGCCGTCGATGCGGCGGGCCGCCTCGTGGCCGGTCTCGCCGGAGGGCCGGATGACGTGGAGGTTCAGCGTGATCGAGAACCCGGGGTCGTTGGTCACGACTTCGCGGAGCGCGCGCACCGCGAGACCGTGCGCGAGGTTCAGGTGGTGCACCGCGGCGAGCGCCTTCGCACCGTCGGTGAGCCCGGGGGCGTGCGCGCCCGAGCCGTAGCCGAGGTACGCCGAGCACCACGGTTCGTTCAGGGTGGTCCACACCGCGACGCGGTCGCCGAGCCGCTCCCCCACGATCCGCGCATAGTCGGCGAACGCCTCGGCCGTCGCGCGGTTGGTCCAGCCGCCCTCGTCCTCCAGCGCCTGCGGGAGGTCCCAGTGGTAGAGGGTCGCGATGGGGCGGATGCCACGGGCGATCAGCCCGTCGACGAGCCGCTCGTAGAACGCCAGCCCGGCCTCGTTCGCCGACCCCCGGCCGCTGGGCTGGATCCGCGGCCACGCGATCGAGAACCGGTACGCCTCGAGGCCGAGCTCGGCCATGAGGTCGAGGTCGGACTCCCAGCGATGGTAGTGGTCGCACGCGACGTCGCCGGTGTCGCCGTTCCACACCTTGCCCGGCGTGTGGCTGAACGTGTCCCAGATCGACGGCCCGCGGCCGTCGTCGTGCACGGCGCCCTCGATCTGGTACGACGCGGTGGCCGAGCCGAGCAGGAAGTCGGGCGCGAACTCCAGGCCGGAGTCGCGGTAGTCGGCGTTGCCGGTGGTCATCATGCGCTCCTGTTCAGCGGCCGAGGAACTTCTGCAGGGCGGCGAGCTCCTCCTCGCTGGGGCCGCCCTTCGCCTCGCCGCCGCCGGCGCCGAGGCCGAAGCCCGAGCCGGCGGGCGCGCCGGCCTGCGCAGCGGGCGTCACGCCCGAGGCGATCGCGGCGTTCTCGGCCGCGCGCTTGGCCGGGTTGCCCGAACGCGAGCCCGAGGACTTCTTCTTGCCCTTGGCCGCCTGGCGCTTGCCGCCGCCGTAGCCGCCGGCGCCCGGGATCGGGCCCATACCGGGCACCTGGGGCACGCCGCCGCGCGCGACGGTCTTCATCATCTTGGCCGCCTGCTCGAAGCGCTGCACGAGCTGGTTGACGTCGGTGACGGTCATGCCGGAGCCCTTCGCGATGCGCAGGCGCCGTGAGCCGTTCAGCAGCTTGGGGTTCCGCCGCTCGGCGGGCGTCATCGACTGGATGATCGCCTCGGTGCGCACGATCTCGCGCTCGTCGAACTGGTCGAGCTGCTGGCGCAGTCCGCCCGCGCCGGGCAGCATGCCGAGCATCTTCTTGATCGAACCTGCGCCGCGCAGCTGCTGCATCTGCTGCAGGAAGTCCTCGAGCGTGAACTGCTCGGTCGCGAGCTTCTCCGCGACCTTGAGCGCTTCCTCTTCGTCGAAGGCCTGCTGGGCCTGCTCGATGAGGCTCAGGATGTCGCCGAGGTCGAGGATGCGGCTCGCCATGCGGTCGGGGTGGAACGGCTCGAAGTCGTCGAGGGTCTCGCCGGTCGACGCGAAGATGATCGGGCGGCCGGTGACGGATGCCACGGACAGCGCGGCGCCGCCGCGCGCGTCGCCATCGAGCTTGGAGAGCACGACGCCGGTGAAGTCGACGCCCTCCTGGAAGGCCTTCGCGGTCGCCACCGCATCCTGGCCGATCATCGCGTCGATGACGAACAGCACCTCGTCGGGGTCGGTCGCCTTCCGGATGTTCGCGGCCTGCTTCATCATGTCGGCATCGACGCCGAGGCGGCCGGCCGTGTCGATGATGACGACGTCATGCTGGGCGCGCTGGGCGTGCAGGACGGCATCCTTCGCGACGCGCACGGGGTCGCCCACGCCGTTGCCCGGCTCGGGCGCGAACACCTGCACGCCCGCCTGTGCGCCGACGACCTGGAGCTGGTTCACGGCGTTCGGTCGCTGCAGGTCGGCCGCGACGAGCAGCGGCGTGTGGCCGTCCTTCTTCAGCCACTTCGCGAGCTTGCCCGCGAGCGTGGTCTTGCCCGCGCCCTGGAGGCCCGCGAGCATGATGATCGTCGGCGGGGTCTTGGCGAACTGGAGGCGGCGCTGCTGCCCGCCGAGGATGCCCACGAGCTCCTCGTTGACGATCTGGACGACCTGCTGGGCCGGGTTCAGCGCGCGGTTGACCTCGTCGCCCAGCGCGCGCTCGCGGACGGTCGCGGTGAACGACTTGACGACGTCGAGCGAGACGTCGGCGTCGAGCAGCGCGCGCCGGATCTCGCGGACCGTGCCGTCGACGTCGGCAGCGGAGAGCTTGCCCTTGGTGCGGAGGTTCTTGAACGTCTCGGTCAGACGGTCAGAGAGGGTGCCGAACGTAGCCATAGTGCCGACAAGTCTAGGCGTCGTGGCGGACATCGACGATCTCGCGGCCGATGTCGATGATCGCCACGAGCCGCGCGTCGACATCCTCGGGAGCGAGGCCGTACTCGAACTCGGCGAACGTCTCGCCCTCGCGATCGGCGTCGGGGCGCAGGTCGACGCGCACCAGCGAGAGCGAGCGGAGGGCGTCGATGTCGCGATCGCCGGAGTCCCTGGTGATCGCGTCGGCCGCGGCATCCGCATCGTCGCCCTCGCCGTCGAGCACCGAGCGCAGGAACCGCACGACCGGCGAGGCCGACGAGTCGAGCTGGCCGACGAACAGGGTCCGCAGCTCGTCGTCGACGAGCTCGAGCTCGCCGATGAGCGTCGCGGCCGCGTCGAGCGCGGCGACCGAGACCAGGTCGGCGTCGGCGTCGAGCACGACCTCGACGTCCTGGTCGGCGTACTGGAAGCGCTCGGACCAGCAGTCGCCGACGAGTCCGAAGTAGTCGTGCTCCATCGACATCGCGCGCTCCCCTCTCACCCGACGAGCTTCTGCGCGAACACGTGCGGCGTGAAGCCCGTGAGGTCGCCGATGCCCTCGCCCTGTCCGATGAGCTTGATCGGCAGGCCGGTCTTCTCCTGCACGGCGATCACGAAGCCGCCCTTGGCGGAGCCGTCGAGCTTCGTGAGCACGAGGCCGGTCACGCCGCCGTGCTGGATGAACGCCTCGGCCTGCGCGAGCCCGTTCTGCCCGGTGGTCGCGTCGAGCACGAGCAGCACCTCGCTGATGGGCGCCTGCTTCTCGACGACGCGCTTGATCTTGCCGAGCTCGTCCATGAGCCCGCCCTTGGTGTGCAGTCGACCGGCGGTGTCGATGATCACCATCTCGGTGCCCGTCCGCTTGGCGTACTCGACGGTCTGGAACGCGACCGATGCCGGGTCCTGGCCCTCGCGTTCGGGCCGGACGACCTCGGCGCCCGCTCGATGGGCCCAGGTCGCGAGCTGCTCGACCGCGGCCGCGCGGAACGTGTCGGCCGCGCCGACGACGACGCTGCGGCCGTAGTTGCGGAGGAACTTCGCGAACTTGCCGATCGTCGTGGTCTTGCCGACGCCGTTCACCCCGACGACGAGGATGACGGCCGGCCGCTCGGTGAGCTTGAGCGTCGGGTCGTACTTCGACAGCCGCTCCTCGACGAGCTCGCGGAGCATCCGCTGCACGTCCCGCGGGTCGGTGGTCTTGTACCGTTCGACCTGCGCCTTGATGCGGTCGACGATCTCCTCGGTCACGGCCGGGCCGAAGTCGGCGCGGATCAGGGCCGACTCGAGGTCGTCCCAGGTGTCGTCGTCGATGGTCTTCGCCCCGAACACGTTGCGGAGGGCCGCGCCGAGCGACCACGATGCGCGTTCTGCCATACCGTCCAGCCTAGGGCCGAGCGGATGGCGCGGCCCGCGCCCGCGGATACCCGGGCCGCCCCGGCCCTCGCAAGGCCTTGCCAGCGCCCGGGGCGTGCGGAAGCATCGGCCCCGGCGGAAGGAGACCCCATGCCCCTCGTCGGATTCCACGCGTCGCACGAGCAGCTGCCCCCCAGCGCGCTTCTCGACGCCGTCGTGAACGCCGAGCAGGCCGGCTTCGAGGCCGCGATGTGCAGCGACCACTGGGCGCCGTGGAGCGTGCGCCAGGGACACTCGGGCTACGCCTGGAGCTGGCTCGGCGCCGCACTGCAGGCGACCTCGTTCTCGCTCGGCGTCGTCACGGCTCCCGGGCAGCGTTACCACCCCGCCGTGGCGGCGCAGAAGATCGCGACGCTCGGCGAGATGTTCCCCGGCCGGTTCTGGGCGGCGATCGGCAGCGGCGAGGCGATGAACGAGCACATCACGGGTGATCCGTGGCCCGACAAGGACACGCGCGACCGGCGGCTCGCCGAGACGGTCGACGTGATCCGGCGGCTGCTCGCGGGCGAGGAGGTGAACGTCGACGGGACCGTCAGCGTGCACGAGGCGCGGCTGTGGACCCGGCCCGACACCCCGCCGCCGCTGCTCGCGGCCGCGGTCTCTCCCGAGACCGCCGTCGAGATCGCCGGATGGGCCGACGGCGTGATCACCGTCGACCAGGACCGGGCCGCCCTGCGCGACTTCATCCAGGCGTACCGCGGCGCCGGCGGACGCGGGCCGATCTGCGTGCAGGTGCATCTCAGCTGGGCGCCCGACGACGACCAGGCCGTCGCGATCGCGCACGACCAGTGGCGCCAGAGCCTGGTGCCGGCGCACGAGGCCTGGGAGCTCGAGCAACCCGAGGACTTCGACCGGCGCACCGCGGATGCCACGCCGGAGCAGGTCACGCAGAGCCTGCTCGCGACCTCCGACCCGCGCCGCCACCTCGACGCGCTGCTCGAGCTCGCCGACACGGGCGTCGACCGCATCTACCTGCACCACGTCGGCCAGGAGCAGCGGGGGTTCATCGACGCGTTCGGCGAGCACGTCCTGCCCGAGCTGTCGAAGGCCGGACCCGAGGTCGGAGGCTGAGCGCATGCGCGCGACCGATCGCGGTGACCTCTGGTGGAAGACCGCCGTGGTCTACTGCCTCGACGTCGAGACGTTCATGGACTGGAACGATGACGGGTCCGGCGACTTCGAGGGGCTCTCGCAGCGCCTGGACCATCTCGCCGAGCTCGGCATCACGTGCGTGTGGCTCATGCCGTTCCAGCCCTCGCCCGATCTCGACGACGGCTACGACATCGTCGACTTCGTCGGGGTCGACCCGCGGCTCGGCTCGCTGGGCGACGTCGGCGCGTTCACGCGTGCGGCCCGCGACCGCGGCATCCGGGTCATCATGGACCTCGTCATGAACCACACCTCCGACCGGCATCCGTGGTTCCTGTCGGCCAAGCGCAGCCGCAACTCGCCGTTCCGCGAGTTCTACGTGTGGCGCGACGAGGTGCCGCCGAATCCGCCCGCGAGCGTCTTCCCGGGCGAGGAGGACGGCGTCTGGGAGTGGCACGAGCCGACCGGCCAGTACTACCTGCACTCGTTCTACCGGCACCAGCCCGACCTGAACATCGCCAACCCCGACGTGCGCGACGAGATCGCCAAGACCGTCGGGTTCTGGCTGCAGCTCGGCATCACGGGCTTCCGCGTCGACGCCGTGCCGTTCCTCATCGAACCGCCCGACGGCGAGGACGTCGGCGACCCCCACGAGCTGATGCGCGACCTGCGGCGCTACCTGCAGCGCCGCGCCAGCGAGGCCATCCTGCTCGGCGAGGTGAATCTCCCCTACGAGCAGCAGCTCGACTACTTCGGTCGCGAGGGCGATCCGGCCGAGCTGACCATGCAGTTCGACTTCGAGGCCATGCAGCGGCTCTACCTCTCGCTGGCACGGCAGGATGCCACGCCGCTGCGCGACACGCTCGCGCGCCGCCCGCAGCTCGAGCCCGAGATGCAGTGGGCCAACTTCGTGCGCAACCACGACGAGCTCACGCTCGACAAGCTGAGCGACGCCGAGCGCGAGGAGGTCTTCGACGCATTCGCGCCCGAGGACTGGATGCGCGTCTACGGTCGCGGCATCGTGCGTCGCCTGCCGACTATGCTCGAGGGCGATCCGCGCCGGGTGCGGATGGTGTACAGCCTGCTGTTCTCGCTGCCCGGCACGCCCGTGCTGTTCTACGGCGAGGAGATCGGCATGGGCGAGAACGGCGAGCTCGAGAAGCGCCAGGCCGTGCGCAGTCCGATGCAGTGGACGGGCGGGAGGAACGGCGGGTTCTCGCGCGCGACGCCCGGCAAGCTCGTGGCCGCGCCGCCGGCCGATGGCTACGCGCCCGAGCACGTCAACGTCGAGGCGCAGATGCACGATCCCGACTCGCTGCTGCGGACCATCGAGGGCTTCATCCGGCGCTACCGGAGCTCGCCCGAGATCGGCTGGGGCCGGTTCGAGCTGCTCGACGTCGGCGAGCCGGCGGTGCTCGCGCACCGCATCGTGGAGGACCACCTGCGGTTCGTGGCCCTGCACAACTTCGCGCCACGGCCCGTGCGCGTGACGCTCGAGCTCGGCGAGCTGCCGGAGGGATCGGTGCTGTCCGACCTGTTCGCGGTCGGGGCCGACGACATCGACGACCGCGGTCGCGTCGACGTCGAGCTCGATGCCTACGGCTACCGCTGGTTCCGCGTGCTCGCGCCCGGAGACCGGCGGCTGACGTGAACCGTCAGCTGGCCTGAACCGTCAGCTCGCCTTCGCCTGGACCTCGTCGCGGACGCGCTGACCCACGACTGCCGACACGCCGTCCTGTCGCATCGACACGCCGTACAGCGCGTCGGCGATCTCCATCGTGCGCTTCTGGTGCGTGATGACGATGAGCTGGCTCGACTCGCGCAGGTCCTCGAACGTCGTGAGCAGTCGCCCGAGGTTGGCGTCGTCGAGGGCCGCCTCGACCTCGTCCATGATGTAGAACGGGCTCGGCCGGGCCTTGAAGATGGCCAGGAGCAGCGCGACCGCCGCAAGCGAGCGCTCGCCACCTGAGAGCAGCGACAGGCGTTCGATCTTCTTGCCCGCGGGCTTGACGCTCACCTCGATGCCCGTGGTGAGCATGTCGTCGGGGTTCGTCAGGACGATGCGGCCTTCGCCGCCCGGGAACAGGATCGGGAACACGTCGGCGAAGGCCGCGCGGGTGTCCTCGAACGCGGAGCGGAAGATCGACTCCATTCGGCCGTCGATCTCCTCGATGATGGTGAGGAGGTCCTTGCGCGTGTTCGCGAGGTCGGCGAGCTGCTCGGTGAGGAACTGGTGGCGCTGCTCGAGCGCGGCGAACTCCTCGAGCGCGAGCGGGTTGACCCGGCCGAGCTGGGCGAGCTTGCGCTCAGCGGCCTGGAGGCGCTTCTGCTGCTCGCCGCGTTCGAATGGCCGCTCCTCGGCGCCGGGGTCGCCGTCGACGGGGATCGACTGATCGGGCCCGTACTCGGCGATGAGCACGTCCTCGCCGAGGCCGAGCTCGCTCTCGGCCCGCTCGACCAACGAGGCGACGTGCAGCTTCTTCTCGTAGATGCGCAGTTCGAGGCCGTGCACGTCCTCCGTGACTGAGTGCAGGCGCTCGCGCACGGATGCCTCGGCGCGCCGGGCGGCCTGGACCTCCTCGTTCCGGCTGGCGCGTTCGGCCTCAGCAGCCGCGAGCGCGACGCGGGCCTCGGCGACGGAGGCACCGACCGACGCGAGCACGGGCGGCAGCGCCTCGGCGACGCGCGTGGCCGACGCGAGCTGCGCGCGCCGCACGACGGCGCGGCGCGCGGCCTCCTCGGCGGCCCGACGTTCGGCCTCGTAATGGCGCTCCATGGCGGCGATGCGCGCCTCCTCGGCGCGGACGCGCTCGCGGGCGGTCTCCAGCCGCAGACGCGCCTCGACCTCGCCCTCCCGGGTGCGCTCGAGCGCGGCGAGCGCGCCGTCGCGCCGTTCCGCCTCGAGCACGGGCCGGGGCTCCGCCCGTGCGGCCTCGAGGTCGGCCTTGGCGCTCGTGGCGGCGGCCTCGACCTCCGCGATGCGCTCCTCGGCGGTGCGGAGGGCCTCGGCCAGGCGTTCGGTCTCGGCCTCGGCGGCCTCGGCTTGCACGCGTGCCCGGTTCAGCACCTCGGTGCGCTGGGCGAGCTTGGCGTCGAACTCGCGGAGCGCCGCGAGCGCGAGCTTGGACTGCTCCCTGGCGTGCTCGGCGATGCCGCGCTGCTCATCGAGGTCGAAGCGGGCCCGCTCGATGTCCGAGCGGACCTCCTGGAGCCGGGCGTCGGCGCGATCGCGCTCGGCGATGAGCTCGATCCGGCTCTGCGTGCGGCCCGATCCGCCGCGGACGACGTAGCGGCCGACGACGGTGCCGTCGCGCGTGATCACCGTCGCGGGGCGGTCGAGCGCGGCGAGGTGCGGCTCCGCGGCGTGCACGGCGTCGAGGTCGTCGGCGACGAGCACCTCGCCGAGCAGGGCGAGCACACCGGACGGCGCGACCACCACCTGGGCGGCGGCGACGAGTCCGGGCACCGCGAGCGCCGGTGAGGCTGCGGTGCCGGGCTCGGCGATCGTGAGCGCCACCCGGCCGAGATCGCCCTCGGCCGCCGCGCCGATCGCGCGGAGCGCGGCGTCCCGGTCGTCGACGAGCACCGATTCGGCAAGCGATCCGAGTGCGGCAGCGACGGCGGCCTCGTAGCCGGTCTCGACGCGGAGGTGCTCGGCGAGCAGCCCGCGCACGCCGGCGGTGCCCGACGCGACGAGGGCGGCCGAGCCGTCCTTCTGGTCGAGCGCGAGCGACAGGGCGCTGACGCGGGCGCCGAGCGCGTCGCGTTCGCGCTCTCGGTCGTGCAGCGCCTCGCGGAGGCGCTCGATCTCGGCCTCGGCCTCGAACACGGCCGCCTGCGCGAGCTCGTACGCCTCGTCGAGGTCGGTCTCGGCGGTGGGATCGGCGTGGGACTCGGCCTCGACGCGCGCGAGCTCCGTGGCCGCGGCCTCGCGCCGGAGCGCCGCGGCATCCAGCGCGTTCCGGTGACGGAGCACCTCGCCGCGCACCGCGGCGAGCTTCGACGCGGCCGCGTCGGCGCGACCGGAGAGCTGCGATGCGCGCAGGTCGTACTCGCTCACGCGGGCCGCCTGCGCGGCGATCTCCTCGTCGACCGCGTCGAGGGCGGCGCGGGCCTTCCGCATGGTCGACATCGCCTGCTCCAGGGCGGATGCCGCGTCGCCGACGCCTCCGCGGATGCCGTCGAGCTCCGCACGTGCCGCGTCGATGTCGGCGCGCGTCAGGGTCGGCGCGGCATCCGTGCCCTCGTCGGCCGCGGAGAGGAGCGCGATGCGCTGGCGCGCGAGCGAGTCGAGCGAGCGGAGGCGCGCCTCGGACTGCTCGAGCGCGAAGCTCACGGCCCGCGCACGATCCACCTCGTCGCCGCCCTGCGACAGCTCGAGCCGCTCGATGTGGGCCTGGTGGCGCTCGAGCTCCTGCTGCAGCACGAGCCGTTCGGCGTGCCGCTCGTGCTCGGTGCGGCCGGCTGCCTCGAGCGCGCGGCGCAGCCCGACGACCTCGTCGGCCACGAGCCGCGCCTTCGCGTCGCGCACGACCGCGGCGATGCCCGCCGCCTCGCGGGCGACCTCGGCCTGGCGGCCGAGGGGCTTGAGCTGGCGGCGCAGCTCGGCCGCGAGGTCGGTCAGGCGCGTGAGGTTGGCCTGCATGGCGTCGAGCTTGCGGAGCGTCTTCTCCTTGCGGCGTCGGTGCTTGAGGATGCCGGCGGCCTCCTCGATGAAGCCGCGCCGGTCCTCCGGGCTCGCGTGCAGCACCTGGTCGAGCTGGCCCTGGCCGACGATGACGTGCATCTCGCGGCCGAGGCCCGAGTCGCTCAGCAGCTCCTGCACGTCGAGGAGCCGGCATTGCTCGCCGTTGATCGCATACTCGCTGCCGCCGTTGCGGAAGAGGGTGCGCGAGATCGTGACCTCGGTGTACTCGATCGGCAGCGCGCCATCCGAGTTGTCGATCGTGAGGCTCACCTCGGCACGGCCGAGCGGACCGCGGGTCGAGGTGCCCGCGAAGATGACGTCCTCCATCTTGCCGCCGCGGAGGGTCTTCGCGCCCTGCTCCCCCATGACCCATGCGAGCCCGTCGACGACGTTCGACTTGCCCGAGCCGTTGGGGCCGACGATGCACGTGACGCCCGGCTCGAAGGCGAAGGTCGTCGGCTGCGCGAAGGACTTGAAGCCCTTGAGGGTGAGGCTCTTGAGGTACACGACCACCCTTCCGACTGCCGAGCGCTGCGGACTACGGTAACCGACGATCCGGCACGGGCCGGTCGCGCTCGCCGCGCGGGCGCCGATCCGGCGTTGCCGCCCGGCGCCGGGCGCCGTATTCTGGCGGGCTGCGCGGACGTCGCCGAGAGGGGGCCTCGTGAGTATCGACATCCGTCCGATCCGACTGCCGGAGCGCCTGGATTCACCTGGCGGCGAGGAGTTCGCCGCCTACGGGGAGTTGCTCCGCCGGCTCGATGCCGAGACGCTCGGCACGTCCGACCTGAGCCGGCGTCCGCCCGAACTGCTGCGCGATCTCCTCCCGGCGGACTACACCGCGCGCACCGCGTTCGGCGCCTTCGACGCGGGGACACTCGTAGGCCTCGCCGAGGTGCAGTGGGAGCTCGACGACGAGGCCACCATGGCGTACGTCGAGATCCTGGGCGTCGAGCCGTCCCGACGACGAACGGGCATCGGATCCGAACTGCTCGCCGCTGCCGAGGAGACGGCCCGAGCGGGCGGGCGACCCACCACGGTGCTGTGGGCCGAGCACCTGCTCGACGGCGTCGATGCGGACGTGCCGCGGCTGCACGCCCCCCAGGGCGATGCGAGCATCCCGGCCGACGCGCCCGCGGCGCGGTTCGCCCGCGCGCACGGCTTCCAGCTCGGACAGCTCTACCGCATCAGCACTCTAGAGATCGCCGGACGCGGCGACGAGTTCCGCGACGGCCTCGACTCGGCGCTCGGCCGGGCGTCCGACGAGTACCGCCTCGTGTGGTGGCGCGACCGCGCCCCCGACGACCTCGTCGACTCGCTCGCGCACGCCTACGAGCGGATGTCGATCGACCCGCCGAGTGGTGCCATCTCCTTCGAGTTCGAGCCGTGGGACGCGGCCCGCGTACGGGATCGCGAGCAGCGAGCGCGTGCGGCCGGTCGCACGAACCTCGACGTCGCCGCGGTGACGCCCGACGGCGAGGTCGCGGGGTTCACGGAGCTCTCGCTCCTGCCCGACTCGCCGGCCGTCGAGCAGTGGGACACCATCGTGCTCGCCCCGCATCGGGGGCACCGGCTCGGCATGCGGATGAAGCTCGCGAACCTCGTCGCGCTCGCCGAGGCGGATCCGTCGCGCACGCGCGTCTACACCTGGAACGCCGACGAGAACAGCCACATGCTCGCGATCAACGTGGCGCTCGGATTCCGCCCGTTCGCACTGGAGTCGACGTGGCAGCGGCCGTCGCCGGGCGCGGCATCCGGAGCCGCTGGCAGCGCGGGCACCGATGGGACGACCGGTTCATGAACGCCTCCCGAACGATGGGCGTGCCGCAGCGCGGACACGGCCTGCCCGCCCGCCCGTAGGCGTTCAGCGAGTGCGCGAAGTAGCCCGACGCGCCGTTGACGTTGACGTACTGCGCGTCGAAGCTCGTGCCGCCCTCGGCCAGGGCCTTGTGCAGCACGGCGCGCACGGCCTGCAGCAGCTCGCGGCTGCGTCGGCGGCTCAGCGTGGCGCCCGGCTGCTCGCCGTGCATGCGCACGGCCCAGAGCGCCTCGTCGGCGTAGATGTTCCCGATGCCCGAGACGATGGTCTGGTCGAGGAGGATCCGCTTGATGCCCGACGCGCGCCGGGACACCGCGTCGGCGAAGCCCTCGTCGCGGAACGCGGGGTCGAGGGGGTCGCGCGCGATGTGCGCGACCTGCGACGGGATCGCGCGAGCCCACGGGCCGGTCACGCCGGCCGAGTAGCCGGCGATCTCGCCGTCGGCGGTGGGCAGCATGCGGTCGACGGCCATCGAGCCGAAGATGCGCTGGTCGACGAAGTCGACGCGCAGCTCGCCGTGCTCGGGGTGATCGAGATGCAGGCGGATGCGCGCGTGCCGGTCATCACCCGGATGGTCGGGCGTGCGCAGCAGCAGCTGCCCGCTCATGCCCAGGTGGCCCACGAGCGCGGCGCCGCCCGCGAGGGGCATCCACAGGAACTTGCCGCGCCGGACGGCGGCCTCGACCCGCTCGCCCGTGAGCAACCGCTCGAAGTCGCCGGACGCCGCCTCGTGGCGTTTCAGCGAACGCGCGTCGAGCACCTCGACGCCGGCGATGCGCGCACCGGTGACGGCCGGCGCGAGGCCGGCCCGGACCACTTCGACCTCGGGGAGCTCGGGCACGTCAGCGGGTGTTCAGCAGGGTCCACGCCTCGAGGGCCGCGGCCATCTCGGCCTGCTTCTTGCTGGAGCCCTCGCCCGATGCCGACACCAGGTCGCCGACCGTCACCGTGGCGACGAAGTGCTTGCTGTGGTCGGGGCCGCTCTCGGTCACGATGTAGGCGGGAGCGGTCGCACCGCGCCGGGCCGCGATCTCCTGCAGGCTCGTCTTGGGGTCCATCGCGGCGCCGAACCGGTCCGGGTCGTCCATGAGCGGGGAGACGAGACGCAGCACGAGGTCGGTCGCGACGTCGCCGCCGCGGTCGAGGTACACCGCACCGATGATGGCCTCGACCGTGTCGGCGAGGATCGACGGCTTGTCGGCGCCGCCCGTCAGCGTCTCGCCGCGGCCGAGGCGGATGTACGGGCCGAGCCCGATCGTGCGCGCCACCTCGGCAAGCGCCACCGACGACACGAGGCTCGCCCGTCGCTTGGCCAGCTCGCCCTCATCGAGCTCGGGGTGCTCGGTGAACAGCCGCACGGTGACGGCCTGGCCGAGGATCGAGTCGCCCAGGAACTCGAGCCGCTCGTTGGTCGGGATGCCGCCGTTCTCGTACGCGAACGACCGGTGCGTGAGGGCGAGGAGCAGGAGTTCCGGGTCGAGCTCGACGCGCAGCGTGCGCTGCAGCTCGGCGAGCTCGGGGGCCCCGGTGTCCGTACGCTCAGCGCGCCTCACGACCGGTCGTTCGGGAGTCTCGGGCCGACTAGACGTCGGCGACCTTGCGGCCCTTGTACTCGAGGAACAGCGGCGTGCCCGCCGAGTCCTCGACCACGCGCGCGCGGTGCGGGAGGCTGTACGTGACCTTGCCGTTCTCGACGGTCTTGACGAGCGTGGGGGCCTCGGCCTTCCACTGCGAACGGCGCGCGTGGGTGTTGGCGCGTGACTTCTTCCGCTTGGGAACAGCCATGGATCTCTCTCAATCTCTCTTCTGGTCGGCATCGGATGCGGTCGGCACCGTGCCCTCGTCTTCGGAAGCCCTGAACCCCGCGAGCGCGGCCCAACGCGGGTCGGACTGCTCGGGGGTGACGAGTTCGGGATGCTCGGCCAGACGCAGCCCGGTCTCGGGGTCGAGACCCGGGCAGTCCGGCCGGCACACCGGCTGGAAGGGCAGTGCCAGCACTACCGCATCTCTGATGAGCGATTCAAGATCCACGTGGTCGTCTTGAACCTCATACTCGAAAGCTTCTCCGGAATGATACGCGAAAAGCTCCTGGAACTCGACTTGGACCGGCAGCGCGATGTCGATGAGGCATCGCCCGCACTCGCCCTCGGCGACCGCGTCGACCTCAGCGGAGACCAGGATGCCCTCGTGCACCGACTCGAGACGCAGGTCGATGTCGAGCTCCGAGCCCTCGCGCACGGCGACGAGACCCTCGCCGAGCTGCTCGGGCGCGGGGGCGTCGAGGCGCTGCTCGCGCATCTCGCCCGGACGGTTGACGAGGTCGCGCACGATGACGCGGAAGGGGGAATGCTGGACGGCCACGAACGACGATTCTACGCGCCGCGCCCACCCGCCCGGCCGAGCACCTCGCGACCGGCTACGCGCAGCGAGCGCGGCAGCAGCACCGCCTCGGCGCGCCGGGAGGCGAGCGCGTCGGCGCGGAGCGCTCCGGCGACCGCCGCGAGGTCGCGCGCGATCGCCGTGCGCGCCGCGCCGTCGACGACCGCCGCCGGCGCGTAGCGCTCGCGCTCGACCGCGTCGCGGAGGCGCCGCAGCGCGTCCGCGGCATCCGGCGGATCGGGGTCGCGGAATGCGGGCCGGGCGAGCAGCTCGTCGGCGAGCGCCCTCGCGGTGCGACGTTCGTCGACCGTCACCCCGAGGTCGACCGCGGTCGCGACGAGCTCGCGCCATGCGGCATCCGCTGGGCTCGGGCCCGACCGGATGCGCCGGCGGCGGCCCAGGCGCACCCCTCCGCGGATGAGGGCAGGCGAGAGCACCAGCAGGAGCACGAGGCCGACGATGCCGGTGCCCCGCGTCCAGCCGCCGGCGAGCACGCTCCCGCCGCCTGCGCCGCCGAGGGCACGATCGGGGTCGCCGTCGGGTCGGCCGCTGGCGCCCGGCGTGCTCGACGGCGCCGACGGGATTACGCCGGGCGATTCCTCGCCGGCGCCGGGTCGCGAGTACCCGGGCACCGTGCCGCGGCCGGGCGTCGGCTCGAACGGCACCCATCCCACGCCCTCGAAGTACAGTTCGGGCCAGGCGTGCAGGTCGTGCGAGTCGACCTCGAGCACGACCTCGCCCTCGACCCGCTGATCGGTCGGAGTGCCCGACGTGTACCCCACCGAGATGCGAGCGGGGATGCCGGTCTCGCGTGCGAGCACGGCCATCGTCGACGCGAAGTGGATGCAGTAGCCCGCCCGGACCTCGAGGAACTGGGCGATGACGTCGAATCCGCCGCCGTCGTAGCCGCCGTCGACCGGCGCCCGCTCGGAGTACTCGAACTCCGAGCCGCGGAGGAAGGCCTGGATGGCGACCGCCGCGTCGTACGCGGTGGGCGCCGATGCGGTGACCTGCGCCGCCGTCTCGGCGATGATCGGCGGCAACTCGTCGGGCAGCTGGAGGGTGGTCTCGGCGACGGCGCCCGGGACGGGCTCACCCGCCGACCGCAGCTGCTGCACGGTCGGCTGCACGTCGAGATGCGTGAGGCGGTACCGTTGCTCCAGCGTGGTCGAGTCCACGCTCCGGACGTTGAGCGAACCGGCGTCCCAGAACCAGGAGCCCCGAACGCCGTCGACCTGCGCGGTCGGGTAGGGCAGCGGGAGCCAGGCCGTCCGCATCTCCTCGGTGTCGACCGTGATCTCGCGGGGCTGTGCGAGCACGTCGTCGTCGAGGCCGTCTGGTCGCGGCAGCGTGTCGAGCGTGTTGTCGCCGTCGACGGCGCGATCGGTCGCCGCCCAGACCTGCCCCTCGAGCCGCTCGACCGACAGGAGCGTGAAATAGGGCCGCTCGCCGTCGGGCGAGACATACGTGAACGCGGGCACCGGATTCGGCCGGCGCAGGTCGCGGCCGAGCTCCAGGTACGGGCTCACGCCGCGCGCGAACAGCGTGCCGGGGCCGCCGGACCCCAGCAGGAAGCTCGTGGAGACGCTCGGCGTCGCCGCCGTCACCACCGACGCGGCGAGCAACCCGACCGCGGCGAGGCCCAGCGACGCTCCCATGGTCGAGACGATCGGCGCGCGTTTCGGCGCGATCACCACCGGCCCGTCATCGCGCTCGTCGTCCTGGAGGAGTTCGGCGCTGCGCCGGACGCGCACGTCGACGCGCAGCAGCAGCAGGTACGCCGCGGCCGTGAGCACGAGCGCGCCGACCTCCGCGCCCGCCTCGACGAAGAGCCCCGGCACCAGCACCGGCACGAGCACGGGCACCGCGGCCAGCGCCGGCAGACGCACGGTCTGCACGACGAGGTCGAGCAGCACTGCCACGACGCCGACCCCCACGCAGATCGCGAACACGAGCGCCGGCACCGGGATCGCGGGGACCGACTGCTGCTCGATGGTGCGCCGCGCGCCCTCGGCGAGCGCCCCGAACTCGTCGAACGTCTCGGGCGTCGGGATCACGAGTGCGAGGCTCGTCGCGCCGCCGAAGAGCAACGTGAGGGCGAGCACGAGCGCCGCCACCTCGAGCGGTGGCACGAGCGACGGCGGCGTGCGCAGCACGCGCATGCCGGCGCCCGCCCCGATCACCGCGAACGCGACGATCGCGGCCGCCCACCACCATCCGCTGCCCGTGATGAGCGGGCCGAGCGCCGTCAGCGCGACCAGTAGCAGCAGCAGCGTCGCCCCCGAGAGCGCCAGGCTCTGGGGCGCGGAGAGGGGGAATCGCTCAGGGCGCACCGCGGCCTCCCGAGCGTGCCGCCTCGCGTGCGGACCGCCACGCCTCGGACCAGGCGCCCGGCAGGTCGGCGGGCCGGTGCACGCGCACGATGCGCCAGTCCGCCTCCTCGAGCCGCTCGAGCGCGGCGGAGCGGGTCGAGCCTGCCGCGAAGGCGATCGCCGGCTCGACACCCGGCCGCAACGCCACGAGCGACTCGATGGCAGCGTCGGACGGGTCGACCAGCACGGCGATCGCGGGCATGCGCGCGTCACGACGCGTTGCGGCCGGCCGGACGATCGCCGGGGCGCTGCGCCGGCCCGGCTCGCGACGGGCGTCGCGGCGCGGCGGCTCGAGGCGGGCGAGGTCCTCGAGCAGCACGGCGTCACCGCCGGCGGCACGATAGCCGCCCGGTTCCGCGGCGATCGCACCGCCCGACGCCTCCGGGTCCTCGAGCGGATCGAGGCGCACCCGGAAGCCGTGCGAGAGCAGATGCACGCCGAGCGAGGCCGCGATCTCGACCCCGAACTCGAACGCGGGGTCGAGCGTCGCGGCATGGTCGTGGGCATCCGCCGACGGATGGCGCGCCCGCCCGCCGAGCGCCGTGTCGAGCAGCAGCCGCACCTCGGGGTCGCCGCGCTGCTCCTCGTCGCGCACCATGAGCTCGCCGCGGCGCGCCGTCGCCCCCCAGTGCACGCGTCGAAGCGGATCGCCGTAGCGGTACTCGCGGGCGATGAGCTCGTCGCTGTTCGGGTGCGTGCGCCGCTGCAGCGCGTGCACGTCGCCGTCGACGCTGGCCACGACGCCCACGGCCGATTCGAGCGGTGTCACGCGGGGCGTGACCACGATCTCCCGGGGCGTGCCGACCACGCGGTCGATGCGGGCCAGGCCGAACGGGTCGGTGACCGCGATGCGGAGCGGCCCGATGTCGAAGACCCCGCGGCGCGGCGTGCGGATGCGGTACTCGAGGCGCACGGTGTCGTCACCGGATGGCAGCGCGCCCTCGTGGCGCCCCACCGCAGGCAGCACCGCCTCACCGGGCGGGTGCAGCGCCGGGTGCGCGAGATCGCGCCAGTGCGCGCCGTCGAACGCCCGCCTGCTGCGGTTCTGCACGCGGAGGCGCACCAGGGCCGACTCGCCGGCGCGCACCACGGGCGGCTCGAATGCGCGGGTCACCGCGAGCCGCGGGGCGCGCAGCCCGAGGAACCCGAGCGCGGCGAGGGGCATCGCCAGCCCCACGGACGCGAGCAGCATGATGTCGCGAAGGTCGAACCACAGTGCGACCGCGAACAGGACCGCGCCGATCGCCACGAGCGCGATGCCGCGCCCGGTGAGGCGAGGACGCGCCTGGGCGCGTGCGGCGCGGGCTCGCGGCATGGCGCTCACTCCCTCCGGGCGCTGCCGACCGGAACCGGGGTGTCGGCGACCACGCGACGCACGATCGCGTCGATGAGCGGCCCGCCGTCGCGATCGTGGCCGCCGACCGCGCGACTGGTCGGCACGAGGCGGTGCGCGAGCACCGGCACCGCCATCGCGTCGACGTCGTCGGGGAGGACGAAGTCGCGGCCGTGCATGGCCGCGTGCGCCTTCGCGGCGCGGATGAGCTGCAGCGTCGCGCGCGGACTCGCGCCGAGCCGGAGCTGCCGGTCGTCGCGCGTGGCGCGCGCGAGCTCGACGGCGTACTCCTTGACCGGCTGCGACGTGAACACCCGGTGCACGGCGGCGATCATGGCGCGCAGCTCGGCGAGCGACACCACGGGCTCGAGCGTGTCGAGGGGGCTGGCGGTCTCGCGCTGCGCGAGCATGTCGAGCTCGTCGGACGGCGACGGGTAGCCCATCGAGATGCGGGCCATGAACCGGTCGCGCTGGGCCTCGGGCAGCGGATAGGTGCCCTCCATCTCGACCGGGTTCTGCGTCGCGACGACCGTGAACGGCTGCTCCAGGCGGTAGGTCGTGCCGTCGGCGGTGACCTGTCGCTCCTCCATGCACTCGAGCAGCGCGGACTGCGTCTTGGGGCTCGCGCGGTTGATCTCGTCGCCGATCACGATGTTGGCGAACACGGGCCCGTGCTTGAACTCGAACCGGCGCGAGGCCTGGTCGAAGACGGAGACGCCGGTCACGTCGCTCGGCAGCAGGTCGGGCGTGAACTGGATGCGGCTGACGCTGCAGTCCACGGAGCGGGCCAGCGCCTTGGCGAGCATCGTCTTGCCGACGCCCGGCACGTCCTCGATGAGGAGGTGCCCTTCGGCCAGGAGCACCGTGAGCGCGGCGGTGACCGCATCGCGCTTGCCGCTGATGACGGTCTCGACGTTCCTCACGATGCCGACGGCGCGATCACCGACCTCCTCGATGCCCATCGCGGGCACGAGCGTGGGATCGGCGACGGCCGCCGGCTCGCTCACGGGCGCATCGCCCCCTGGAGGAACTCCGCGACCGCGCGCGGCACGTATGGACTGACGTCGCCGCCGAGCGCGGAGACCTGCCGCACGAGCGAGCTCGACACGTGCCCGTTGGCCGGGTCGGGAAGCAGGAACACCGTCTCGACGCCCGCGAGGTGGCGGTTCACGATCGCCATGGGCGTCTCGTAGCCGACGTCGACCGCCGAACGGATGCCCTTGACGAGCACCGAGGCGCCGACATCGGTGCAGTAGTCGACCAGCAGGCCCATGCTCCACGAGGCGACGACGATGTCGCCGGGGATGTGCGCGTCGGCGATCGACTGCTCGATGAGCGCCACGCGCTGGGCGATGGGCAGCAGCGCCGACTTGTCGGGGTTGTGGACGACGACCACGTGCAGCTGGTCGTAGAGGCCCGCCGCACGCTCGATGACGTCGAGGTGCCCCCGTGTGACGGGGTCGAACGATCCGGGAACGACGGCGATCCGCTGCATACGTGCCAGCGTAGTGCGCGATCGGGCCTCGGGAACGGCTCCGGGAGAGTCTCAGCCCCTGCTCAGGTACTCGCTCGTCTCGTCGTCGAGCCGGCGGCGCACAGCCGCCGACAGCGCGGGATGCGCGGCGAGTTTCGGATCGTCGGCGAGCACCCCGGCCGCCGCGTCGCGGGCATCGGCGATGAGGTCGCCGTCGCGCGCCGCGCGCAGCAGCTTGAGCGACGACCTGCCGCCGGACTGCGTCGCCCCGAGCACATCGCCCTCCTGCCGCAGCTCGAGGTCGACGCGAGCGAGCTCGAACCCGTCGAGCGTCGCGGCGACCGCGTCGAGTCGCTCGCGCGCGAGGCTGCCCGGCTCGGCGCCGGTCACGAGCAGGCAGAGCCCGGGCACGCTCCCGCGGCCGACCCGCCCGCGCAGCTGGTGCAGCTGCGAGACGCCGAAGCGGTCGGCGTCGGCCACGACCATCGTGCTGGCGTTCGGCACGTCGACGCCGACCTCGATGACGGTCGTGGCGACGAGCACGTCGAGGTCGTGGGCCGCGAACGAGCGCATGGTCTCGTCTTTCTCGTCGGCGCCCATGCGGCCGTGCAGCGGGGCGATGCGCGCCGTCGCGAGGTGGGGGTTGGCCTGCAGCTCGGCGAGCACCGAGGCGACGGATGCCGCGGGGCCGGCGCTCGGCGCCGCCTCGCCCTCGGGCGGGTCGGCCTCCTCGAGGGCCTTCGCGTCGATCGCCGGGCAGACGACGAACCCCTGCCGGCCCTCGGCGAGCTCCTCGGCGAGTCGCTCCCAGACCCGTGCCCGCCACGCGGGCCGCTCGGCCAGCGGGACCACGTGCGTCTCGATGCCGGCCCGGCCAGCGGGCAGCTGCCGGATCGTCGACACGTCGAGGTCGCCGAAGACCGTCATGGCCACCGTGCGCGGGATGGGCGTGGCGGTGAGCACGAGCACGTGCGGGTGCCGGCCCTTGAGCCGGAGCGCCTCGCGCTGTTCGACGCCGAAGCGGTGCTGCTCGTCGACGACGACGAGCCCGAGGTCGGCGAACGAGGTGGTGTCGCCGAGCAGGGCGTGCGTGCCGACCACGATGCGCGCCTGCCCGGCCGCGACCCGTAGCGCGGCCCGTCGTCGGTCGGCCGCCGGGAGCTGCCCGGTGACGAGGGTCGGCATGACCTCGGCGGCGAGCTCGGGGCCGAGCATCCGGGCGATCGAGCGGAGGTGCTGCGCCGCCAGGACCTCGGTCGGCGCGAGCAGCGCCGCCTGGCCGCCCGATTCGGCGACCGCGAGCATGGCCCGCAGCGCCACCACCGTCTTGCCGGACCCCACCTCGCCCTGCACGAGCCGGTTCATCGGCACCGGCTGCGCGAGGTCGTGCAGGATCTCGCCGCCCACCGCGACCTGGTCGTCGGTGAGGGCGAACGGCAGGGCCGCCTCGAAGCGCTCGAAGAGGCCCCCGGGCGCGGGCTCGCGGCGCACGGCCTCGTGCGCGCGTGCCGCGGCGCGGCGCTCGAGCAGCGCCGTCTGGAGCACGAATGCCTCGGTGAACCGGAGGGTGCGGCGGGCGGCCTTCCAGTCCTCGTCGCGCTCGGGACGGTGCACGCGCTCGAGCGCGTCGCGGTGCGCGAGCAGGCCGCGCGCGGCCCGGACCGGCTCGGGTAGCGGATCCTCGACGGCGACGAGCCGGTCGAGGAGCACCTGCATCGCCTTCTGGAGGTCCCAGCTCGAGAGCGCGGCGGTCGCCGGGTAGATCGGGATCGGTGCCGTCGCCCACCGGACCGCCGCGGCATCGGCACCTGCGAGCGGCTGCTCGTCGTCGAACAGCTCGTACTGGGGATGCGCGAGCTGGCGCGCACCCTTGTAGTCGGAGACCTTGCCGGCGAACATGCCGCGCACGCCGGGCCTCAGCTCGTTGGCGCGCCACTTCTGGTTGAAGAAGGTCAGGGTGAGGATGCCGGTGCCGTCGGAGATCTTCGCCTCGAGGATGGATCCGCGCCGCGATCGCATCGTGCGCTCGCGGACCTCGAGCACCTCGGCGACGATCGTGACGTTCTCCTCCAGCGGCAGCTCGGCCAGGGCCGTGAGCTCGCCGCGCTGCGCGTATCGGCGCGGATAGTGGGCGAGCAGGTCGCCGACGGTCGCATAGCCGAACGCGCGCTGGAGCGCCTGCGCGGTGCGCCCGCCGAGGGGGCCCGTGAGCCGGCTGTCGAGCGTGAGCCCGCCCTCGGCGACGAGATCGGCCGTCATGCCTCGATCGTAGGCTCCGCCTCCGTCGTCGCCGCCTCGAGCGCCTCGATCTCGGCCTGCACGTAGGTGTCGTCGGGCCGCGCGCGGGCGAGCTCGCGCTGCAGCTCGAGCGCCTCGTCGTTCCGGCCGAGGGTGCGCAGGGCGCGCCCGACCGACCAGCGCGCGACGTGCTGCTGCCCCGCCGTGCCGTAGCGGTCGGCCGCGTCGACCGCCTTCTCGAAGTGGTACAGCGCGGCCTGCGCGTCGCCGCCGTCGTGCTTGGTCCAGCCGAGGTTGTTGTGCAGGGCGACGCCCCAGCGCTTCAGCCGCGGGTCGCGCACGTCATCGAGGATGTCGAAGCCCTCGGTCGCCCACTCCTCTTCGTGGCCCGTGTCGTTGAGCGCCAGCATGTGCAGCGCGTCGAGCACGAGGAACGTCGATCCGCCGAGCGCCGCCTCGCGCACGGCCATGGTGAACAGCGGCACGGCGTCGTCGCCGTGGTCGCCCGCCGCCGCGATGCGTCCGCGCTCGAGCGCGATGCGGGCGCGGAGCTCGGCGGCCTCCTCGGGCGTCTCGCCCTCGCGCTCGGCGGCCTCGAGCTCGTCGAGCAGGCCGAGCGCCTCCTCGACACGATGCTGGATGCCGATGGCCCGGGCGAGCTGCGTCGACATCACCGCGCGCTCGTGCGCCGAGTGCGACTCGTCGGCCGCGGCCGCACGGAAGCGCTCCTCGCTGCCCGCCGGGTCGGCGAAGTCCCAGAGTCGGTCGATGGTCTGCTGTTCGTGCCCCCGGTGGCGGGACGGATCGGCGTGCAGGGCGTCGGTCGTGTCATCCACCCCTCCATCATGGCAGCGTGCGGGAGGCGCCCGTTATGCTCCCGAGACATGACCCGCATCATCGCCGGCTACGCCGGCTCGCTCGCGCTGGCGGTGCCCCGGTCGGGCACTCGTCCGACGAGCGACCGTGTGCGCGAGGCGATCTTCTCGGCGCTCGAGGCGCGCGACGCCGTCGACGGCGCGGTCGTGGTCGACCTGTACGCCGGGTCGGGCGCGCTCGGGCTCGAGGCGGCCAGCCGCGGCGCGAGCGAGGTCGTGCTGGTCGAGCGGGCGAAGGGCGCCGCCGAGGTGTGCCGTCGCAACGCCGCCGCGGTCTCCCGCGCCGCGCGCGGCCGGCCCCCGCGCATCCGCGTCGAGGTGCGCAGCGTCGCCTCGTACCTCGAGTCGGCGGCCGACGGCGTCGACCTCGCGTTCATCGACCCGCCCTACGACCTCGGCGAACGCGAGCTCGCCCGCGACCTCGAACTGCTCGCGCCCCGGCTGGCCGACGGCGCGACCGTCGTCGTCGAGCGCAGCTCGCGCTCGCCCGAACCCACCTGGCCCGAGGGCATCGCCCCGGAGCGTCGCCGCGACTACGGCGAGACGACGCTGTGGTGGGCCTCTGCGGCCGCTCAGCCCGAGACGCCGTCCCAGCCCGCATAGGGGTCCCAGCCGCTCGTGTCGACGGGCGCGCCGTCGAGCGTGAGCCGGCCGGTATCGGCGTTCGCCGTGCCGACGACCTCGAAGGGATGCGGCGGCACGACGCCGGGCGGGAAGGCGGCGAGCAGGCCGTGGTCCTCCGCCCCCGCGAGCGCGATGATCGGATCGGCTCCGAGCGCCGCCCGGTGGAAGTCGATGCCGACGCCGCTCGCCTCCGCCATCCGGCGCGCGTCCCGCGCCAGGCCGTCGCTGACGTCGAGCATCGCCGTCGCCCCGGCGAGTGCGGCGACGACGCCCGCGCCGACGGGGGGCACCGGCGCGAGCTGCGCGGCGACGAGCGCGGGGTTGCGCGCCCGCACGGCGGCGGCCCCGGCGGCATCCGGCTCGCCGGACACATCGCGGCCCTCGGCGAAGAGCAGCGCGAGCCCGCGCGCCGCGTCGCCGCGAGCGCCGGCGTGCGCGACGACGTCACCCGGCCGGGCGCCGGACCGCAGCACGGGGCGGCGCCCCTCGAGGTCGCCGAACGCCGTGACCGCGATCGTGAGCGCGTGCGAGGCCGAGAGGTCGCCGCCGACCACGCCCGCACCGGGCGCGAGCTCGGCGAGCGCGTCGCGGAGCCCGTCGGCGATGCCCTCGAGCACGGTGACCGGCAGCTCGGTCGGGGCCGCGATCGAGACGACCAGGGCCGTCGGACGAGCACCCATCGCCGCCACGTCCGTGAGGTTCGTCGCGGCGGCCTTCCAGCCGAGGTCGTGCGGCGTCGACCAGGCGAGCCGGAAGTCCGGGCCGTGCACCATCATGTCGCTCGTCACCACGAAGCGGCCGTCGGGCGCGGCGACCACCGCGGCGTCGTCGCCCGGCCCGAGCAGCGACGAGTCGCCCGATCGCAGCCTCGGGAGGACCCGCGCCAGCACGGCCGATTCGCCGAGCTCCCCGATCGTGGGGGACGGCCGGCGTGCAGGGGGCTCCATGGCTCCCACGGTAGCGTGGACGACGATGTCCGCTCCCCGCTTCCGCCGCGCCGCAGGCGCCCTGCCGAGGCGCGCTGCCGCGGCATCCGTCGCCCTCGCTGCTCTCGCCGCGCTCACAGGCTGCAGCCAGGCCGTGCCGTTCGATCCCGCCCCCGACGCGGCCGACGCCGACTGCGCCGCGGTCGTCGTGCGCCTGCCCGACGAGGTCGCCGGCCAGGCGGCTCGCGAGACGAACGCCCAGGGCACGGGCGCGTGGGGCTCGCCCGCATCGGTGCTGCTGCGCTGCGGCGTCGAACCGCCCGGCCCGACGACGCTGCGCTGCGTGAGCGTCGACGACGTCGACTGGATCATCGACGAGTCCGACGCGCCGCGCTACCGCTTCGTCACGTACGGGCGCACGCCGGCGGTCGAGGTCGTCGTCGACAACGACGTCGTCGCGGGCACCACGGTCATCACCGACCTCTCCCCCGCGGTCTCCGCGATCCCCGCCGACGGCGGGTGCACCGACCTCGACGACGTGCCGGCCGGCGAGTGAGGCCGGCCGGCACGATCGCCTAGCGGGCGCCGCGCGCGACGCCGAGGTCGATGAGCTCGGCGATCAGCTCGGGGTAGCTGAGCCCCGAGTTCATCCAGCACGTGGGGAACATCGAGATCGGCGTGAAGCCGGGCAGCGTGTTCACCTCGTTCACCACGAACTCGTCGCCCGTGTAGAGCACGTCGACGCGTGCCAGGCCCTCGCCGCCGATGGCCGCGAACGCGCGCTGTGCGACGCGCTGCAGCTCGGCCGACTCGCCGTCGCCGAGGTCGGCCGGGCAGACCAGCTCGACGCCGGCGCCGTCGAGGTACTTGCCCTCGAAGTCGTAGAAGTCACGGCCGTCGAGCACGATCTCGCCCGCGACGCTCACGCGTGCCGGGCCGCCGTCGCGCGACTCGAGCACGCCGCACTCGATCTCACGACCGCTGACGGCGGCTTCGACGAGCACCGTCCGGTCTTCGGCGAACGCCACCTCGAGCGCGGCGTCGAGCTCGCTCCAGTCGGCCACGCGGCTGACGCCGACCGACGAGCCCCCTCGCGCGGGCTTGACGAACGCGGGGAGCCCGAGGCTGTGCACGCGCCGCTCCCAGAGGTCGCGGTCGCCGTCCCAGGCGGCGCGGGTCAGCGTGACCCACGGCGCGACGGGGATGCCGGCCCCCTCGAGCACCGTCTTCGTGACGTGCTTGTCCATGCCGATCGCCGACGCGAGCACGCCGTTGCCGACGTACGGCAGGCCGAGCAGCTCGAACAGGCCCTGGACCGTGCCGTCCTCGCCGAACCGGCCGTGCAGGATGGGGAAGACCACGTCGACGTCGCCGAGCGAGGACTCCTCGCCGTCGGCCGAGACGACCCGCAGCTCACGGCTCGCCGCGGACTCGGGCCATTGCACGCGGGTGCCGTTGTCGACCACCTCGGGCAGGTGCTGCGGGTCGAGCGCGAAACGCGCCGGGTCGTCGGCCTCCAGCACGAACGCGCCCTCGCGTGTGATGCCGATGGGGATCAGCTCGAAGCGGTCACGGTCGATCGCCGTGAGCACCCCGCCCGCCGTCGCGCAGCTGATCGAGTGCTCGCTTGACCGCCCGCCGAAGAGCAGAACCACCCTGAGCTTGTCCATCCATCGTCCTTTCGCCCTGTGGCTCGTCGTCGGTCGTGAGGTGCGGCGCGATGTCCTTCGGTGCGAGCGTTCCCGCGAGCACCTGCCGGACCTGCTCGACGATGGGCATCTCGACGCCCTTCGCGCGCGCCAGCTCGAGGATCGGCCCGACCGACGCGAGACCCTCGGTGGTCTGCTGCATCTGGTTGACGACCTCGGGCAGCTTGTAGCCCTGGCCGAGCAGGCGCCCGGCGGTGTTGTTGCGCGACAGCGGCGACTGGCAGGTGGCGATGAGGTCGCCGAGCCCCGCGAGTCCGGAGAGCGTGTCGGAGTGCGCCCCGTACGCGACCGCGAAGTCGGTCATCTCGACCAGGCCTCGCGTGATGATCGACGCCTTCGTGTTCTCGCCGTAGCCGGCGCCGTCGACGATGCCGATCGCGACCGCGATGAGGTTCTTCAGCACGCCGCCGAACTCGGTGCCGATGACATCGGTGTTCACGAACGAGTGGAAGTACTTGTTGCGGGCGACGGATGCCACGGCGTGCGCGGTCTCGAAGCTGGTCGACGACACCACGGCCGCGGTCGGCTGCTCCTTGGCGATCTCGAGCGCGAGGTTCGGGCCCGAGATCACCGCGATCTGCGCCTCGGCGATCGGCAGCACCTCGGCGATCACCTCGCTCATGCGGTGCCCGGTCGACTTCTCCACGCCCTTCATGAGCGAGACGATCGTCGCCTGCGCGTGCAGGTGCGGTTCGGCGGCGATGAGGTTCTCGCGCAGGGTCTGGCTCGGCACGCTCACGTAGACCTGCTCGGCGCCGGCCAGTGCGAGGTCGAGCCGGCTCGTGGCGCGCAGCCCGATCGGCAGGTTGACGCCGGGGAGGTAGTCGCTGTTGCGCTTGGCCTCCTGGATCTCGCGGGCCAGCTCGGGCCGGCGCGCCCAGAGCACGACGTCGGCCCCGCCGTCGGCGAGGATCTTCGCGAACGTGGTGCCCCAGCTCCCGGCGCCGAGCACGGCGACGCGCTTGCCGGGCGCACGGCGGCCCGGCGTCCTAGCCATCGAGGCGCCCCGTCTCCTTCTGCCCGTGCTTGGCGGGGTCCCATCGCTCGGCGGGCGGCGTCTCGCCGCGCAGCTCGCCGAGGAGCGCCGCGATCGCATCCATCAGCTCGTTCGTGGCCGCGGTGAGGTTGGCGGTGTCGAGCGGCTTGCCCTCGTACGCCGACAGGTCGAGCGGCTCCCCGATGATCACGTCGACGGTCTTGCGCGGGAACAGGCTGAGCTTCTTGCCGTAGCGCGGCAGGATCGCCTGGGTCCCCCAGTGAGCCGCCGGGACGACCGGGATGCCGCGTTCGAGCGCGATGCGCACGGCGCCGGTCTTGCCGCGCATCGGCCACAGGTCGGGGTCGCGCGTCAGCGAGCCCTCGGGGTAGACGATGACGACGCGACCCTTCTCGACGAGCTGCTCGGCCGCTCGGATCGCCGCGTGGCTCTGGCTGCCCGCGCGCTCGACCGGGATCTGGCCCGACGTGCGGAGGAACCAGCCGAGCACCGGGTTCTTGAACAGCGACGCCTTGGCGAGGAAGCGCGGGGCGCGCCCGAGCTTCCAGGTCGCCACGCCCATCACGACAGGGTCGATCTCGCTGTAGTGGTTCGGCGACAGCACGAACGCACCGGCCTGCGGCATCCGCTCGCCGTGGTGGAAGCGGTACTTCACCGACAGGTTCCACAGCGGCAGGATGAGGGCGGCGAGCACCCAGAAGAACGAGGGACGGCGCTTCTCGGCGCCGGGCTTCACCGCGGTCGTCGCGGCGGGGTCACGTTGGGGCACCGACCCATTATCCTTCGAGCGCGAAGTCCGCTCCGAGCAGCTCCAGCTTGGTGATGAAGTTCTCGTAGCCGCGCGCGATGATCCCGACGTTCGACACCGTGGAACGACCCTCGGCGGTCAGCGCCGCGATGAGGTGGCTGAAGCCGCCGCGGAGGTCGGGCACCTCGATGTCGGCGCCGTGCAGCTGCGCCGGGCCCGAGATGACCGCGGAGTGCTTGAAGTTGCGCTGGCCGAACCGGCAGGGCCGGCCGCCGAGGCACTCCTTGTGCACCTCGATCGATGCGCCCATCTCGACGAGCGCATCGACGAAGCCGAAGCGCTGCTCGTAGACGGTCTCGTGCACGATCGAGACGCCCTTGGCCTTGGTCAGCGCGACGACGAGCGGCTGCTGCCAGTCGGTCATGAACCCGGGGTGCACGTCGGTCTCGATGATGACGGGCTTCAACTCGCCGCCGGGGTGGTAGAAGCGGATGCCGTCCTCGGCGATGTCGAACGCGCCGCCGACCTTGCGGAAGACGTTGAGGAACATGAGCATCTCGGCCTGGCGCGCGCCGCCGACGAAGATGTCGCCCTCGGTCGCGAGCGCCGCCGCCGCCCAGCTCGCGGCCTCGTTGCGGTCGAACAGGGCGCGGTGCGTGTAGCCCTGCAGCTTCTCGACGCCCTCGATGCGGATGACGCGGTCGGTGTCGACCGAGATGATGGCGCCCATCTTCTGCAGGATGTTGATGAGGTCCATGATCTCGGGCTCGATCGCCGCCCCCGACAGCTCGGTGATGCCGTCGGCGAGCACCGCGGTGAGCAGGACCTGCTCGGTGGCGCCCACGCTGGGGTACGGCAGCGCGACCTTCGCGCCGTGCAGCCCGTTGGGAGCCGACATGCGGATGCCGCTCGGGAGCTTCTCGACGATGGCGCCGAAGTTGCGCAGCACCTCGAGGTGGTAGTCGATCGGGCGGTCGCCGATGCGGCATCCGCCGAGGTCGGGGATGAACGCCTCGCCGAGGCGGTGCAGCAGCGGGCCGCAGAAGAGGATCGGGATGCGGCTGGAGCCCGCGTGCGCGTCGACCTCGGCCATGTGCGCCGTCTCGACCGCGGACGGGTCGAGCACGAGGTCGCCCACGTCGGCGCCCTCGGTGACGGTCACGCCGTGCACCTCGAGCAGCCCGCGCACGATCCGCACGTCGCTGATGTTCGGCACGTCCTTGAGGACGCTCGGGGTGTCGCCGAGGATCGCCGCCACCATCGCCTTGGTGACGAGGTTCTTGGCGCCCTTCAACTCGATCCGACCGCGAAGCGGCTTGCCGCCGTTGATCGTGATGCGGTCGACCGGAAGGCCGACCGCCGTGCCGTGCTGCTTCGCGTCATCCACGAGTGTGTTCACTCAGTTCCCTGTCTCTGCCGGCTCCCGGATGGGGAGGGTCGTCGGCCGCCACGCCTCTCGGTGCGACTCGAACTCGGCGATGGCCGGCTCGTCCCGGAGGGTGAGCCCGATGTCGTCGAGCCCTTCCAGGAGCCGCCACCGAGTGTAATCGTCGATCTCGAATGAAACCGTGAGCGAGCCGATGCTCACCGTACGCTCAACCAGATCGACGGTCGCGGCTATTCCCGGCTGGGCTTCGATGACCTCCCACAGCAGCTCGACGTCCTCGTAGGCCACTTGCGCGGCGAGCAGTCCCTGCTTGCCCGAGTTGCCGCGGAAGATGTCGCCGAAACGGCTGGAGACGACGACGCGGAAGCCGAAGTCGCGCAGCGCCCAGACAGCGTGCTCGCGGCTGGACCCGGTGCCGAAGTCGGGACCGGCGATGAGGATCGAGGCGCCCGCGTAGGCCGGCTGGTTGAGCACGAACCCGGGATCCTGCCGCCATGCGTGGAAGAGCGCGTCGTCGAAACCGGTCTTGGTGACGCGCTTGAGGAAGACCGCGGGGATGATCTGGTCGGTGTCGACGTTCGAGCGGCGCAGCGGGGCCGCGACGCCGGTGACGGTGCTGAACTTCTCCATGTCAGTCGCCCTCCGGAGCGGTGGTCGAGAAGGCCGGGACGGCGGGCGTGCCGAGATCCCCGGGCGCGTCCTGTTCGAGGTCCCACGGGCTCGACAGCGTGCCGCGCACGGCGGTCGCGGCCGCGACGAGCGGCGAGACCAGGTGGGTGCGGCCGCCCTTGCCCTGGCGACCCTCGAAGTTGCGGTTCGACGTCGAGGCGCAGCGCTCACCCGGCGCGAGCTGGTCGGGGTTCATGCCGAGGCACATCGAGCAGCCGGCGAAGCGCCACTCGGCGCCGAACTCCTCGAACACCTTGTCGAGGCCCTCGGCCTCGGCCTCGAGGCGCACGCGCGCCGAGCCGGGCACGACCATGACGCGCACGCCATCGGCCTTCTTGCGGCCCTTGACGATCGAGGCGAAGGCCCGCAGGTCCTCGATCCGGCTGTTGGTGCACGAGCCCATGAAGACGGCGTCGACCGGGATCTGCTTCAGCGGGGTCCCGGGGCGGAGGTCCATGTACTCCAGCGCGCGCTCGGCGGCGGCGCGCTCGTGCTGGTCGTCGATGGCGGCCGGGTCGGGCACGACATCGCTGAGCGAGACGCCCTGGCCCGGGTTGGTGCCCCAGGTGACGAACGGCTCGAGCTCGTTCGCGTCGATGAACACCTCGGCGTCGAAGACGGCGCCCTCGTCGGTGGGCAGGGTCCTCCAGTAGTCGACCGCGGCGTCCCACTCGGCGCCCTGCGGGGCGTGGGCCCGGCCCTTCAGGTAGGCGAAGGTCGTCTCGTCTGGCGCGACCATGCCGGCGCGAGCGCCGGCCTCGATCGACATGTTGCAGATCGTCATGCGGCCGTCCATCGACAGCGAGCGGATGGCGCTGCCGCGGTACTCCAGCACGTAGCCCTGCCCGCCGCCGGTGCCGATCTTCGCGATCACGGCCAGGATGATGTCCTTCGCGGTGACGCCGGGGCGCAGCTCGCCCTCGACCGTGATCGCCATGGTCTTGAACGGCTTCAGCGGCAGCGTCTGGGTGGCCATGACGTGCTCGACCTCGCTCGTGCCGATGCCGAACGCCATGGCGCCGAACGCGCCGTGCGTGGACGTGTGGCTGTCGCCGCAGACGACCGTGATGCCGGGCTGCGTCAGGCCGAGCTGCGGGCCCACGACGTGGACGATGCCCTGCTCCTTGTCGCCGAGCGAGTGGATCCGGATGCCGAATTCCGCGGCGTTGCGGCGGAGCGTCTCGATCTGGGTGCGGCTCGTCGGGTCGGCGATGGGCTTGTCGATGTCGAGCGTCGGCGTGTTGTGGTCTTCCGTCGCGATGGTGAGGTCGGGCCGCCTGACGGGGCGGCCGGCCATGCGCAGGCCGTCGAAGGCCTGCGGGCTGGTGACCTCGTGCACGAGGTGCAGGTCGATGTAGATGAGGTCGGGCGTGCCGTCCTCGCCCTTCTTCACCAGGTGCGCATCCCAGACCTTCTCGGCCAGGGTGCGCGGGCGGTCGGGGATGCTCGGGTACTGCTCAGTCGCGGTCATGGATGCGTTCTTCCTCGTGACGGGTGTGGCAGCCGACGACGAACTCCGCGACGGGGAAGGCCGTCAGAACGAGGCCCCGTCGCGGCGGAGAAGGAGGAGCCGGCCGCTGAGCACCCCGCAAGGCTACCATCCCGACGCCGGGGGAACGGTCCGATGACCTCACGCGGAGCGGTCGGGCGCGAGGTCGGCGAGGAGCGCGATGTCGCCGAGCAGCAGCACGGCGTCGACCGGCACCGGCGCGGCGATGCCGGGCGCAAGCTCGATCGGGTCGCCGCCGTCAGGCCAGATCCGTACCCCGTTCGTCGAATCGAGGTCGGTCGCCGTGAGGCGGTCGCCGTCGACCTCGAGCAGGACGTGCGTCTTCGACATCGAGCGCGCGGGATCGGGGATCGCGACCGGTTCGGCCCCTCCGGCGACCGCGTCGGGCCGCGGGTCGCGGCCGACGACGACGCGGCTGCGGACCGCGAACTCGATGCCGTCGGCGCTGCGGAGGCGCCAGCCGCGTCGCGGCGCGGCGGCAGCCGACGGCGCCTCGGGTCGGAACGCCGTGAGCCGGTCGGGCGCCTGGTCCGTGCGCTCCGGCGTCTCGGGCTCCGAGGCGTCGGGCACGAGCCCAGGCGGGGGCACGGTGAAGTCGGGCTGGCTCACGCCCCCACCCTAACCACGTCGCCTGCGCCTTCGGACCCGCCCTCGGCTCACCCGAGCACGACCGCCGCGCCCACCGCGGCCAGCAGCGCGGCCGCGGCCGCGACCGCGATTCCGACGACGAGCGCGCGCCGTCGCGACGACCGCGGCGGCGGGGCGTCGACCACCGGCTCGGCGTCTTCCGGGGCGGAGCGCGGCTCGGGGCCGACCGCACCCAGGAGCACCGTTCCATCGTCGACCGGCGCCGAGGGCGGGGCGGATGGCGCGGATTGCGCCCCCCGCGCCCGCACCTCGCGCATGCCGCGGGCGTGCGTCGCAGCCGCGCCGGCCACCGCGTCGAACGCCGGCGCGATCACGGGCGGCGCGTCGGCGTGGACGACCCGGACCGATCGTGCCCTCGTCGCCGCCTCGTTGCGGACCTCGCCATCGGCTCCGACCGCTCCGTCGGCGGGCTCAGCGTCGGTAGGCGCGACGGGAGGCAGACCCGGCACCTCGATGCCGGTCACCGCGTAGCCGAGCTCGAGCTCGATGCGCTGCAGCGCGCGGCCCAGCTCGACGGCGCTCTGGAAGCGGTCCTCCCGGCGCACCGCCATGCCGGTCGCCAGCACCGCCTCGAGGCTCGCGGGCACGTCGTCGCGGCCGATCGGGGTGATACGGCCCCGCTGGATCCGACCGATGAGGTCGCGCGGGCCGTTCGATCGACCCGGTACCTCGAACGGCGCACGCCCCCCGAGCAGCGTGTGCACGGTGGCCGCGAGCGCGAAGACGTCGCTGCGCGTGTCGGGCCTGGGGTCGTCGTCGAACAGCTCGGGCGGAGACCACGGCACGCTGACGCCGACCGCCGCGCGGTCGGAGCCGGTGTCCGACCCGGTCGCGGCGGGGTCGGCGGTGAGCGACGTGCTGTGCACGGGCAGGTCGCCCTCGAGGTCGCTCGAGATGCCGAAGTCGCTGAGCGCGGGCCAGCCGTGGTCGTTGGTGAGGACGTTCGCGGGCTTGATGTCTCGGTGGAGGATGCCGGCCGCGTGCGCGGTCGCCACCGCTCCCGAGAGGCGGATGCCGGTACGCAGCGCATCCTCGACGGTGAGCGGTTGTCGCTTGTACCGCTCGGACAGGCTGGGCCCCGAGCAGTACTCCATGACGAAGTACGGGCGGCCGTCGGCCGAGACGTCGGCGTGGAAGATCGTCACGATGAACGGATGCGCCGACAGTCGCGCCATGAGGTTCGCCTCGGCGACGAACTGGGCGCGCGTGCCCGCGTCGATGTCGTCGGCGAGCAGCACCTTCACGGCGACCTTGCGTGGCGGGAGCCGCTGCTCGTACAGGAACACGTCGGCGAACTCACCGGATCCGAGCAGCCCGAGCGGGGTGTACCCGGGCAGGTCGGGCGGCGGCGACGGGGGCCGGAACCGCACCGGCGGCTGCCCGGGAGCCGCCGACAGCCACCGCCCGCCCGCGTCAGGCCGGGAGTCCACCCTCGTCCACCGTTCCCCTCGGCCGGGTCTGCTCGACGTCGGCGGGCAGCGCGCCGTCGCGGTCGCGCGTGGCCCCATCACCGTCGGCAGCACCGCCGAGATCGGATTCGACGACCACGGCCGTCACGTTGTCGCGGGCCCCCGCCGCGAGCGCCGCATCGACGAGCTCGCCGGCGAGCCCTGCAGCGTGCATGGAATGCCCGGTGAGGATCTCGGCGATCCGCTCGTCGCCGACCTCCTTCGACAGACCGTCGGAGCAGATCAGGAAGACCTGGCGACCCGTCGCCGGCACGAGCCACACGTCGGGCTCGACCACGTCGTCGGCGCCCACCGCGCGGGTGATCACGTTCCGGTCGGGATGGCGCTCGGCGTCGTCGTCGGAGATCAGCCCGGCGTCGACGAGTTCCTGCACGGCCGAGTGGTCGACCGTGACCTGCTCGAGCCGTCGGCCGTCCCACGCGTACACGCGCGAGTCGCCCACGTTGAAGACCATCCAGTTCACCCCGCGCCCGTCGCCCGCGTCGACGAGCACGATGCCGGCCACGGTGGTGCCCGCGACCGCGGTGCCCTCGTCATCGTCGGCCGACAGGGCGCGCACGACCTCGTTCGAGCTGTGGATCGCGTCGAGCACCTGCTCGGGCGTGGACGGGCGGCCGGTGTCGAGGTGGCGCGTGAAGGTGTCGATCACCGCACGGCTCGCGGCGTCGCCGCGCGCGTGTCCGCCCATCCCGTCGGCGACGACGTACAGCGGCGGGTGCGCGAGCAGCGCATCCTCGTTCACCGTGCGGACATTGCCGACGTGCGTGCGGGCGCTGTGCGCGATGCGCGCCGAGCCGCTGGGAATCGGGACGATGCCGCTGCCATCAGACGTCACGAGATCGGGTCCTCTCTGAACGGGTCGGGTCGTCGCCGAGCCGCAGTCGCTCAACGCTAGCAAGCGCGGAGCGACCTGCGCGCCGCGAGCGGCACGCCTGTGGAGAGGATCAGCGCTTCGCGGTGGTCTCGTCACCCGCGCGCTCGGCGCGGTCGCCCTCCTCGGTGAAGTGCGGGATCTCCTCGCCGAGCGTGTGGCCACGGCGGCGTGCGTCGAGGTTGGCCTTGACGAGGCTCGCCACGGTCGCGACGGCCATCGCGCCGATGATGACGGCGAGCGAGGTCCAGGTCGAGATGTCGGGAGCCCACTCGATGTGCTCGCCGCCGTTGATGAACGGCAGCTCGTTCTCGTGCATCGCGTGCAGCACGAGCTTCACGCCGATGAAGGCCAGGATGAACGCGATGCCGTACTTGAGGTACTCGAGGCGTTCGAGCAGGCCGCCGAGCAGGAAGTAGAGCTGTCGCAGGCCCATGAGCGCGAAGACGTTCGCCGTGAACACGATGAACGGGCTCTCGGTGATGCCGAAGATCGCGGGGATCGAGTCGAGCGCGAAGATCAGGTCAGTGGTGCCGATCGCGACGAACACGATGAGCATGGGCGTGAAGAACCGCTTGCCGTCGATCATCGTGCGCAGCTTGATGCCGTCGTAGTCGTTCGTGATGGGCAGGCGACGGCGGAGCGTGCGGATGAGCGCCGAGTCGGCACCGTCGTCCTCGTGGTTGCCGAACGCCTGCTGCGCGGCCGTGTACAGGAGGAACGCGCCGAAGATGTAGAAGATCCAGCTGAAGTTCGCGATGAGCTGCGCGCCGAGCAGGATGAAGATGCCCCGCAGGATCAGCGCCAGGATGATGCCCACCATCAGCACCTCCTGCTGGTACTTCCGGGGCACCGCGAACCTGGCCATGATGATGACGAAGACGAACAGGTTGTCGATCGACAGGCTGTACTCCGTCAGCCATCCGGCGAGGAACTGCGCACCGTGCTCGGCGTCGCCGATGATGAACATCAGGCCCGCGAAGACCAGCGCGAGCGCGATGTAGAACACGACCCAGAGCGTCGACTCGCGGAACGAGGGCACGTGCGGTCGCTTGATGACCAGCAGCAGGTCGGCGACGAGGATGAGCGTCAGCACGACGAGCGATCCGACTTCGAACCAGACGGGGAGTGCGGTCACGGGGCGCCTTTCGGACGGTTGGCAGGGACGGTGAAGTCCGAAAGTCTCTCCCGGCTGCACCTCGGTGCGCCGCCACGACCGGAGCGTCATCGACGACGCTCGTACTGACGATCGTGGCCCGGAGCGCGAACCCCGGCGGGATACTCCCCTTCGCTCGGTCGAGTCTAGCGGGCGATCGGCATCGCGCGGAAAACGACGAACGCCCCCGGCACACAGGTGCCGGGGGCGTTTCGTCGGTTGGTGACCCCAGCGGGATTTGAACCCGCGCTACCGCCGTGAGAGGGCGGCGTCCTAGGCCGCTAAACGATGGGGCCTCGTTGCAACGTGTTCGAGTATGGCATACGCGTCGGGCGCATTCCAAATCGAGCGCGCCCGCGAGGATCCGGGGTCATCACGCGAACACCGCGAGCGCTCCGGGCACCACCTCGACCTCGACGGGCAGGGTGCCGATGCGCTCGCCGTCGGCGTACGCGACGATGTCGTCGGCCTCGATGCGGATGCGTCGCGCCTGCGCGAACTCGACCGCGGGATGGTCGACGTGCTCGCCGGCGAACACGCGCGGGAATACCGCGAGCAGCCCCGCGCGGGAGAGCGGGTGGACGATGAACACGTCGAGGACGCCGTCGGACAGGTCGGCGTGCGGCACGATGCGCATCCCGCCCCCGAGGGAGGGCGTGTTCGCGACCGAGACGAGCATGGCTGACTGCTCGCGCCGCGACCCGTCGAGCGTGATCGCGTACCGGCGCGGCCGGAACGTCGCGAGCTCGCGGATGAGCGCGAGCGTGTACCGGCTCGGACCGCGCGGTCGCACCATCCGGTTGGCCCGCTCGTTCACCACCGCGTCGAAGCCCGCCGAGAGCACGCACGCGAACCACGTGCTGAGCTCACCGTGGTGCGCGAGCCCGAGGTCGATGACCTGGGGCGGACGGCGCAGCCCCTCGACGAGCGCGTCGAGCGAGGCCTCGGGGTGCTCGTGCGGGAGGCCGAGCGCCCGAGCGAGGTCATTGCCCGTCCCGGCCGCGACCACGCCGAGCGGGATCCCGGTGCGCGCGAGGATGTTCACGCCGAGCGACACCATGCCGTCGCCGCCCACCACCACGAGCCCGTCGGTGCCCTGCTCGAAGGCCGACTGGGTCTCGCGCCGGAGCAGCTCGAAGTTCGCCTCGCGCAGCAGCGCGACCTCGTACCCCTCGTCGACGAGCCGCTCGGCGACCGCCGGCCCGACCCAGCGGTTCCGCCCGAACGAGGCGTACGGGTTCACCGCGAGCAGGAGTCGGCGGGGGCCACGCGTCATGCAGCGATTGTGGCAGGCAACCCCGTTGCGCACGCCCCGGACACGGTGTTGGCTCTGAGCATGCGCGTCACGAAGCTCGAGCACGCCGCCTTGGTAGTGGAGCACTCAGGCGACCGGCTGTTCATCGATCCCGGCAAGTTCACGACCCCGATCACCGAGGCCGCCGGCGCGCTCGCCGTGGTCGTGACGCACCAGCACGACGATCACTGGACGCCCGAGCAGCTCGGCCGCATCCGCGACCGCAGTCCCGGCGTGCGGGTGTTCGGGCCCGACGGCATGGCCACGGCCGCCGCCGACGCCGGCATCGAGGTCGAGCGGGTCGCCGCGGGCGACGAGGTCGAGGTCGGTCCGTTCCGGCTGCGGTTCTTCGGTGGGCGCCACGCGGTGATCCACTCGTCGATCCCCGTGATCGACAACGTCGGCGTGCTCGTCAACGATGCGCTGTACTACGCGGGCGACTCGTTCGTGGTGCCCGACGGCGTCGAGGTCGACGTGCTCGCGGCGCCGGCGGGCGCGCCCTGGATGAAGATCGCCGAGTCGATGGACTACGTGATGGCGGTGAAGCCCCGGCGGGCCTTCCCCACGCACGAGATGGTGCTCTCGCGCGCCGGCAAGGACCTCTCGAACGCCCGGCTGGGCTGGGCGACCGAGCAGGGCGGCGGCGAGTACCTGGCACTCGAACCGGGCGACTCGTTCGACGTGTAGGCCGACGGAGGTCGCCCGACGACGCGCCGCATCTCACGAGGAAGGCGCATCGTCGGTCCCGTCGGTCCCGTCGGTGCCGTCGGTGCCGTCGGTCTCCTCCGGATCGGGGTCGACCACGTCGTCCTCGACCTCGACGAGCACCGGGATGCTCGCCGTCGATCCGTCGGCGGGCGTCACGTGCAGGACCGCCTCGTAGACGCCGACCGCATCGACGTCGAGCACCAGGGAGATGAAGCACGGCGCCTCGGGCACGAGGACCACGCCGCTGCATCCGTCATCGGAGACTGCGAACGCCCCGGCCGGATCGAGCCCGACCGACTCCACGCGCACCTGGTCACCGCGCTCGGCATCGACCGAGAAGAGCGGGAAGTACGGCAGGTCGTCGGGAAGCTCGATGGTGACGCGCGACGCTCCGCCCGTCTCGACCCACGTGAGCCTCACCTCGTTCGTCTCGACCGGCTCTGGGTTCGGTTCCGGGTTCGGCGCCGCCGTGGTCGGATCGTCCGTTTCGGTGGGGCCGGCCGTCGCGCACCCGCCGAGCAGCGCCAGGAGCGCGGCGGCCGACGCCGCACCCACGAGACGCGGGATGCCGTTCATCTCATCCACCTCCAGCGGTGAACTCCAAACGGATGTCGGGCTCGTCGGGCAGCACGATCACCGGCCCGTCGCCGCTCCGCCAGCCGTCAGGGAGCAGGAAGTACGACCCGCCGGACTTCAACAGGAGCCGGAGCCCGTCGTACCTCACGACGTAGCGCCCGCCGTCGTCGACCGGCCGCGGTTCGGCAGGGGGTTCCAGTCCGAGCGGCGTCGCGCTGAAGACCACGACCGACGGGAGGCGCTCGAGCTGCTGCTCGACGTCCATGCCGCGACCGCGGCCGAGGGCGTCGGCGTACAGCGTCGAGGCCCAGAACAGGCTCGCGACCACGATGGTCGCGGTCAGCACCACGCCGCCACGGCCCCACAGGCGCGCGAGCCGGAGGTTCGGGTCGGACGCCGTCCGGCGCAGCACCGCGGCCGCGGTCCCGGCGAGGGTCGCGCTGACGCCCAGCACCAGCGGGGCGGCGAGGTAGTGGGTTCCGGGTGCGAACCCGACGAACATGGCCCGCAGCGCCACGACCACCCCCACCAGGGATGCCGCGAGCACGATCGTCGCGCCGATCCGGACCGGCTGCCTGAGCGCGGGCCGGTCCAGCAGCACGTTGACTCCAGCGAGCAGGCTCACCCAGACGAGGCCTGCGAGGCAGATCAGGATGACGGGGACGATGACCGCATCGGCGCTGCCAGGATGTAGTCGGTCGGCGTGAAGCCGAAGACGCTGGCGTCGACGCCGAGATACCGGCTGCGGGCGTTGGTGAGAGTCCATCCGAACCAGAACGCGAGCGCGGTGAGCACCGTCGTGAACGGGACGAGCACGCCCAGCCATTCGATGACGACCTTGGACGTGGTCGGGGGCGTCGGCGATCGCGGGTCCTCGTGGGATTCGGGGACGCGGTCGTCGATTCCGCCCTGACCGTCCATCGCGCTGCTCGGCCTCCGGTCAGCCCCCCGGATCGAATGGCCAGCCGGCGCCGGGATCGAAGGGCCACCCGGCGTCGCCGAAGCCGTTCCCGTTCCCGGGCGCGTTGTTCGGCTCTGGGACGGGCACCGGCTCGGGCTCGGGCTGGGGCACGGGCTCCACGGCGGGCGGCGCCTGCGCGGGCTGCGTCGGCGTGCCCTCGCCCTCGTCCTCGCCGCCGTCCTCGGGCGGGACGGAGCCGTCGGGCGACGAACCGGGCCCGGTCACCGGCCCCATTCCGGCCTGGGTGAACCCGTCGCCGCCGTACTTGGCCGCGGCGACCGACATCACCTCGGGCCACATGCGATGCCGCGCGGTCGCCGCCTGACCGGTCTGGAAGCTGAGACCGCGCTGGTTGGCGTCGCCGTTGACGCTGACCACCGCGGCGGCCGTCGCGACCCGCGAGCTCGCACCCACCATCCAGGTGTCCTTGGCGCCATCGGTGGTGCCCGTCTTGCCGATGAGCGGAACTCGCGGCACCGTGGCGGCGTTCGAGGCCTGCGCCGTGCCGCTGGTCATGACGGCGCCGAGCGCCGTGTGCATCGCCGCCGCGACCTCGGGGGTCACCGACTGCGTGCAGGTCGACTTCGGCGGAGCCACCTCCTCGCCGTCGCGACCGACGATCCGGTCGATCGCGACGGGGGTGCAGGTCAGCCCGTTGTTCGCGATGCCGGCGAAGGCGACCGCCATGCTCAGCGGCGCCACCTCGTTCGTGCCGATCACCGACGACGGCCCCTGGACGAGGGTGTTCCCGTCGGCCCGGTGCACGCCGAACGCCTCGGCCCGCTTGCGGATGTTGCAGAGGTCGAGCTGCTTGGCCATGCCGATGAAGCCCGTGTTGATCGACCCGATCGTGGACTCCATCGCGCTGTAGTTGCCGCCCGACTCGTTCGCGTCGTTGCGCGGGTTCCAGTTGCCCGCGAAATGCGGTCCGAGGCAGCTGTCCTGGAAGACGCCCCAGTTGCTCTTCGGGCTCGAATCCACGCGGTCGCCGAGGCCCTTGCCCGAGCTGAGCCATTCGGCCAGGGTGAACACCTTGTACGAGGACCCGGGCTGGAAGCCGCGCGAACCGCCGTAGTCGTAGTCGGTGTTGTAGTTGATGCTCGTGAACTGCGGGCCCTGCGCGAGCACGGCCGGGTCCTGGCTGTAGGTGCGATTCTGGGCCATCGCGAGCACGCGGCCCGTGCCCACCTCGACGCTCGAGATGACGCCGCCCACGTCCCATCCCGGGAACGTCTGGGGGACGTGCCGCGAGATCGCGGCTTCGGCGGCGCTCTGCAGGTCGAGGTCGAGCGTCGTGTAGACGTCGTACCCGCCGCGGCGGAAGTTCAGCAGTCGGGTCGTCTCATCCTCTCCGAAGATCGGATCGTTCTGCAGGATGTTCTTCACGTAGTCGCAGAAGTAGGCGCTGCCGGCCGCGGTCTGGCATCCGGTGCTCGGCTCGGTGATCGCGGGCTGCACGGGCGTGGCGATCGCCGCGTCGAACTCCTCCTGCGTGATCTTCCGCTCCTCGAGCATGCTCCGCAGGATGTAGTCGCGCCGGCCCGTGTTCGCCGCGTAGCCGTTGGCTGCGCCGTTCGACTCGCTGCCCGGTTGGTCGAGCCGGAACTTGCCCGGGTTGTTCACGATCGCCATGAGCGACGCCGCCTGCGGCAGGGTGAGATTCGCTGCCGAGGTGTTGTAGTAGTAGTTCGCCGCCGCCTCGATGCCGTACACGGTGCCGCCGAAACCGGCGATGTTGAGGTAACCGAGCAGGATCTCGCTCTTCGTGTAGCGCTTCTCGATGCCGATCGCGAGCCGCATCTCCTTCAGCTTGCGATCGATCGTGGTCTCGGTCACGGCGTCGTAGCAGCCGTCGCGCTCCTCCTCGCTCGTGGCGTCGCGCTCGCATTCCTGCACGCGCACGTTCTTCACGTACTGCTGCGCGATCGAGGAGCCGCCCTGGGTCTCGCGGCCGGTCGCGGTCGTCGCGGCGGCACGCACCGTGCCCTGCAGGTCGACGCCGCTGTGCTCGTAGAACCGGGGATCCTCCCCCGCGATCGCGGCATCCTTCACGTACTGGTTGATCTGGTCCCAGCCGACCTCGACGCGGTTCTGGTCGTAGAACGACGCCAGCAGCACCACCGAGCCGTCGGACCGCGTGGCGTAGATGTTGCTCTTCTCGGAGAGCTCGCCGATCTCGAGGTAGCTGGGCAGGTTCTCGAACATCGAGATGGTGCTGGATGTCGCGACGCCGACGGCCGCGATGGCCGGCGTGATCGCGACGGTCACGAGCGTCGCCGCGGCCGCACTGGCGGCGACGAGCCCGACGAGGCCGCCGACGACGCCGACGGGCGTGCGCGTCTCCTGGAAGTCGCGATTCCGCTTGTTGCGGAACTGGGGCTCCATCGACCACCTCCGACCAGCCTGCGATCCGCCCCCTCGGCACTCGATCGGAGGGGCGCGGCCCGTGTCCCTCGCGTTCCATGCAACCGCAGCGAACGGCCGTTGTCCAGCCGGTGTCCGGCTCGGCTCGGAACCGGCCCGGGAATGCGGGAAGACCCGCGATCGCTCGCGGGTCTCATCGCGGATGCTCCTGCGACGTCGTCGTTCATCCGTCGGGTACGAACTCGATCGAGTCGAAGACCTCGCGTGCTTCAGCGGTCAGCGCGGGATCGACGGGCACGAATTCGCCCACCGCGATCAGCGCGAGCTCGCCGTTCAGGTCGAGGATGCGCTCGGTCTCGTGCTCGGTCACGTGCTCGTAGATGCGCGAACACTGCGGGATGTCCGAGTAGAGGCAGATCCGTTGGCGGTCGCACTCGGTGATATCGACGTCGCCCTCGACGGCGAGGTCGATCTCGAGCCCGGCGAAGTCGCCCATCGTGACCTCGGTGGCGGGAGTGGTCACCGTCGACGTCTGGGCCGCCATCGCCTCGATGAAGGATTCCGGGGTCTGATCGATCTCGAGGAGCGTGTCCTCCCACGTGCAGCCGTCCGGCGGAACGTAGCGGGGGCTGCCGAAGTTGACGAAGACGCCCCATTCACCCGCCTCCTCCTTCAGGACGCCCCAGCCGAAGGACTGCCATCCGTCCGGGACGGTGATCTCGAAGGGCACGGTGAAGCCGGTGACGAGATAGGTGCCGGCGTCGAGGTCCTCGAATCCGCCGCTGTCCGGCAGCGGTTCGACGACCGCAGCCTCGGTGGTGGATGCGGGTGACGGCGCCGAATCGGCGGTGCACGCCGAGAGGCCCACGCACGCCAGCACGACGACGACCAGGCCCACCTGACGCGCGTGTGCGGCGCGCTCGGCGCGGGCGCCGCGAGGTGAGGTCCACATGTCACGTCCTTTCGTTCGATACCTGCAGCGGATGGCTGCTCGCTCAGTGAAGGACGCACCGGTATCAGCAGGGTACCGATTCGGGTCCGCTCGGTATCGGTGCGGTACCGGGCGTCTTGACGGATCTTCGCTTCAGCGTGACAGTGGCGACATGGAGGTGCGCGTTCTCGGAACGCTGACACTCGACGACGGCCGGATCCGTCTGGCTCCGCGTGATCGTGCGGTGATGGGTGCGCTCACGGTCCGGCTCGGTGAACCGCTGCCCGCCGAGTCCCTCGCGGCCGCGCTCTGGGGTGACGAAGTCCCGCCCTCGTGGTCGAAGGTGATCCAGGGGTGCGTCATGCGCCTGCGTCGGCTCATCGCGCCCGCTCGGATCGAGACGACGCCCCTCGGGTACCGGCTGGACGACGATTCCCTGGAGGTCGATGCCCAGCGATTCGAGGAACTGGTCGCGCGGGGGACGCGGCAGCTCGAGATCGGTGTGCCGGAGCGTGCCGCACACACGTTCTCGGAAGCGCTCGCCCTGTGGCGGGGCGAGGCGTTCACGGACCTCCTCGACTGGGATCCCGCGCGGATCGCGTCGGGTCGTCTCGGGGAGATGCGTCTCGCAGTCGAGGACCTGCTCCTGGACGCGCGACTCCAGTCGGGCGAGTCTCGCGAGGTCGCCGCAGAGGCGCGTGCGCTCGTCGCCGAGGCGCCGTTGCGCGAGCGGCGCTGGGTGGTGCTGAGCCTGGCGCAGTATCGGCAGGGTCGACAGGCCGAGGCGATGGAGACGGTGCGGACGGCGCGGGCGCTCCTGGCTTCCGAGCTCGGACTGGACCCGTGCGTGGAGCTCACCGAACTCGAGAAGGCGATCCTGCGTCAGGACCCTTCCCTGCTGTCCGAGCGGATCTTCCACGCCGCGAGCCGTGAGTGCCCGTATTTCGGCCTGCCACCCGCGGACGTGGGGGATGCCGAACGGTACTTCGGCCGCGAGACGGAGTTGTCGGAGGCACTGGCGGCGCTCGAGGAGCACGGTGTGCTGCTCATCGCCGGCTCCTCGGGCGTCGGCAAGTCCTCGTTCGTGAGGGCCGGCATCGGTGCGCACTACGTCGGCCGCGGCCGGGAGGTCGCGATCGTAACGCCTGGCGAGCATCCTCTCGATGCGATCCGGGGTGTCGATCTCATGGCGGGGACGACGCTGCTCATCGTCGACCAGTGCGAGCAGGCGTTCGCCGCGAGCGATCCCGCCGAGACGGGGGCCTTCTTCGACGTCCTCTCGCGGGCGGTCGTGCGGTCGATGGTCGTCATCGCCCTCCGCGCCGACCGTCTCGGAGACCTCGCGGAGTACGACGGCTTCCCAGCGCTCATCCAGTCGCACCTGCTCATGCTCACCGCGCTGGGACGGGACGGACTCCGCGCCGTGATCGAGAAGCCGGCGGAGCAGGCGGCACTCATCCTGGAGCCGGGTCTCGTCGAGATCCTCGTGCGCGATGCCGACGGCCGGGCCCTCCCGTTGCTGTCCCACGCGCTGCGTCAGGTGTGGTCGCGTCGTGAGGGACGCGTCATGACCGTCGACGGCTACCGGGAATCCGGTGAGATCGACGGCGCCGTCGCCAAGACCGCCGAGGAGGTGTACGCCGCGCTCTCCGAGGACGGCGCCCGGCAGGCGCGCGACATCCTCCTTCGCCTCGTGGAAGCCTCGGCCGACGGCACGGTCGTGGCACGCCGGGTGGAACGCTCCCGCGTCGCGATCGACGACGCCCATGCGGAGATCATCGATCGGCTGGTCGATGCACGCCTCCTCACGACCGATGCGCAGTCGGTACAGCTCTCCCACGAGGCGCTCGCGCGAGCGTGGCCCCGGCTGAGGGAATGGCTCGCCGATGATGTCGAGGGCCAGCGGATCGTGGCCCACCTGAGTGCGGCGGCAAGCGCGTGGGATGCGATGGGACGACCGGAGAGCGAACTGTACCGCGGTGCCCGACTGACCGCGGCCCAGCACTGGCGGGATTCGGTCGGGCCGGCACTGACGGCGGTCGAGCAGGACTTCCTCGATGACTCGACCGCGCATGAGACGGCGGGACTCGCTGCCGCCCGGGAACAGCTGCGCCAGGAGCGACGCTTGGTGCGCAGACTCAGCTGGGTCTCCGCCGGCGCAGCCGGCCTGACGATCATCGCGGTCATCGCCGGCGTCGTGGCGGGCTTCCAGGCGAACCTCGCAGGCGAGCGCGCGACGGTCGCCGAGGCTCGCCGGGTCGCGGCACTCGCGCTCGAGGAGCCCGAACTCGATCGAGCGCTGCTGTTGGCCGTCGAGGCCATCCGGCTCTGGGACAGCCCGGAGACGCGGGTGAACCTGGTGCGCGTCTACTCGCGGGCGCCCCGGGTCGAGAGCTTCTTCCGCATCCCGGACCTGCGAGCGGGTGCGACGAGCATGTCGCTCGACGAGGATGCCACCGTGGCCTCGGTGATCGACGGCCACGAGGATGTGCGCCTGTTCGACCTGATCGAGCGGGCGCAGCTGGGCGAATACTCGCCGTTCGGCGGAACCGTCCTGACCTCGGCGATCGAGCCCCGTTCCGGCGCCGTCGCATTCAGCGAGATCGTGTGCGTCGGCACCGAATGCGGCCGGCCGCGACTGGCAACGCTCGATATCGCGAACTCGGGTCGAAGCGGGTTGACGACCTATGAGGGAATGGGCCGACCGGCGATCGACGTCGAGTACTCGGCCGACGGATCCCGGTTCGCGGCGGTCGCAGCGACGCCGTGGTCCGATTCGTCGGCGGATGTCGCGATCTGGCGTGTCGACGGTCAGGGCCCGGCCGCCCCGATACTCCTGGACCTCGACGTGTCGGGTTCCGACGTGAGCGCCCCGTCCGCGCTCGGCGAGCAACTGGGTGCGGTGAAGTTCTCATCCGATGGATCGCAGCTCTACGTCAGCGGATTCGGACCGACGGTCGTCGTCGAGACCGCGTCCGGCAGCGAGATCGGTCGAATCGGCGGCGACGGGCTTCTCGCCGTCAGCCCGGACGGTCGCCGGATCGCGGTCCGAGACGGCGCGCTCGCGGTGCGGATCATCGATGCGTCCACGACGAGGTCCGACACCATCCCCCTGGCTTCCCCTCCTGCCGCGGCGGACTTCAGCCGCGACGGCCTTCAGCTCGCCGTCGCCGCCGGGACCGGCGTCGTCGTGGCGGACGTCGAGACGGGCGACATCGCGGAGACGCTCCGGGAACACGACGGCACGGTCGCCGCGGTCGAGTTCGGGCCGGCCGGCCAGCTGGTGACCGCCGGGGCGGACGGGGCGATCATCACGTGGGACCTCGGCGACTGGTCGGCGGACTTCAGGCTCGAGCGGTTCATGCGGCCGGGTGCGTTCAGCGAGTTCACGGAGCGCACGGTGGCACTCGAACGCACCGACGGAAGCACGCAGGTGGTCGTCGCCGACCCCGCCGTCTGGGAGGAACGCGCGTGCCGCATCGCGGGGCGCGTCCTCACCGAGGAGGAGTGGGGCGAGGTGTTGGGCGCGCGGCCGTATGCTCCGGCATGCCGCGAGTGACCCCGGTCGCCCGAGACCACGCCCGGGCACGCACCGCTCGAGACGGCGTTCGCCTCAGTTCGGGGCGGTGGACGGCTCCGGCTCGACCTGGCGGTGCTCGATGTCGTCGACGTGCGCTCGGGGCATCGCCACGGCACCCGCGATCGTCGCGACCGCCGCGATCACCACTCCGACGAACACCGCCGCCGAGGCGGCCTGGATCGCCGCGGCCGAGTGGGCGCCGAGCCCGGACGCGTCGATGACCCCGTTGGCGACGGCACCGAAGATCGCGACGCCCACGGCGCTGCCCATCGAACGCAGGAACATGTTGGCGCCGGTCACGACGCCGCGCTCCGCCCACGGCACCGACGACTGCGCCGCGATGAGCGTCGGCGAGGCCACCAGCCCCAGGCCGAGCCCGACGACGAAGCAGGCGATCGCGGCCGTCACGGGGTTCGGGACGAACGTCGCCGCCACGAGTCCCGCGGAACCGAGCACGGCGATGCCGAGCCCGAGGAAGGCGGTGCTGCGGAAGCCGATGCGCAGGAACAGCCGCCCCGACTGCGAGGCCGAGATCGGCCAGCCGAGCGTGAGGGCAGCGACGGCGAGCCCGGAGACGAGGGGCGTGGCGCCCGCCGAGATCTCGAGGAACGTGGGCACGTACGAGGTCAGGCCGATGAGCACCGCGCCCACGCCGAACGACATCAGCGACGTCGTGAGGATCAGGCGGCGCGAGAACACCCAGAGCGGAAGCACCGGTTCGGCAGCCCGGCGCTCGATGAGCACGAACGCCACGAGGAGCAGCGCCGCGACGGTGAACGCGCCGATCGACTGCCATGAGTTCCACGCCCAGGCCTGCCCGCCCTCGAGCACCGCGAGGATGAGCAGCGTGAGCCCGACGGTGAGCACGGCCGCTCCGGCGATGTCGATGCGGTGCTTCGTGCGCTCGACGGACTCGTGGTAGTTGCGGATGAGCATCCACGCGGCGACGATGCTCAGCGGGATGTTGACGAAGAAGATCCATCGCCACGACAGGAACTCGGCGAACAGCCCGCCGAGCGAGGGCCCGATGACGGATGACGCGGCCCAGACGCTCGCGATGTAGCCCTGCACGCGGGCGCGCTCGCGCACCGTGTAGAGGTCGCCCGTGATGGTGATCGACACGGGCAGCACGGCCCCCGCGCCCAGACCTTGGATGGCACGGAACACGATGAGCGAGCTCATGTCCCACGCGAAGCCCGCCAGGATCGAGCCCACGAGGAACGTGCCGATGCCGACCAGGATGATCGGCTTGCGCCCGACGGTGTCGGCGAGCTTGGCGTAGACGGGGACGGAGACGGCCTGCGCGAGCAGGTAGATCGAGAACAGCCAAGGGAACTGCGCGAATCCGCCGATGTCGGCGACGATCGACGGGACCGCGGTCGCGAGGATCGTCGCCTCGATCGCCACGAGCCCGGTGCACAGCATCAGCGCGATCAGCACCGGCCCGCGTTCGGAGCGGAACCCCACGGCGGTCTTCTCGGTCACGTTCCTCCTCGTCCGGCCGGCCGAACGCGCGGGCGACCACACCTAGGGCCAACGCGAGCGAGCACCGGGCATTCCCGAGATGTGTCGAATCGGGTCGCGCGATTGCCGGATGCCACAAGCACGGCACCGGATCGGCCGATCCGTGTCGTCGATCCCGACAGACCTCCGCGGCCGGCTGCGAACCGGGGTCTACAGTCCGAACATGAACGAGTTCCGTCCGCCCGTCGCCGACCTCGCATTCGCCCTCGAGCACGTCGTGGGCTACCACCAGGTCGAGCAGCTTCCGGGGTTCGAGCACGCCGACTTCGACACCGTCTCCGAGATCCTCACGGAGTTCGGCGACTTCGCGGCCGAGGTCGTCGCCCCCACCAACCGCGCCGGCGACCTCGAGGGCGCCCACCTGAATGCCGACGGCACGGTGACCACGGCCGCGGGCTTCAAGGAGGCCTACGCCGCGTACGTCGACGCGGGCTGGGGTTCGGTGGCCCTGCCCGAGGAGTTCGGCGGCGGAGGTTTCCCGCGAACGGTGGGACTCGCCATCCAGGAGCTCACGACGACCGCGAACATCGCGTTCGCACTCGGGCCGCTGCTCACGCAGGGCGCCATCGAGGCGCTGCTGCACTACGGCAGCGACGCGCAGAAGCAGGCGTGGCTGCCCAAGATGGTCAGCGGCGAGTGGGCCGGCACGATGAACCTCACCGAGCCCCACGCCGGCTCCGACGTGGGCGCGCTCACGACGAAGGCCGTCAAGCGCGCCGACGGCACGTACGGCATCACCGGCCAGAAGATCTTCATCTCGTTCGGCGACCACGACCTGAGCGACCAGATCGTGCATCTCGTGCTCGCCCGCACGCCCGACGCGCCGGCCGGCACGAAGGGCATCTCGTGCTTCATCGTCCCGAAGCGCCTGGTGAACGCGGATGGCTCGCTCGGCGAGCGCAACGGCGTGCACACCGTCGGCCTCGAGCACAAGATGGGCATCCACGGCTCGCCCACCTGCGTGCTGTCGTACGAGGATGCCACCGGCTACCTCATCGGCGAGGAGAACCTCGGCATGCGCATCATGTTCGTCATGATGAACAGTGCCCGCCTGTCGGTGGGCATGCAGGGCCTCGCCGTCGCCGAGCGCGCGTACCAGCAGTCGCTCGACTACGCCAGGCAGCGCATCCAGGGCCGCGCGATCGGCGCGACGCAGGACTCCCCCATCATCGACTTCCCCGACGTGCGCCGCATGCTCATGACGCAGAAGTCGTACATCGCCGCGCTGCGACGGATGATGCTCCTCAACGCCGTCCACGTCGACCTCTCGACCAACCACCCGGATGCTGCGACCCGCGCTCGGGCCGACGAGATCGTGGGCCTCCTCACCCCGATCTGCAAGGCGTTCGGCACCGACCTCGGCATCGAGCTCACGTCGCTGGCACTGCAGATCCACGGCGGTATGGGCTTCATCGAGGAGACCGGAGCCGCCCAGCACTATCGCGACGTGCGCATCACCGCGATCTACGAGGGCACGAACGGCATCCAGGCCGCCGACCTCGTCGGCCGCAAGCTCGGCGTGCGGGGCGGCGCCTCGTTCCTCGAGTTCATCGCCACCATGCGCGAGCTCGACCGCGAGCTCGCGGCCGCGGGCGACGACTTCGCCTCCATCCGTGCACAGCTGAACACGGGGCTCGACGTGCTCGAGCAGACGACGGGGTGGATGCTCCGCACCGGCGTCTCCGACCCGAACTCGGTGCTCGCGGGCTCCAGCCCGTACCTGCGAATCTGGGGGCTCGTGGTCGGCGGCTGGCTGCTCGCGAAGTCCGCGCTCGCCGCTCGCGAGCTCGACGGCGACGGCATCGCGGCGGCCCAGTTGCCGCTGGCACGGTTCTACGCTGAGCAGCTCCTGCCGGCGGCATCCGGGCTCGTCGGCGCCGCCACCGCCGGATCACGCGACCTGTTCGCACTCGACGCCGACGCGCTCGGCGACGTGGTGCGGCGCACCGCACGCGTCTAGGAGCCGCGGACCGGCGTACCGGGCGGGAAGGTAGTCGGGAACAGCGTGTTCGTCGTCAACGACTGGCTCCGACCGTGCAAGGGGTTGAATCGGGCCCACGACGCGTGGGTATGTTCGTGCCATGGCATCGCCGACCGAGCAGCTGGCGCCCGCATTCGAGATCGACGCGCGACTCACCGAGATCGAGCGCCGTGTCGACCTGCTCGTCAACGTCACGCCGCTCAACGCCGCGGAGGCGTGGGCGGACTTCGAACGCAGTGACTTCGGCACGGTCCCCACGCTGCGGCTCCGGCCATTGGACTTCGATCCCGACCTGGCTCGGCGCGACCTGTACGACCTCGAGGTCGAGAACGTGGACGATCCGGCCCTGCACGCGCTCTTCCGGGCGAAGCGGGACGAGATCGCCCGGCAGATCACCGCACTGGAGGATCGCGACACGTCGCGGTTCCTGTACGGTTCGCTCCAGCTGTACGGAACGGTGGCCCCTCCGCTGGCTGCGGCGGCGGAGGAGCTGCTCGAGACCATTCCCCCGCAGGCATCCAGCACCCAGACCGTCACGGCCGGGGCGTTCGCCGACGCGGCCCGTGCCGAGTTCGAGCGCTACCGCGCCGTGTACCCGGACTTCCCCGTCCTCGTCGAGGTCCGGGACGACATCTCCGAGTTGATGGTGTCGTTCGGCCACCTCCTCATCCCGGAGTCCGCCGCCTTCCGGGCCGACCGGGTCGACCCGTTGCTGCACCACGAGGTCGGCACCCACGTGGTCACCTACCAGAACGGTGCGCGGCAGCCCCTGACGCTGATGACCATCGGCCTGCCCGGCTACGACGAGACGCAGGAGGGCCTCGCCGTGCTCGCCGAGTACCTGACCGGCGGGTTGGACCCGCGGCGGCTGCGCGTGCTCGCGGCGCGAGTGGTCGCGGTCGGCATGATGCTCGACGGCGCCGGCTTCCTGGACATCTTCGAGTCGCTGCGGGCCGACTACCGCATACCGGCACGGACCGCGTGGTCCATCGCCATCCGGGTCGTCGTCGGAGGCGGCTGGGTGAAGGACGCGATCTACCTGCGCGGGATCACGCGCATCCTCGACGCCCTCGCCGAGGGCAGCCGTCTCGACGTCCTGCTCGTCGGCAAGCTCGCCCTGGACCACATCCCCCTGGTGCAGGACCTGCTCGACCGCGAGGTGCTCCACGCGCCGTGGGTTCGGCCACGCTGGCTGGATGTGCCGGGTGCGCACGAGCGTCTGGCGCGGCTGCGCGAGGGCGCGACGGTCACCGACCTCTATGAGGAAGGAGTGGCGGCATGAGGCTCGCATTCCTGGTCAACGACGTCGACACCGAGATCGACGAGTACGCGACCACCCGGCTCGCCAGGGCCGCATCCAGACGCGGGCACGAGACCTGGTATGTCGGAGTCGGCGACTTCGAGCTCGGCAGCAGCGACGGGCAGTTCGCGGCCATGGCTCGTGCCGCGAGGTGGAAGAGCGACGACACCCTCGCGAGCTTCATGGAGGGGATCAAGGCGCGTGACGCCGAGCGGGTCGTCATGGACGACCTGGATGCGCTCGTCCTGCGCAACGAGTCGATCGACGACCTGCAGGATCGCCCGTGGGCCAGCCCGATGGGCGTGGTGTTCGGACGGATGCTCGCGGACCGAGGCGTGACGGTGGTCAACGACCCCGTCAATCTCCATCGAGCGACCAGCAAGCTCTACCTCGAGGAGTTCCCCGAGACGGTCCGACCACGGTCGCTGGTGACCCGAGATCCCGAGGCGATCGAGCGGTTCGTCGACGAGGTCGGCCGCTCCGTCGTCAAACCGCTGTACGGGGCCAAGGGCCGCAACGTCTTCATGATCGAGGGCCCGGGTGAGACCAACCTCGCGCAGATGACGGAGGCGGTGCTGCAGGAGGGCTACGCCATCGTCCAGGAGTTCATCGACGGAGGCGAGGACGGCGATGCCCGGATCTTCCTGCTGGAGGGCCGCATCCTCGAGCGCGACGGCAGGGCGGCCGCCTTCCGACGCGTGCCCACCGGCAACGACCCCCGCGCGAACATCAGCAAGGGTGGTCGATCGGTGCCCCTCGAGATCGGCGATGCTGAGCTCGGCATCGTCGAGGCGATCGGCGACAAGCTGGTCGCCGATGGCATGTTTCTCGTGGGCATCGACGTGATCGGCAGCAAGATCGTGGAGATCAACCCGGAGAGCCCCGGCGGGTTCCAGAGCGTCGAGCGGCTCTACGACATCGACATCGCCGAGACCGTCATCGACGCCCTGGATCGCCGCGCGAGCCCGAGATCTTGAGCCGCACCGCCCGACACCCGGCGACGATGATGGTGCTCGTGGATGCAGCTGATGTTCGCCGCCATGCCGTCCGGAACGCCGTGGGATACTCCCGGCTGTGAGCACGCCTCTGGAGGAGCTGCTGGTCTCCCACGTCGAGCGGGGGACCATTCTGGGCGCCGTTGCCGTGCTCGGTTCGGCCGATCACACGCCCGACACGGTCGCGGTCGGCTCGATGGCGTTGGAGGGACCGCCGATGCGGCCGGACGCGATCATGCGCATCCAGTCGATGACGAAGGCGATCACCAGCGTGTCCGCCCTGCGCCTGGTCGCGATGGGACGGCTCGGCCTGGACGACCCGGTCGAGCGATGGCTGCCCGAGCTGGCCGACCGTCGTGTGCTGGTCTCACCCACGGCGGCACTGTCCGACACGGTGCCCGCCGCGCGGCCGATCACGTTGCGGCACCTGCTCACCAACACCAGCGGATACGGGATGATCCTCGTCGACTCCCCGCTGCAGCGTGCGATGGTCGAGAACGGCACCGATGCCGACGTGGGTCCGGTCACGTTGAGCTCACAGGAGTGGCTGGCACGGCTCACCGAGCTGCCGCTCGCGTTCCAGCCGGGTGACGGATGGCGGTACCATCACTCCTTCGCCATCCTCGGCATCCTGATCTCGCGTGTCACCGGTCGGTCCGCCGGCGATCACCTTCGCGACGATCTGTTCCGCCCGCTCGGCATGGTCGACACCGGATTCCGGGTCCCCGTCGAGCAGACGCATCGGCTTCCGTCGGCGTACCGGCAGACGCAGACCGGCCTCACCGAGACCGAGCCGCCCGGTGGCGGGTTCTACGTCGGCGACCCGCCGTTCGAGATGAGTCACTCCGAACTGGTGTCGACCGCCGAGGACTACCTCCGGTTCCTGCGGATGCTGGTGCACGGCGGTGTCGCGCAGACCGGACCGGCGCGAGGCGAGCCGATGCTGCCGATCGAGCTGGCCGCTGCGATGGTCAGCGACCAGACTCCTGCGGTCGCCAAGGCGCCCGACAGCTTCTTCTCCCCGACGTTCTGGGACGGGACGGGCTGGGGCTATGGCGTCAGCGTGGCGACGAGTGGCCCACACCGCGGACGGTACACCTGGATGGGAGGGCAGGGGACGACCTTCCACGTCGACCCGGACGGCACCGTCGGCATCCTGCTCACCCAGCTCGAGGCCGGCGACGAGCTCATGGGGCTCATCTCGGAGTTCCAGAACCTGCCGAGCCGCTGAATCGCACGCGCGCGCTCAAGGCGTGCGAGTCCTCGCCGCAGATACGCGAAAACCCCCGGTTCACCGGGGGTTTCTCACCGCTGGGGTACCTGGACTCGAACCAAGAACAACTGAACCAGAATCAGCCGTGTTGCCAATTACACCATACCCCAATGACCCTGAACCGAGGTTCCCGGGCCGACATGTAACTCTAGCCTACGGCCCGACGCTCGCCAAAACGGCCCGGCCGCCCGGGCGCGCCGAAGCGCGCCAGGCGGGCGTCAGTCGATGAGCGCGGCGAGCCGGTCGATGCGCTCGAGCGAGTCGACCCGACCGAGGATCTGCATCGACTCGAACAGCGGCGGCGAGACGCGCCGCCCCGAGATCGCCACACGCACGGGGCCGAACGCCACGCGCGGCTTGAGCCCGAGCCCGTCGACGATCGCGTCGCGCAGCGCCTCCTCGATCTCGGCGTGCGTCCACGACTCGCCCGGGAGGCGCTCCAGCGCCTCGCGCGCGGCCGCGAGCACGGCGGGCGCGTCGGCGGGCAGGGAGGCGACGGCGGCCTCGTCGAACTCGAGGGCCGAGGCATCCGTGAAGAGGAAGCCGAGCATGCCCGGCGCCTCGCCCAGCAGGCCGATGCGCTCCTGCACGAGCGGGGCGGCCTCGGCGAGCACCGCCTCGTGCGCGGGCGAGATCGGCGTCTCGACGACGCCGGCCGCTTGGAGGTACGGGACGGTGCGACGCGCGAAGTCGGCCGGGGCGAGCCGGCGCAGGTGGTCGCCGTTGATCGCCTCGGCCTTCTTCAGGTCGAAGCGCGCGGGATTCGGATTGACGTTCTCGACGTCGAACGCGGCGACGAACTCCTCACGGCTGAACACGTCGCGGTCTGCCGCGAAGCCCCAGCCGAGCAGCGCGAGGTAGTTCACGAGCCCCTCGGGGATGAAGCCGCGGTCGCGGTGGTGGAAGAGGTTCGACTCGGGGTCGCGCTTGGACAGCTTCTTGTTGCCCTCGCCCATGACGTAGGGCAGGTGACCGAAACGCGGCACGAACGTGGTGAGCCCGATGTCGATGAGCGCGTGGTACAGCGCGATCTGCCGGGGCGTCGAGCTCAGCAGGTCTTCGCCGCGGAGCACGTGCGTGATGCCCATGAGCGCGTCGTCGACCGGGTTCACGAGCGTGTACAGCGGGGCGCCGTTCGGGCGCACGACGACGAAGTCGGTCGTCGAGCCGGCGGCGAAGTCGATGCGGCCCCGGACGAGGTCGTCGAAGCCGAAGTCGACGTCGTCGGGCACGCGCAGGCGCAGTGCCGGCTGGCGCCCTTCGGCGCGGAACGCGGCCCGCTGCTCGTCGGTCAGGTCGCGGTCGAAGTTGTCGTAGCCGAACTGCTTCGGACGACCGGCGGCCTCGTTGCGTGCGTCGATCTCGTCGGCGGTCGAGTAGCTCTCGTACACGTGGCCGGACGCCTTCAGGCGCTCGACGACGGTCGTGTAGATCTCGCCGCGCAGCGACTGCCGGTAGGGCGTGTGAGGCCCGCCGACGTCGATGCCCTCATCCCAGTCGAGGCCGAGCCACGTGAGCGCGTCGATGATGAGCTCGTAGCTCTCCTCGCTGTCGCGTGCCGCGTCGGTGTCCTCGATGCGGAAGACGAACGTGCCGCCCGTGTGGCGCGCGTACGCCCAGTTGAACAGTGCGGTGCGAACGAGGCCGACGTGCGGCGTTCCGGTCGGCGACGGGCAGAAGCGCACGCGGATGTCGCTGCCGGTGGCCGTGGTCGTGGGGTGGGTCGTGTCAGGCATCGTTGTCCATGTTAAGGCCCGCCGATCGCGCCTCCCGTCGGGCGACGAGGCTGGCGAGCAGGTCGGCCGCGACGGCGACGGCCGGCACGCCCGTGCCGCCCTTCGCGGTGACCAGGTGCAGCGTGCGGCGGTCGCCGTTCGCGGTCTCGCGCACGGCCACCCCGGCGCGGACGCCGGCCGACTGCACCGCGAGCGCGGGCAGCACCGCGACGCCGAGTCCGCTCGCGACGAGCTCCTCGACCGCGACGAAGTTGTCGGTCTCGACGGCGATGCGCGGCGTGAAGCCGGCGACGTCGCACAGCTCCAGCAGGTGACCGCGGCAGCGCGGGCAACCCGCGATCCACCGCTCCCCCGACAGGTCGGCGAGGTCGACCGTCTCGCGCGCGGCGAGTGGATGGCGCGCGGGCAGCACCACGTGCATCGCGTCGGCGCCGATCGTGGTCACCTGGAGCCCGCGCGCGCTCTCGCGGTGCGGATCGCCGCGATCGCCCGGATAGCTGAAGGTCAGGGCGAGGTCGGCGCGATCCTCGCGGACGGCGGCGACCGCCTCGGGCGGCTCGGCCTCGACGAAGCTGACGCGCACGCCCGGATGTCGTCGGGCCATCTCGGCCATGAGCTCGGGCACGATGGTCGGCGAGGCCGACGGGAACGCCATGAGCCGCACGCGCCCGGAGCGCAGTCCGCGCAGCGCGGCGAGCTCGCCGCGCGCGGCCTCGAGCGTGGTCGCGATCGCGGTGCCGTGGCGTGCGAGCAGTCGGCCCGCCGCGGTGAGGCGGATGCCGCGTCCGGTCCGCTCCACGAGCGCCATGCCGGCGCGCGCCTCGGCGCGCCGCACCTGCTGGCTGAGCGCCGGCTGGCTGAACCCGAGCGCGCCGGCCGCCGCCGTGATCGTGCCGTGGTCGGCGATCGCGCGCAGCACGAGGAGGCTCATGGCGTCGAGGTCGGCGGCGCCGGGGGGCTCGACGCGCAGGTCGGCGCGCGTTTCGGTCATGGTCGAATGATAAGTGCAGCTTATGCCTGCGATCCAGCACTGGCTCTCGACGAATCGGAAGCGGAGGCGCAGTCTGTCGGCATGCACACCGAGATCCGTTCCGACCGCCCCGCGCCGTCGCCGGCACTGCCCGATCCCCGCTTCCGCTCCGGCCGCGGGTACCTCGCGGCCTGCACGCTCGGCATCCCCCCGGCGTCGACGGTCGCGGCGCTCGAGCGCGACCTCGCACGGTGGCGCGACGGCCGGGCCTCGGCCGCCGACTACACCGGGGTCGTCGAGCGCGCGAGGGGGCACGCCGCCGCGCTCCTCGGCGCGTCGCCCGACCGGATCGCGGTGGGCTCGCAGGTCTCGCCGTTCGTCGCGCTCGCCGCGGGATCCGCCCCCGCCGGCGCCGAGGTCGTGTGCGTCGACGGCGACTTCAGTTCCGTGGTCGCGCCGTTCCTCGCCCGCCGCGACCTTCGGGTGCGCCACGCCCCGCTCGACCGGCTCGCCGACGCGATCGGCCCGCGGACCTGGCTCGTGGCCTTTTCGCTCGTGCAGTCGGCGACGGGCGAACTCGCGGACGCGGCATCCGTCATCGCGGCCGCCCGCGCGGTCGGCGCGCTCGTACTGGTCGACACCACGCAGGCGACCGGATGGCTCCCCACCGTCGACCTCGACGCCGACCTGATCGTCTGCCACGCCTACAAGTGGCTGTCGGCGCCGCGGGGTGCCGCGTTCATGGCGGTCAGCGATCGCGCGCTCGGCGAAATCGTGCCGCTCACCGCGGGGTGGTACTCCGGCGAGGATCCGTGGGCATCCTGCTACGGACCCGAGCTGCACCTCGCGGCGGGCGCGCGCCGCTTCGACGTCTCCCCCGCCTGGCACGCCTGGGCCGGCGCCGAGGCCGCGCTCGAACTCGCCGCCGGACTCGACCTCGACGCCGTGCGCGCGCACGACCTCGCCCTTGCCGACGCGTTCCGCGACCGACTCGGCCTCCCGCCCGGGCCCAGCGCGATCGTGAGCTGGCCCGATCCCGACGGATCCGATCTCGCGTTGCTGAACGCGGCCGGGCTCACGGCCTCCGGACGCGCCGGGCGCACCCGCGTCGCGTTCCACCTCTGGAACGACCCCGAGGATGTCGAACTGGCGGCCCGCGCCCTCGGTCGCTGACCCGCAGACCCGAGCCGTTCGTCCACCCACCGATTGACCGTACGGTCAGTCGGGAATACGGTTCAATCGACCCCCGATCGGGAGCCATGTGTCGAATGGAGGGGAGAGACGAATGAAGAAATGGACACGCTGGGAGGACTGGGTCGCCGTCGCGGTCGGCGCCGTCGTCGCTCTCTCGGGCATCTTCATGGAGCGTGAAGGCGCGTCCATGGTCTGGATGCTCGTGCTCGGCGTCCTGCTGGTCGCATCGGGCCTCGTGAACCTCGCGATGCCCGGACTGGTCGCCACCGAGTACGTGCAGCTCGGACTCGGCGTGCTGCTGTTCGTCGCTCCATGGATCGGCGGCTATGCGAGCGCGATGGCCCCCGCTTGGATCTCCTGGATCGGCGGCGCGGTCGCGGCGATCGTCGCGGCACTCGCCATCCGACCGGCCATGCAGACGCACGACCGGGCCATCCCGCACTGACCGCGGGCCGAGATGGGGGCGACCGGAGACCCGGCGCCCCCGCTCCTCGCCGGGACGCGACCATGACCCGCGACACGCACGCCCGCACGCTCATCCTCGACGCAGCCGAGCGGCTCTTCGCCGAGCGCGGCTTCGATGCGACGCCGACGGCGGCGATCGCGCGTGCCGCGGGCGTGCCGAAGGGACTCCTCTTCTACTACTTCCCCGCCAAGCCCGACCTGCTCCGGGCCCTGATCGGCGAGCGGCTCGACCTCGACCCCGTCGACACGACGGCGCTCGTCGCCCTCGGCGACCCGGCACGGGCGCTGCTCAACGTCACACGCCTGCTCCATGAGCTGCAGGACGAGACCCAGGTGCGGCGCGTCATCGTCTGGCGCGAGCAGCGCACCCACCCCGAGGTGCGCGAGCGCCTCCACGACTATCGCCGGCAGCTCCAGGGCCTCGTCGAGCGCGTGCTCGGCGCGAGCATCCTCCACCCGATCGCCGCCCGCCGCGTGCGGACGGCGGCGGCAGCGTGGGTGGCCATCATCACCACCCCGACGCCCCTCGATGCCGGCGCGACCGCACCGTTCGACGCGTCCGTCGAGGCCGATGCCCGCTCCAGCCAGGCGGGCGGCACCGCCGAACTGCCCGAGCTCGCCGAGCTCATCTGCGCCGGACTGAGCGCGCCGGCGGCGTGACGCGTCAGCCTGCCGCCCGCACGGGGTTGCCGAGCGTTCCCAGCCCCGAGACCGTCACCTCGACACGGTCGCCCTCGAGGATGGGGCCGACGCCGGCGGGCGTGCCCGTGAGGATGACGTCGCCCGGCAGCAGCGTGAACACGTTCGACGCATACGCCACGATCGCCGGCACGGAATGCACCATGTCGACGAAGCGGCCGTGCTGGCGGCGCTCGCCGTTCACGCTCGTCTCGATCACGCCGCGCTCGAGGTCGAGGTCGGTCGCGATGACGGGGCCGAGCGGGCAGAACGTGTCGAACCCCTTCGCCCGCGTCCACTGGCCGTCGCGCCGCTGCAGGTCGCGCGCGGTGACGTCGTTCGCGATGGTGTAGCCGAAGATCACGGATGCGGCGTCGGCCTCGCTCACCCGGCGGGCGACCCGACCGACCACGACAGCGAGCTCGCCCTCGTGCTCGACCTGCGCGCTCTCGGGCGGCAGGACGATCGCGTCGCCCGGGCCGATGACCGATGTGTTCGGCTTGAGGAACAGCAGCGGCTCGGCCGGCGCCTCGCCGCCCATCTCCTCGGCGTGCTCGCGGTAGTTCTTGCCCACCGCGACCACCTTCGACCGCGGGATGACGGGAGCCAGCAGCCGCGCCTCGCCGAGCGGCACGCGCTCGCCGGTCGTGTCGAAGCCCGCGAAGAGCGGGTCGGACTTCAGGACGACGAGCTCGTGCTCCTCCTCGTCGACGATGCCGAACGAGATGGATTCACCGTGGGCGAAGCGCGCGACCTTCATGCGGTCGTCTCGTCGAGCCGCACCATCCAGCCGTGCCGGTCCTCGACGCGGCCGTACTGGATGCCGGTGAGCTCCTCGCGCAGCGACAACGCGAGCTCCTCGGCCTGCGGACCGGAGTGCACGATCTCGAAGTCCTCGCCGAGCAGGCGGCCGATGGGCACGACGACGGCCGCGGTGCCGCAGGCGAACGCGCCGACGATGTCGCCGGATGCCGCACCCTCGCGCCACTCGTCGAGCGTGACTCGGCGCTGCTCGACCTGGTGGCCGCGGTCGGCCGCGAGGCGCAGGATCGAGTCGCGCGTGATGCCCTCGAGGATCGAGTCGGACTCGGGGGTGACGAGCGTGCCGTCCTTCCGCACGAGCACCACGTTCATGCCGCCGAGTTCTTCGAGGTACTTCCCCTCGTCGAGGAACAGCACCTGCTGGCAGCCCTTCTCGTACGCCTCGGCCTGGGGCAGCAGGCTCGACGCGTAGTTGCCGCCGGTCTTCGCGGCGCCCGTGCCGCCCTTGCCCGCGCGCGCGTAGTGCGTGGACAGCCAGATGTTCACGGGCTGCACGCCGCCGGGGAAGTACGCGGCCGCGGGGCTCGCGATGAGGTAGTACGCGACCTTCTTCGCCGGGCGCACGCCGAGGAACGCCTCCTTCGCGAACATGAACGGGCGCAGGTAGAGGCTCGTCTCGGGGGCGCTCGGCACCCAGTCGGCGTCGACCGCGATGAGCTGCTTCAGCGAGTCGATGAAGTAGTCGACGGGCAGCTCGGGCAGCGCCATCCGCCGGGCCGAACGCTGCATGCGCGCGGCGTTCTCGTACGGACGGAACGTGCGGATGGAGCCGTCGGCGTGCCGGTAGGCCTTCAGCCCCTCGAAGATCTCCTGCGCGTAGTGGAGCACCGCGGCAGCCGGCTCGAGCTTGATCGGCCCGTACGGCGAGACGCGCGGGCGGTGCCACCCGCCGCGTTCGGACCAGCAGATGTCGACCATGTGGTCGGTGAAGTGGTTGCCGAAGCCGGGGTCGGCGAGGATCGCCTCGCGCTCGGCATCGGACTTGGCGGCATCGTTGCCGGTGACCTGCCAGACGAGACCGGCGGGCGAGGGCGTCTTGAGGGTGAGGTTCGAGGTGGTCAAGGTGTTCCTCCTTCGGAAGCGGAAGTCAGTGGGCGCCGACGGTGGCGCCGATGCGGGCAGCGATCGCGTCGCCGATCTCGGAGGTCGAGCGCCGTGCGTCGCCGCGGTCGGCGATGTCGGCGGCGACCGCCTGTCGGACCCGCTCGGCGGGGTCGGCGTGACCGAGGTGGTCGAGCAGCAGGGCGACCGAGAGGATCGCGGCGGTCGGGTCGGCGATGCCCTTCCCGGCGATGTCGGGCGCGGAACCGTGCACCGGCTCGAACATGCTCGGGAATCGGCCGTCGGGGTTGATGTTGCCCGAGGCCGCGAGGCCGATGCCGCCGCTGATCGCGCCGGCCAGGTCTGTGAGGATGTCGCCGAAGAGGTTGTCCGTGACGATGACGTCGAATCTAGCAGGATCCGTGACGAGGAAGATCGTCGCGGCGTCGACGTGGAGGTAGTCGACCGCGACATCCGGGAACTCGGCGGCGACCGCGTCGACCTGGCGCTTCCAGAGGGAGCCGGCGAAGACGAGCACGTTGGTCTTGTGCACGAGCGTCAGCTTCTTCTTCGGGCGAGCCGAGGCCGCGGCGAACGCGTAGCGCACGACGCGCTCGACGCCGTAGGCCGTGTTCACCGAGACCTCGTTCGCGACCTCGGCGGGCGTGCCGACGCGGATGGCTCCGCCGTTGCCGACGTACGGCCCCTCGGTGCCCTCGCGCACGACCACGAAGTCGACCTCGCCCGCATCGGCGAGCGGGCTCGCGACGCCGGGGTAGAGCACGCTCGGGCGCAGATTGACGTAGTGGTCGAGCTCGAAGCGCAGCTTCAGCAGCAGCCCGCGCTCGATGTTCGCCCCCGCGAGGCGCGGGTCGCCGGGGACGCCGCCGACCGCACCGAGCAGGATCGCATCGTGGCCCTTGATGGCGTCGAGGTCATCGTCGGTCAGGACGTCGCCGGTCTCGAGGTAGCGCGCGGCCCCCAGTGAGAAGTGCGAGCGCTCGAACGCGACGTCGGCTCCTGCGGTCGCGGCCTCGAGCGCCTTCAGCGCCTCGCCGACCACCTCGGGTCCGATCCCATCCCCCGGAATGACCGCGAGCCTGACCGTCTGTACCATGAACACTCCTTCGTCCGCCAGCCCTCCCAGCGTACTGTCCGCGGGAGGGGCCGCTCACTACACTCGGCCTCAGGGGGCGGGACACCCCGGCCCCCGCACAGCGGCGCTCCCCCGCCGCCCGAGTGAAAGGCACTACCTGATGAGTCTCGGTCTCGGAATCGTCCTCTTCGCCATCGGCGCCGTGCTCGCGTTCGCGCTCAACGTGGCGGTGGACTGGATCAACCTGCAGATGGTCGGCTACATCCTGATGGCCGCCGGTGCCGTGGTGATCATCCTCGGCATCGTCCTGCTCGCCCGCCGCCGGAGCGCGGTTTCCACCTCGCGCACGACCGTCGACCCCGCCACCGGCGACCGCGTCACCCGCAACGAGACGTCGCGTCCCGACGACTCGACCACGATCTGATCGGTCGGCCCCGCCGACCGCCCCGAAGGGCGCCGCCTCACTCCGAGGCGGCGCCCTTCGGCTCGTTGAGGGTGGTGGCGGCGACGACGCCGGCAGCGAGCATCAGCGCGACGCCGATGAGTGCCGTGACCACGACCCCGCCGTCGAAGGCGTGGGCGGCGGACGCCAGGAGCTGATCCGCCGCCGACGGCGGGAGCACCTCGGCGACCGTGACCGCACCCGCGAGCGTCTCGCGCGCGGCATCCGCCTGCTCGGCGGTGAGCGACGCCGGCAGCTCGATCGCCGTGCGGTACCACGCGGCGAGGATGCTGCCGAGCAGGGCGGTGCCGAGCACCGCCCCGAGCTCGTACGCGGTCTCGGAGACCGCCGAGGCCGCGCCCGCCTTCGCGGGCGGCGCGCTCGAGAGGATGAGCTCGTTCGAGACGGTCTCGGCGACGCCGATGCCGAGACCGAGCAGCACGAACGCCACCACGAGGCCCGCGATGCCGGCGTCGGTGAAGAGCGCGACGACGAGGTACCCGGCGGCCGAGATCGCCAGCGCGGATGGCACGAGCACCCGTGGACGGATGCGACGCGACAGCGGCACGACCGCGAGGCCGGCGGCGATCATCGTGACGAGCCCGGGAGTGAGCGCGAGCCCCGCCTCGACCGGTGAGAGCCCGGCGATCAGCTGCAGGTGCTGCGACACGAAGAAGAGGAACCCGACGAGCGCGATGACGCTGAGGAGGTTCACGAGCACGCCGCCGCCGAACGAACCGGTGCGGAACAGTCGCATGTCGAGCATGGGCGTCTCGGCGCGGAGCTGCCGCCGCACGAACCAGAATCCGAGCGCCGGGCCGACGAGGATCGCGACGATGCCGACCGTGTCGACGCCCTCGGTCGCGAGGTGCTTGATGCCGAACACCGTGCCGCCCATGGCGGCGAGCGAGAGCAGGATGCTCACCACGTCGATGCGCCCGGGTGCCGGGTCACGGCTCTCGGGGATGAGCAGCGGCAGCAGGATCACGAGTGGCACCAGCACGGGCACCGCGAGCAGGAACACCGAGCCCCACGCGAAGTACTCGAGCAGCACGCCGCCGACGATCGGCCCCAGGGCGCTTCCGGCCGCGAAGCCCGACGCCCAGATCGCGATGGCGACGCGGCGCTGCTCGCGGTCGGCGAAGACCGTGCGAAGCAGCGAGAGCGTCGACGGCATGAGCATGGCGCCGAAGAAGCCCAGTGCGGCGCGCGCGAGGATCAGCGCCTCGGCGCTCGTCGCGAACGCCGCCGCGATCGAGACGAGCGCGAAGCCGACCGAGCCGATGAGCAGCATCCGTCGCCGCCCGAAGCGGTCGCCGGCGGAGCCCATCGCGACGAGCAGCGCCGCGAGCACGAGCGGGTAGGCGTCGATGATCCACAGCTGCTGCGCAGCGGTGGGTCCGAGGTCGCGCGCGATCTCGGGCAGCGCGAAGCTCAGCACCGTGTTGTCGACCGACACGAGCAGCACCGGCAGCATGAGCACCGCGAGCGCGAGCCACTGCCGGCGCGACGCGCGGACCCGGCCGGGGTCGGCATGGGTCGGGGCGGATGCGGCGGCATCCCTTCGCACGGGGAGCGTGGTGGTGGTCGTCGTCTCGTGGTTCATCTCAGGTTCCTATAACTGTACCGTCTGGACGGTAGAGTATCAGATGCCCCTGACATCCGCCTCGCTACGATCGGACCCATGAGCCGCCCACCCGCAGCACGCGACGCCGTGCTCGACGCGTTCGAGCGCATCCTCATCGATGCCGGCGAGCGCGCAGCCACCCTCGACGCGACGGCCAAGGCCGCGGGCGTCTCCAAGGGCGGACTGCTGTACCACTTCGCCAATCGCGACGCGCTCGTCGAAGGCGTGCTCGATCGGTTCTCGGCGCTCGTCGACGACGACATCGCCGTGCTCGAGCGCGCGCCCGAGGGCGCCGTCGCCTACTACGTCCGCTCGTCGGTCGCGGCGGGCTCACCCCTCGACCGCGCGGCCGTCGCCGCCACGCGGCTCGCGCAGGCCGGTCACGAGGCGGCCGCGCGAACCATCCGCTCGGTCCGCCAGCGCTGGCTTGCCGCCGTCCGGAGGCACGTGGCCGACCCGACCGTGGCGCTCGCCATCACGCTCATCGGCGACGGGCTCTACTACGACTCGGCACTGCACGGGCAGGACCCCGAGCTCGGCGTCGACGCGCCGCCGCCCGCCGAGCTCGACGCGCTCGTCGCGCTGCTCGAGCGGCTCGCCCGATGAGGTGCGCCATTCCGGCTCGCGGTGAGGCGCGACATCCGTTCGACTACGACTCGGTGATGTCGACCTCGACGAAGACATCGGCGTCGATGGCCTCGCGCACGCGCTCGAGCACCTCGGCCGGCACGGGCGAGTCGACCGTGAGCACCGACAGCGCCTGTCCGCCGGCCTCGCGGCGCGCGATCTGCATGCCCGCGATGTTGATGCCGGCCTGGCCGAACTCGCCGCCGTACACCGCGACGATGCCGGGCCGGTCGGTGTAGATCATCACGATGTGGTGGTCGGCGATCGGCACCTCGATCTCGTAGCCGTTGATGCCGACCAGCTTCTCGATCTGCTTCGGGCCGGTGAGGGTGCCCGACACCGACACCTGCGTGCCGTCGGCGAGCGCGCCGCGCAGCGTGATGACGTTGCGGTACTCGGGGCTGTCGGCATCGGAGATCAGGCGCACGGCCACGCCGCGCTGTTCGGCGAGCAGCGGCGCGTTGACATACGAGACGGTCTCGCTCACGACGTTGGTGAAGACGCCCTTGAGCGCGGCGAGCTTCAGCACGCTGACGTCGTAGTCGACGAGCTCCCCGTGGACCTCGACGTCGAGGCTCTCGAGCGGGCCCTGCGCGAGCCCGGCGAAGAGCTGGCCGAGCTTCTCGACGAGCGGGATGCCGGGACGCACGTACGGATCGATGACGCCGCCCGCGACATTGACCGCGTCGGGCACGAGCTCGCCCGCAAGCGCGAGGCGCACCGACTTGGCGACCGAGATGCCGGCCTTCTCCTGGGCCTCGTCAGTCGACGCGCCGAGATGCGGGGTGACGACGACGTTGGGCAGCGCGAGCAGCGGCGACTCCCTGGGCGGCTCCTGCACGAAGACGTCGAGGCCCGCGCCCGCGATGGTCTTCGCGACGAGCGCATCGTGGAGCGCCTCCTCGTCGATGAGCCCGCCGCGGGCGACGTTCACGACGAACGCGGTCGGCTTCATCTTCGCGAGCTGCTCGGCACCGATCATCCCGGTGGTCTCGGGGGTCTTGGGCATGTGGATGGTGATGAAGTCGCTGCGCTCGAGGAGCTCGTCGAGCGAGACGGTCTGCACGCCGAGCTGCTGGGCGCGCGCGGCCGTGATGTAGGGGTCGTACGCGAGGACCTCGACGCCGAACGCCTGCAGCCGCGCGGCGATGAGCGCGCCGATGCGGCCGAGGCCGATGATGCCGACGGTCTTCTCGTAGAGCTCGGTGCCCGTGTACGCCGAGCGCTTCCACTCCCCCTGCGCGAGCGCCGCGTGCGCGGCCGGGATGTGGCGTGCGAGGCTCAGGATGTGGCCGACCGTGAGCTCGGCCGCCGAGATGATGTTCGACGTCGGCGCGTTCACGACCATGACGCCGGCGGTGGTGGCGGTCTTGATGTCGACGTTGTCGAGTCCGACGCCGGCCCGCGCGATGACCTTGAGCTTCGGCGCGGCCGCGATCGCCTCGGCGTCGACCTTGGTCGCCGACCGCACGAGGATGGCGTTCGCGTCGGCGAGCGCCGCGAGCAGGGCCGGACGGTCGGTCCCGTCGACGTTGCGGACCTCGAAGTCGGGGCCGAGGGCATCGACGGTGGCGGGCGAGAGTTCTTCGGCGATCAGCACGACCGGCTTGGTCACGGACGGTTCCTCACTGCGGGTTGGGAGAGGCGGTGCGAGCACCGCGGAACGTCGCGCCGACATCGTCGGAGGCGCGGATGACGCGGCCAGCCTACTTCAGGCCCCGGGTGCGGCCCGAATCGTGTGACGTGCGCAGTCGAGCGCGCATTCCCGCGACGCTCGCTCAGACGAGCACCATGGACGGCCGAGGGGGGGGGGGGGGGGGGGGGGGGGGGCACGAGGGAGGGGGGAAGCCGAAGAGGCGGGAGTCCGGGGGGGGGGGGGGTTGAG
>NZ_JBVHVX010000002.1:0-353938 GCF_055564615.1 Agromyces sp. NPDC029043 | reverse complement strand
ACCGCCCGCAAGCGCCGCACAGCTGAACGTCAGTCTAGTTCATAACCGGCTGGCCGGTGCAGGCGCGCGATCGCCCGGCGCGGCGCCCAACCCCCGCGCCCCTGCCGGCGCGCCGCCGACGGGCGCGTCGAGCATCGCTTCGCCGTGCTCGGCGACCCACTCGACGAGCGGCAGCATGCGCTCCATGAGCTCGCGCCCGAGGTCGGTGAGCGCGTACTCGACGCGCGGCGGCACCTCGGGGTAGCTCGTGCGCGCGACGAGACCGTCGCCCTCGAGCGTGCGCAGCGTCGAGGCGAGCATCTTCTCGCTGATGCCCTCGACCTCACGGCGCAGTTCGCCCCAGCGCAGCGTGCCGTCGGTCAGGGCGAGCAGCACGAGCACGCCCCACTTGCTCATGATGTGGTCGAGCACGGCGCGCGTGGGGCAGCCTTCGACGAACACGTCGCCGGACGAAGCACGGATTTCCGCAAGACTTACCACCATGTGGGTACCTTACGCGAAAGTGGGTACCTCCGCGAGGGAAGGTGAGGCGGTGCGACGCGGTTGCACCCCGTGAACCGCCCGCGCTCGGGCGCCGATCGAAGGGATTTCCCCATGACCATCCTCGTCACCGCCGCCTCCGGCCACCTCGGCCGCCTCGTGATGGACGCCCTGCTCGACCGGGGCGCCGCCCCCGCCGACATCGTCGCGGGGGCCCGCGACACGTCGAAGCTCGCCGACGTCGCGAGCCGCGGCATCCGCGTGGTCGAGCTCGACTACGCCCGCCCCGAGACCCTCGCGCCCGCCCTCGAGGGCGTCGACTCGGTGCTGCTCATCTCGGGCACCGAGTTCGGCGAGCGCGTCGCGCAGCACCGCAACGTGATCGAGGCGGCGAAGGCGGCGGGCGTCTCCAAGCTCGCCTACACGAGCGGGCCGAAGGCGGCCACGAGCGAGCTCATCCTCATGCCCGAGCACCGCGGCACCGAGGAGGTCATCGCCGAGGTCGGCATCCCGGCGGTGATCCTGCGCAACAACTGGTACACCGAGAACTACGCGCAGGATGTCGCGGTCGCGTCGAACACGGGCGTGATCGCCGCCGCGACGGGCACTGGCCGGGTCGCATCGGCCCCGCGTCGCGACTTCGCCGAGGCGGCCGCGGTCGTGCTCCTCGAGGACGGGCACGTCGGCGAGGTGTACGAGCTCGGCGGCGACGCGCCGTGGACCTTCGACGAGCTGGCCGCGGCGGCGTCCGAGGTGCTCGGCCGCGAGGTCGCGTTCGTCGCGCAAACGCCGGCCGAGCGCATCGCGTCGCTCGTGGCCGTCGGCCTCGACGAGGGCACGGCCGCATTCGTGGCCGGGATCGACGAGGGCATCGCCCGGGGCGACCTGGCCGAGACGGATGGCACGCTCGCGCACCTGATCGGCCGCCCGACGACCCCGCTGGTCGACGCGCTGCGCGACGTGGTCGAGGCGCAGCGCGCGGCGGCGTAGGCGGGCCGGGCGATCGCCCGCGCCCGCGCTCGAGGGGTCGCAACACGCCGCCACCCTGGCGGCCGGTGCGGCGTGTCGTGACTCCTCGCCGTGCGGGCGAATCCTTCCGAGACACTGAGGTTAAGTCAAGACCCTTGAAACACTTCCCCCCATACGGGGGCGCGTGTTAGCTTCCCTTCACATTCGCCCGGCGATCCCGGGCGATTCCCATGAAGGAGAGCATGTGAACCGACGTACGCGCGGAATGCTCGCTGTGGCTGCAGCGAGCGCGACGATGGTGGCCGGAGCCGCATTCGGCCCGGCCGCCCTCGCCGCACCCGCGGAAGACCCGAACACCGGCCCGGCCGCAGCCGCCGAGGCCCGTCCCGACAACCGCCCCGGTCCCCTCACCGAGCGGCAGAACGAGCGGCGCAAGGCCGCGCAGCAGCTGATCCTCTCTGGCCAGGCCTCGCCCGGCGACGACGGCGTCGTGCAGCTCGCCGAGGACAAGTACTTCCAGACCGCCGTCACCGGCACCGGAAAGCTGTTCACGATCCTCGCCGAGTTCGGCGACCAGGGCAGCGGCAAGCTCGGCACCACGCCCGGCCCGCTGCACAACCAGATCGCGAAGCCCGACGCATCCGTGAACAACAGCACGTTCTGGACCGCCGACTTCAGCCCCGCGTACTACGACGAGCTCTTCTTCGGCGACCCCGACCGCGAGGGCGAGGAGTCGTTCGCCGACTTCTACTCCAAGCAGTCGTCGGGCAACTACACCGTCGCGGGCGAGGTCAGCGACTGGGTCCGCGTGCCCGGCAACGCCTCGACGTACGGCGACAACAGCGTCGAGGACTACGGCGGGGCGTGGCAGTTCGTCGAGGACTCCGGCAACGCCTGGTACGAGTCCCGGATGGCGGATGGCGCGACCCTCGAGGAGATCCAGGCCGAGCTCGAGGAGTACGACGTCTGGGATCGCTACGACTACGACGCCGACGGCGATTTCGACGAGCCCGACGGCTACCTCGACCACTTCCAGGCCGTGCACGCCGGCGAGGGCGAGGACGCCGGTGGCGGCGCCCAGGGCGAGGACGCCATCTGGTCGCACCGGTGGTACGTCAACTCGACCGACTACGGCCAGACCGGCCCGACGGTCACGAACGACGCGGGCGTGCCCGAGCAGGTCAAGTTCGGTGGAGCCGAGATCGGCGACACCGGCATCTGGATCGGCGACTACACCACCGAGCCCGAGAACGGCGGCCTCGGCGTGTTCGCGCACGAGTACGCGCACGACCTCGGCCTGCCCGACTTCTACGACACCGCGGGCGGCGAGAACTCCACCGGGTTCTGGACGCTCATGTCGAGCGGTTCGTGGCTGGGCCACGGCAAGGGGGCCATCGGCACCACGCCGAACTACATGGGCCCGTGGGAGAAGCTCCAGCTCGGCTGGCTCGACTACGACGTGGTCTCACCCGGCGAGTCGGGCGAGTTCACGCTGAGCCCGGCCGCCCGCCAGGTCGAGGGCCAGGAGCAGGCGCTCGTGGTCGACGTTCCCGACGCCGGCATCACCAGCACCTACACGACGCCCGCGTCGGGCGCCAACGCGTGGTGGACCGGCAGCGCCGACGACCTCAACACGACGCTCACGCGCACGCTGAAGCTCTCCGGGGTGAACTCGGCGACGGTCACGGCGAAGGCGTGGTACGACATCGAGGCCGGGTACGACTACCTGTACGCCGAGTACCGCCCGGCGGGCACGACCGACTGGATCCAGATCGGCTCGCCGCTCGACGGCTCGTCGAACGGCCGCTGGTCGACGCTGCGCTACACGGTCCCCGGCGGCGGCGACGTCGACTTCCGGTTCCGCTACCAGACCGACGGCGGCGTGCACTACGCCGGCGCCTTCCTCGACGACATCGCGGTGAAGAACGGCGGCACCACGCTGTTCACCGACGACGCCGAGGGCGAGGGCACCAACGGCTGGACGGCCGCAGGCGGCTTCAAGAAGAGCTCGGGCACCGAGACGAGCGAGGGCGACCGCTACTACCTCGTCGAGAACCGCACCTACGTCGACTACGACTCGACGCTGGAGACGGGCCCGTACCAGTTCAGCTACGGCCTCACGGCGCCCGACAAGGTCGAGCACTTCCCGTTCCAGGACGGCATGCTCGTCTGGGCGATCGACGAGGCGTACGGCGACAACAACACGATCGAGCACCAGGGCCACGGCCTGGCGCTCCCGGTCGACGCCCGCCCGGCGAAGTTCACCTTCCCCGACGGCACGGCGCCGAGCAACCGGCGCCAGCCGCTCGACGCGACCTTCGGCCTCGACGAGGCCGACGGCGTGGTGCTCCACAAGGAGGCCACGACGGGCAAGGGAAGGAGCCAGACGGTCTCCCTGCTCGACGCCGCGGCGCCGACCGGCACGATGACGGCGACGTTCTCCGACGATGACCCGAACGCCTACTTCCACCCGAGCAACCCGCTCGGCGGCGTGATCGTGGCCGGCCACGGCGTCGATGTGACGGTGCTCGAGCAGAACACCCGCGGCACGATGACGGTGAGGGTCGTCAACCCGAAGGTCACGCCGTAGTGCGCTGACCGGCGGAGGTTCCGCGCGGGCCCGTCCCTTCGGGGGCGGGCCCGTTCCGCGTCTGCCTGGGTCAGAATGGGCCGCATGGACGCGCACGCCGACGAGCGCCTCGCCGACGCGATCGCGCACATGCCGCTCGTCGACCACCACGTGCACGGCATGCTGCGCGAGCCGCTCGCCGGGGGCGACCTGCTCGACGCCATGGTCCAGGCCGAGCACGCCGTCGACCGCGTCGCGGTGTTCGACAGCCAGTTCGGCTTCGCGCTGCGGCGCCACTGCGCGCCGGCGCTGGGGCTCGAGCCCTTCGCGGATGGCGCGGCCTACCTCGCCGCACGGTCGGCGCTCGGCTTCGACGAGGCCACGCGCCGGCTGCTCCGCGCCTCGGGGATCGCGGCGTACCTGATCGACGACGGTCACGCTCCCGACCGCCTGATGCCCGACGAGCGGATGATGCGACTCGCCGGGGCGCGCTCGCACCCGATCGTGCGGCTCGAGTCGCTGGCCGAGGCGGCGATGGCCGACGCGGCATCCGGCCCCGACTTCCTCGATCGACTCGACGTGGCGCTCGACGCGGCGGCGAGCGACGCCGTCGGGTACAAGACGATCGCGGCCTACCGCACCGGGCTCGCGCTCGATCCCGCGAGACCGTCGGCGTCCGACCTCGCGCGCGCCGCCGACGACTGGTTCGCTTCCCGCGCGACCGCCGCCGGGCGCCCGCGCCTCGACGACCCGGCGATCATCCGCCACCTGGCGTGGTGGGCGCTCGAGCAGGGCTCGGTGCTGCAGGTGCATGTCGGCTTCGGCGACGGCGACCTCCGGTTCGACCGCGCCGACCCGTTCCTCCTGCAGCCGTTCATCGGGGCGACGCAGCACACCGGCGGGCGCATCGCACTGCTGCACTGCTACCCGTTCGTGCGCCAGGCGGGCATGCTCGCGCACCTGTACCCGCACGTGCACCTCGATGCGGGCCTCGCGATCGGGCAGGTCGGTGCGAACGCCGACGCACTCGTGCGCGACCTCCTCGACCTCGCCCCGTTCTCGCGTGTCCTCTTCTCGACCGACGCGTGGGGCGTGCCCGAGCGCGTGCTCGTCGGCGCCCGCGTGTGGCGCGATGCCGCGACCCGCGTGCTCTCGGAGTACGTCACCACGCACGGCTGGCCGGTCGACGAGGCGATCCGGGTCGCCGAGCTGATGGCGTGGCGCAACGCCGAGGCGCTCTACGGGCGGCGGTTCATCGAGGGCGCCGACTCCGAGTCGAGGGCACCGGGGTAGAGGCGGTCGAGGATGGCGCGCGCCATCCGCTCGAGCACCGGCTCGAGGTCGTGCCGCACGCGCTCCTCGCCGTCGGCGCGGCGCGCCCAGATGGCGGCGAGCGTCTCCTGCTCCTCGACCACGGCGTCGACCACCATGGTGCGCCAATTGGGGGCGTACTCGCCCTGCGTCCACGCGCCGCGGCCGCGCCCGTAGTGCGCGATCGCGAGGTAGCGGAGCAGCGCCGAGGTGACGAGTCCGTCGAGGAACGCCTCCTCCCAGCGCAGGGTGGAGTCGCTCCGGCCGCGCACGACGTTGACGCCGCGCGCGATGCCTGCGCCGCCGAGGGCACCGACGATCGCGCCAGCCACCATGCCCGCTCCGAACGTGAGCCCGCCGGCGGCGAGGTCGGCGCCGAGCCCGGTGAGCGCGCCCGAGACCACGCCCGACACGGCCGCGGTGCGGCCCTCGTCGAGCGGCGCCTCGACGTGCACGTCGTCGGCGACGCGCTCGAGCACCTCATCGGCGGCGCGGCCCTCGAGGTCGTGGATCGCGATCAGCCGCTCCATGCTGCGCCGCAGCTCGGCCTGCAGGCGGGCCGCCATCTGCTCCGTGGCATCCGCTCGCGCCTGTGATCGCGCGGCATTGGGCAGGCCGATCGACCCGCCGAGGCGAGCGGCGAGCGGCTCGGCGGGCAGCGTCGCCCGATCGCAGGCGGCACCCGCGATCGGCCGGGCGAGCTCGACCATCGCGGCGTCGAACTGCCGCATGCGGCGCGCGCGCCACTCGGCGGCGAGCCGGGCGAACGCGTTGCGGTCGTCGTCGGCGAGGAGCGGGGCGACGGCGCGGAAGAGGGCGAACTCCTGTACCCAGCAGCGCGCGAACGCGTCGAGCGTGAGCACCCCTCGCACGTGCGGCGCGTCGGCCAGCGCCGCGCGCCAGCGCGCCTCGTCGGCCTCCTCCGTCGCCCGGTCGCGCGGCGGACCGGTCTGGTTGAGCAGCACGAGCACCGGCTTGCCGATCCACTCGAGCACCTCGAACTCGGGCGCGAGGTAGCCGGCATCGGCGGGCGCCTCGGCCGCGTTCACGAGGTAGAGCACGACGTCGGCCTGCTCGGCGACGTTCCGCACCGCGAGCTGGCTGAGCCACAGGGCGCGGTCCTGGTAGCGGTCCCACACCTGTCCGAGGAACCAGCCGATGGGGTTGCCCGCCTGCCCGAGTCGCCGCGCGAGCCGCACGCTGTCGCCGAAGCCCGGGGTGTCCCAGAGCGTGAGGAGGTCGCCCTCATCGGTGCGCACGAGCGGGTACGGCGTCGCCTCCACGGTGACGTGGGGCGCGTCGCGCACCTCGCCGACATCGCGGCCGAGCAGCGTGCGGGCGAGCGTGGTCTTGCCCGCGTTGGTGTGCGAGATGAGGGAGAGCGACACGGCCCCGGCGTCGAGGCCGGGCGGGCGAGCGGCCGCGACCCCCTCTGCCGCGGTCACCGGGCGCTCCCGCGCGGTGCGCTGTCGGCGTCGAGGGCAGCGGATGTCGCGTCCGCGAGCTGCGCCGCCGCATCGGTCTGGTCGGCCGCGGCGAGGTCGACGAATACCGCGGTCCGGCCGTGCGCCTCGATCAGCTCGCGCCACGCCGTGCGTCGCTCGGCGCGCCGCCGCTCGTCGCCGGGCCAGCGCGCGAGGAACGCCGACTCGTCGACGATCGCGGCACCGGATGGCGCGGAGCGCGCGAGCACGCGGAGCAGCCCGCCGTGGGCATCCTCCTCGGGCGTCGCCGCGAGGCCGAACAGCGGGAGCCGGGTCTCGGCGGCGGCGCCCGCGCCATCCGCGTACCACTCCAGCGCGTCGTCGTCGCCCCACGGAACGGGCTCATCGACCGTCACGTCGGCGTTGCCGACGGCGCGCGCGAGCAGCGCGTCGAGCCCGGCGCGCGCCTCGGTCGGCAGCGTGTAGCTGTACGGGATGACGCGCACGCGCGTCGCCTCGCCGACCCAGCCGGCGATGAGGCGGCGGAAGTACGGCTCGTCGAGCGGCACCGCGACGCGGGTCCGCCGGCGTCGCTCGACGATCCCGGCAGCGATCGCGAGGACAAGTCGGGGCACGATGACGACGAGCGCGACCGTTCCGGCCATGAGGTGCATCCAGGCGGCGGCGTTCTCGCTGGCCGGCGCGCGGATCGCCTCGATCGCGGCAACGTCGGGCACCGGGATGCCGGTCACCCACGACCCGGGTGCGAGCGTGACGGCGAGCAGCGCGTGCACCTGCTCGGCGCCCAGGAAGGTGCTCTCCCACGAGGCGCGGTACTCGAACGCGAGGCCGCGCGTGTAGAGGCCGACGAGCACGCCCACCGCGGTCGCCGCGGCGGCGAGGTGGAGGACGCGGGCGGCGCGCGCCCCGTAGAGCGGCGCGGCCACGCGTGCCCACTCGGCGGGCAGCGCAGCGAGGACGGTGCGACGCGCGGCGGTCGCGCCATCCGCTCGCCCGTCGCGGCCCGCGCCGCGCACGGCCGCCAGCCGCACGAGCAGGCCGCGCACCGGGCCGAGCCGTCCGCCGCGGAGCACGGCCGGGCGGATCAGCAACCAGACGTAGACGGCGAGGTTCCAAGCGACGAGCGCGAACACGGGCGGGGCCAGCAGGTTGATGCTCGAGCCGCCGCCGATGCGGTCGACGAGCACGCCGAGCGCGAATGCGGCGACGATCACGACGACGCCGACCCAGGGGCGCCACCGGATGGCCCGCACCGTGCGCGTCACGGACGGCTGGCGGGTGCCGATGCGCTCGAGCACGAGCTGCGCGCGCCGGGCGAGGAACTCGTCGGCGCTCGCGCGCTCCCCCACGATCGTGGCCGCCGCGCGGCTCGCCCACTCGCGGTCGGCGTCGCTCCAGAGCAGCCGTTCGCGGTCGCCCGTCTCGACGGCACGCGCCGCCGTCACGTCGAGGGCGGCGGACTCGTCCATGTGCGCCACTCTATGCCGGGCCCGGCCGAGGGGCTGGCGTTCCCGGGTCAGAACAACCGGCCCTGCGCGACGACCGCGGCGCCCTCGAGTTCGAGCAGTGCCCGTTTGCGCTCGAGCCCGCCGGCGTAGCCCGTGAGCGAGCCGTCGGCGCCGACGACACGATGGCACGGGACCAGGATGCTCAGCGGATTGCGTCCCACCGCTCCGCCGACGCGCCGTGCGAGTCGGCGGTCGCCGAGGCGATCGGCGAGCGCGCCGTACGTGGTCGTCTCGCCGTACGGGATGCCGCGCAGCATGCCCCACACCGCGTGCTGGAACTCGTCGCCCGTGGGCGCCAAAGGGAGGTCGAACTCGTGTCGCGTGCCATCGAGGTACTCGCCGAGCTCGACGCCGAACCGCGCAATCAGCGGGTCGGCGCGGCGATCGACCTCGACTCCGATCGAGCCGACCGCGGGCGGATGCCAGTGCCCCGGGAAGTACACGCCGACGAGCGCGTCGCCATCGGCGACCACCAACAGCTCGCCGAGCGGCGTCGGCAGCGCGGCATGGCGACGTGACATGCGTCCATCCTTGCCCGGAACGACCGTGACCGTGCCCGCTCCACCAGCGGGAATCGGACGTCACCATCCGAGCGGACCGGTCCTGCGGATCCACGTCATGCCGTGGCGTCGCACGACAGGTCACTCCCGCGGCGTCCGGTGCCCTCCGCCGGTGTCGAGGTCGTCGCCGAGCTCGAGGTCGGGGCCGTCGCTCTCGGTGATGTTCGCGCCCTCGAAGAACGGGTCGACTCCGAGTTCCCGGTCGTGCTCGGCCTTGAGTCGCGCCTGCTCGCGCGCGCTGTCGGCGAAGTCGCGGTCGTCGGGAAGGTCTGCATCGCCGGATCGGCCCCGGCGGTCTCCGGTGTCGCTCACATGGTCCTCCTCGGGTCGGGAAGGTCTGCATCGCCGGATCGGCCTCGACGGTCTTCGGTGTCGCTCACGTGGTCCTCCTCGGGTCGGCCGGCTCAGGCTACGCCGCGGCCATGCCGACCGCAGGGGGGTTGCGCGCCGCCACCCACCGCACTCCTCCACGGCACCTCGCACGCCCGCGCGCCCGCTCTTCCACGGCACGTCACAGGTCGGCTCCGCTTCACGCCGCCGGCGCCACACTTCTTCGATCCGACCCCGCCCGCTGATCGGCCAGCCGCGTCGGCGATTTCGTCGACGGCCGCCATCCGCCGCCGCGGTCGAGCCAGGACGGCGGCCGCACGTGCGGCACACCTCGGATCATGCGGATCGCCCACCCCGAGGTGTCGATGCTGCGATGGTGGAACCAGCAGAGGAGGACCCCGTTGTCGGGATGCGTCGGGCCGCCGTCGGCGTCGGGGACGACGTGGTGGATCTCGCACCACGCGGCCGGCACGGAGCAACCGGGGATGAGGCATCCGCCGTCGCGCAGCGTGATCGCGCGGCGCTGGTGCGGGGTGAAACAGCGTTCCGGTGAGCCGAGCGCGAGGATGCGCCCGTCGTCGTCGAACACGACGGCCTGCGTGCCGCCGGTGCACATCATGTGCTTCGCGGCGCGCAGCGAGATCGGGATGTCGACGCCCTCGGCGTGGGCGACGCCGCGCCCGGCGGCGAGGTCGGACTGCCGGACGCTCACGAGCACGGTCGGGGACGCACCGCCGATGGACGGATGCTCACCCGACCGGGCTGCGCTGTCGATCGCCGCGGCGAACACATCGTGCCGCTGCTGATCGGCAGTACGCTCCTCGCCCGACTCGACGACCTGTTCCCGAACGGCATCGGTCTGGAAACCCCCGCCCGATCGCGGCGAGAGGTGCGCATCGAACAGGCGGGTCAGCTTGGCGGCCACCTCGGGCATGAGATCGCCTGACAGCGGAATGAGTCCATCGCGTGCGCGACCGAGTCGGATGCCGCGGCGGCGCAGCGCGCGCTCGTCGTCGGGTTCGCGGCCATCCTGATCGAGGAAGGTCGCCCAGGCCTGGGCCTGCACGCGCAGCTCGTCGGCGGTGCAGCGCACCGGTGTGCCATCGCCGACGCCGGTGCCCTCGGCCACCAGCGCCTGCTCCGCGGCGGCGAACGCAGCCGGCTCGGCGACGGGGCGGGCGCGCTCGAGTTCGCGGATGATCGCGGCAGCGGCATCGGCCCCGAGCCCTCCCCCGGCGAGCGCCGCGGCGACCCCCGGGAACCTCGCCGGAAGCGTCTCGCCGAGCAGCCCCGGGGAGGTCCGCGTGGCGGCACCCAACGCGATCCGGCGCCGCGCTTCGGCACCCGACACCTGCGTCGCGCGCTCGATGAGCTCGCCTGCCGACCGGCAGCCCCGCCGTGCCGACAGCCGCTGGTCGCCCAGCTCGATACGCGACCGCTCCGCGACTTCGCCCGCGTACGCCGCACGCTGCGCATCCACCAATCGGCCCAGCGCCTCGACCGCCCCGAGTTCGGCGAGCAGTTCGTCGTCATCGCACCGGCTCGGCCGGTCGAATCGCACGCCGTGCGCGAACAGCGAGTGAAGCTGCTCGAGCAGGTCGCGCGTCGTGGTCATGGGTCCATCATCGCGGCACCCACCGACATCGCGATGGCATAAAACCGCAGATCAGCCTGTGGATATCTTCTCCTAAGGCGGCCTGTGGAGGACGAGTTGAGAGCGCACCCGACCGAGTCCGTACAACCAGATGCATCGGCGCCATCAGCGACCGCCCACGCAACGAACGAGCCGGCCCGAGCGCGCGCCATCCGACCTCGGCCACCCCGACCGCGCGACCCCAGCCCGCGCCATCCGACCCCTCGGCCACGCCGACCGAGCCGACCCCAGCCCGCGCCATCCGACCCCCCGGCAACCCCGGCCGCGCAACCCCAGCCCGCACCATCCGACCCCTCGACCACCCCGCGTCAACCCCCGCGCGGCGCGCGCACGCCCCGCGTAGCCTGCCAGCGTGATCGCAACCGACGATCGCGAGAAAGGACGGCAACCATGACTGTCGCACGCGACCTCATGACCCCCGACCCCACCTGCGTGAAGGAGGGCCAGACCCTCGTCGAGGCGGCCCGCATGCTGCGCGACCTCGACGTCGGCGCCATGCCGATCTGCGGCGACGACAACCGCCTCAAGGGCATGCTCACCGACCGCGACATCGTCGTGAAGTGCATCGCGCAGGGCGGCGACCCCAACAGCGTCACGGCGGGCGAGCTCGCCGAGGGCAAGCCGGTGACGATCGGTGCCGATGACGACATCCGCGAGGCCCTGGAGATGATGCAGAAGCACCAGGTCCGACGGCTGCCGGTGATCGACGGGCACGACCTCGTCGGCATCATCGCGCAGGCTGATGTCGCCCGCGAGCTCTCCGCGCACCAGACCGCCGAGACGGTCGGCGAGATCTCCGAGCCCTGAGCGGGCGGGCCGCAGGCGAGACCCGAGCGGATGTCGCGCCGCGCCATCCCACGAACGGCAAACCTGACACGAAGGAGCGACCCATGACCGACGGGAGCACGTCCGGCGGCCTCGCCTCCGGGCCCGACGACGCCGACCTCGAGACGCAGGACACGCTCGATTCGCCGGACGCCGGCGCCGAGCGATCCGGCGACACCGGCACCCCCGGCGCGCCGGGCAGCGACGCCCCGATGACCGACTCGACCGACGGCGGCCTGGAGGGCGGCGACCCGGGCGTCGAGGAGTGACGTGAGACGCATGAGAATCCGGGCTATGGGCCGCGTGGGGCGGCCTTGGCCCGGATTCTCATGCAGACGAGCCTCGTCACGCGAACGACCAGTAGCGCCGCGTTCTAGTCGCTCACCCGCCCGCGCCGGACGCTGACCGACCGGCGGGGCGAGCGGGAACCGTGAACTGACTGCTGCGCAACCGCGATCACCAGATCGGTCTCGCGCGCGCGATGATCCTTCCCACGACGTCCGCCCACTCGATCTTCTGAACGAAGTCATCGGCGGTGGAAAGCCTCGACTGCAGACCTTCAGCGCGCTTGGCGAGAGTGCTTTGCTTGAGGTTTCCGTTCGCGTCCTCGACCTTCGACGCGCAGGGCGAAATGCTCAGCATGAGCCGTTCCATAACGTCGTCCACGTTCTCAGCGGTCGCTCCCGCCTCGAGGGCGCCCGACACGCAGGTCACCACCGCGGCGCGCGTCGCCCCTTTCGAGGCCCACTTCTTGAACTTGTCGAACGCCAGCTTGCCCGCTGTCGTGGCGGCGGTGACCGCCATGGTGAGATTCGCGTCGAAATCCCAACGGAACTCGCTCGGGCTGGTCTCCACGTACATCGCCTCGCCTGCGAGAACGAAGTTGCCGTCGTCGCCGTTCCCCATGAGGAATTCCCGGATCGCCTCGTTGGACGCGTTCGTCGCAGCTGACGCATCGCCGTCCATCACCTCGAAGGGCGGTGTCACCAGCTGGGGGTATACCGCCGCCGGTGAGGACCAGAAACGAACCGGCTGGGACGAGGTGTTGTTCAGCACCACGAATGTGCCCCACACATCCGAGCACATGCCGATCTTGTCCGCCTCGGGCTGCAGCCCCTCATCATCGATGATCAGCTGATGAAGCAGAGGAGCGTCGGGTGGGCACTCCCACACCGGCGCGCGATACGCGCCCATCGTCGTGGGAACGATCAGGGCGAAGGCGACCATCGCGGTGAGCGCGCGTACGTGTCGCCCACGCGCATGCTGCGGCTGGGTTCCCATTCCTCGTTCGGTGGGATGCGCGTCGGGCGGTAGCTGGTCCATCTTCGTCACCGACCTTCCGGAGTGCGAATGGCGCGATCGCCGTCGGCCGTGAAACGCCCAGTGCGCCGTATCGCAGTACTCGGGATCGTCCCGCAGCTGAGGAAATCTCGCCTCAGTGCTGGCGCTGAAATGCGGCGCGAGCGGATGTCACAGATCGGCGTCGGCCGGGGTCATATGTGTGACGCCACTCACGAGGAGGCCGCTCATGCGAACGCTCACCGACCAGGACGCCGGCACCGGCACCGCCACGACCCGACCGCAGCACCCCGAACGCCGCCGCCGCCCGTCCGCGACCGACCGGCTCGCGACATCCGTCGCGAACGCCACGATCTTCGGCCGCCGCGTCGCCGACCTCCGCGACGACCTGCGCCGCCGCACCGTCCCCACCCACTGGACGAACCTGTTCGGCGCCGTGACCCTCGCGTGCCTCGCGGTGATCACCGTCACGGGCCTGTGGCTCATGTTCTTCTACGTGCCATCCGGCGACCCGACCACCTACGACGGCGGATACGCACCGCTGCACGGTGCGGAGGCCTCGAAGGCGTTCGCCTCGACGATGCGGATCACGTTCGACGTGCCGGGCGGCCTGCTCATGCGCCAGGCACACCACTGGGCGGCGCTGCTGCTGCCCGCGTCGATCATCATGCAGCTGCTGACGAGCTTCTTCACGGGCGGGTTCCGGCGGCCGCGACGCGGCATGTGGGTGCTGCTGTTCCTCATCTTCATCGCTGCACTGGCGGGCGGATGGAGCGGCTACGCCCTGCCCGACGACCTGCTCTCGGGCACGGGCCTGCGCATCACCGAGGGCATCGCGCTCGGCATCCCGGTCGTCGGCACGTGGCTCGCGTCGCTGCTCTTCGGCGGACCGTTCCCCGGCCGGATCATCGAGCACCTCTACCCGCTGCACGTCGCGATCGTGCCGGCCGTGCTCGTCGTGCTCGTCGTGCTGCGGGCGCTGGCGGCGTGGCGGGCCGGGCCGGCGCAGTTCCCCGGCCTCGGACGCCGGCAGGCGAACGTCGTGGGCGTCCCGCTCGTGCCGACCGCCGCCGCGCGCGCGGGCGGGCTGTTCCTCATCGTCTCGGGCGTGCTGCTCGCGATCTCGGCGACCGTCGCGATCAACCCGATCTGGTCGTACGGCCCAGCCGACTCGGGCAGCGCGACCGCGGGGAGCCAGCCCGACTGGTACACCGGGTTCCTGGACGGCGCGCTCCGGCTCGTGCCATCCGGTTGGGAGCTGGTGCTGTTCGACCGCACGTGGACGCTCGCGATCCTCGCGCCCCTCGCGGTCGTGACGGTGTTCCTCGTCGTGGTCGCGGCCTACCCGTTCCTCGAGGAGTGGGCGACCGGCGACCGCCGCGACCACCACCTGCTCGAGCGGCCGCGGCACGTGCCGACCCGCACGGGCATCGGCGTCGCCGGCATCGTGTTCTTCGGCACCCTCTGGGCGGCGGGCAGCGCCGACGTCATCGCGACGCAGTTCGGCGTGACGTTCGAGGGCGTCATCGGAGTGCTGCAGGCGACGCTCGTGCTCGGGCCGGCGGTCGCGTTCGTGGTGACGCGGCGCGTGTGCCTCGGCCTGCAGCGGCGCGATCGCGACATCCTGCAGCACGGCTACGAGACGGGTCGCATCGTGCGCCTTCCCGGCGGCGAGTACGTCGAGGTGCACCAGCCCGTGGGCGAGGCCGAGCGGGCGCGGATGGCACGCCCCGAGCCGCCGCTCGTGCTCGTGCTTCGGCCCGACGACGACGACCGGTTCCGGCTCGCGCGGCGGCTGCAGGTGCGGATGTCGCGGTGGTACCTCGCCGACAGCGTCGACTCGGAGACGGGCGCGCGGATGGTGCCGGCGCGCCCGAGCCCGCGGGTGGACGTCCGATCCTGATCGCTCGCCGCGCGCCCCGCACCTGAGTACGCTGACCCTCGGAACCAGACCGGGGAGGGTGGTGAGTTCCATGCCCGCGACGAAGCAATGGAGCATCACCGTCGACATCGACGAGGACGAGAACGTCACCAAGGCGGAGGTCAGCCTGCCCACGCCCGCGGGTCAGGGCGTGACCGGCGTCGGCCAGGCGAACCGCCATCCGCTCGATCCGAGCGTGCCCGAGATCGGGGACGAGCTCGCCGTGGCGCGCGCATTGCGGAACCTCTCGGAGCGGTTGATGCGCACGACCGAGAAGGACATCACTGGCATCACCGGCGAGCCCGCGCACGTGCACCGCTAACGGGCGGCGGAACCGCGGGGTCGCGGTCGGACCGTGGCGTTATCGCCCTCGACTCAGCGCGCCTGCGTCGCGAAGAGGTGGTAGAGCAGCGCGAGGTATCGGTCGCTGATGCGCGGCAGCCGCTCGATCCGCTCGAGGGCCCGGAAGATCGCCGCCAGGTTGGGCATCACCCCGATGCGATCGACGACCGGGTCGGCGCTCGGCGTGTTGAGCCGCGAGCGCATCCACGCGCGCACCGTCGCCGGGTCGAACGGGCGACCGGTGCGAGCCCGCTGCCGGCTCTGCAGCAGCACCGCGGCCCCCGCGACGATCGCACTGGCGCTCGAAGTGCCGCCGAACGTTGCCGTGTAGGCGATGGTCGACGTTCCCGTGCCACCGTCGCCTGCGGTGTCGACGTTCTCTCCCCACGCGTAGCAGTCGACGCGGCTGCCGTAGTTCGAGAGGCCGATGCGCGCATGCGGCACGGAGGAGGTCGCGCCGCCGACCATGATGGCGCCGGAGTCGCGGTGGCCGGGGTCGTCGACGTCGAGCACGTGGCGGCCGCCGGCGTCGGTCCACGCATCCAGGTCGGCGCCGCCGTTGCCCGCCGCCTCGACGACGACGATGCCGGCATCCACGGCGTCGCGGATCGCGTCGAAGACCGCCCGCTCGACCTCGACGGGCAGGGTCGTGCGCGAGAAGCTGCCCACGGAGGTCTGAACTTCCAGCAGCAGCACGTCGCCGGGCGACATCGCGTCCGTCGCCGAGATGATGGCCGCCGCAGTGCTGTAGGTCGTGGGCGTGAGGTACGTCGACACGACCCGCGCCGACGCTCCGGGCGCGATGCCCACCCCGCCTTCCGTGTTGTCCACCGCGACGATCTCGCCGAGCACCGCCGTGCCGTGACCGTGGCCGTAATGGTTCAGACCCGAGATGATGGTGATGCCCGCCGCCGCGAGATCCACGTGGTCGAGCGTCCACCCGCCTTCGAGGTCGACGAGGCCGACGCCGCTGCCGTCGGCCCGCCGCCACGCCGATTCGGCGTCGATCCCAATGGGCGCCGCGTTCAGGTAACCCTGGTCGCGGCGCCGCGGGTTGGCCGCCGCGTTCACCGGCGGGCTCGGCGGCTCGGTCGGTCCGCCCTCGACGTACGCGGTCTCGACCTCCTCGAGCTCGTCGAGGATCTCGGCGAGTTGCCGCGCGGATGCCGCGTCCGGCACGGTGATCGCCGCGTAGCCGTCGAACCGTGCTCGCCTGCCGCGCCCGAGTCGCCTGCGCTCGTCGTCGCCGACCAGGGACTCGAGGTGCGCCTCGCCGGCGAGCCGGTCCTGGAGTTCGGCGATCACGTCGGCGAGGTACGCCGCGGCCTCGATGAGTTCGCCGCCGATGTCATCCTCCCGCTCGCCCCCGCGTCGCTCGCGTGGGCGTTTGTCCAGCGCGCGACGGCGTCGCGCTTCATCGGCCACCTTCACGACCACCCGCGGCCGCACGCCTGACGCGTCGGTCGTTGCCGCCTGCGTGTCGTCGTTCCCCATCATCCGTTCGCTCCGTCCTGCCTGGCGGTTTCGCTCGCGCGTGCGCGGGACGCGCCGCACGAGCGGCCGGCCGTTCGATGGATGTTGCGCGCATCATGCGCTCGGCCCGGGCGGGCCGCATCCGGGTCTTCCCGGAGGGGCGTGACGGGCGTGTCCTCGCGCCGGCCGGGCCCCGCGGGACCTAGTCCCCGTGCGTACGCGAGCCCGCCGCGAAGACTGGGAGCCGGGTCCCGCGTTGACCGCGGGAGCCGACCCGGCACCCGATCAGGAGGAACATCATGCGTGCAGCCGTCGTGACGGCGTTCGACCAGCCCGTGGCCCTGCAGGACCGGCCGATTCCCGAGCCCGGCACCGGTCAGGTGCTCGTCCGCCTCGAGGCGTGCGGCCTCTGCCACACCGACATCCATGCCATGCGCGGCGACTGGCCGGTCAAGCCCGGCCTGCCGTTCGTGCCCGGACACGAGGGCGTCGGCATCGTCGAGAAGGTCGGCGAGGGCGTGACCTCCCGTTCGGTCGGCGAGCGCGTCGCGATGCCGTGGCTCGGGCACGCGTGCGGCGAGTGCCGCTTCTGCGTCTCGGGGCGCGAGAACCTGTGCGAGCAACAGCAGAACACCGGCTACTCGATCGACGGCGGCTACGCCGAGTACCTTGTCGCCGATGCGAAGTTCGCGTCGCGCGTGCCTGAGGGCATCTCGGCGCTGGATGCCGCGCCGCTCACGTGCGCGGGAGTCACGACGTACGCGGCCGTGAAGAACGCGCACGTCGTGCCCGGTGAGCGCGTCGCCGTCTGGGGCGTCGGCGGCCTCGGACACCTCGCGGTGCAGTACGCACGGCTCGTCGGCGCCGAGGTGATCGGCGTCGACATCACGCAGGAGAAGCTCGACCTCGCGCGCGAGCTCGGCGCCGACCACGTCGTCGACGCCTCCGCCGGCGACCCGGTCGCGGCGATCGCCGAGCTCGGCGGAGCGGATGTCGCGATCGTGCTCGCCGTCGCGCCGCAGGTCTTCGACCAGGCGTTCGCGTCGCTGAACCGCGGCGGCCGGATGGTGCTCGTCTCGCTCCCCGCTGAGGGCACGCTGACCGTGCCGGTGTTCGACACCGTGCTGAAGGGCATCTCGATCATCGGCTCGATCGTCGGCACCCGGCAGGACCTCGACGAGGTGTTCGCGCTGCACGCCCTCGGCCGCACGCGCGTCGTCGCGGTGCCGCGCGACCTCGGCGACGTGAACTCGGCGGTCGACGAGGTGCTGCACGGCGACGTTCCCGCGCGGCTCGTGTTCGAGTACGGGGGCGGACCGGGCGAGGCCACCAGCAGCTGAGCGCATCCGCGGTCGCGAGACGCCACTTGCACCGGGTGGGCAGCCATGCCGACCGCGCGGAAAGGGCGACTCGACGGGCTGACGCGCCCGCGATCCACCCCCAACGGGTGCCACCGCCCTCGCCGCTCGAGGTGAATACTGACCCCAGACCCGCGCTTCCCGGACTGGGGGAATCATGAGGAAGACCATCGCGTTGTCGGCGTCGCCTCGGGCGAACAGCGTGCACTTCGATGATCCGAGCAACACCGTCTGGTTCACGGCGGATGGCACGCTGCACGCCGTCCGCCTCCTCGACGGGCGGGAACGCACGTTCCAGGGCTACCAGGCCCCGATCGCTGCGATCCCACTGGCGGATGGTTCGAGCCTCGCCGTGATCGAAGCGAGCGGCGCGCTGCTCGTGGCCCCAGTCGACGACGCCGGCCGCGCTTACGCCGCCATGACCACCACCTTCGCGACGCCGCCCCACCTGGTCGCCCGCACGCCCGACGGCTACGGCGTCGTCGTCGACCAGGGCGACGTGCTCGTTGCATTCGACACGCGAACCGGCACCACGACGGAGCTCTGCTCCGGGATCGGCGGCCTGACCTCGCTCACCATCGACCGCGCAACCGGGCGCGCGTACGGGGTGACCGAATCCGACGCCGGCGCCACGCTCATCGCCGCCGACCTCACGGGTGACCCGGCGTCGGAACTGGCCGCGCTCCCTTCGCCCGGGCATCGGGTCGTCTCGCACCCGGCGAGGAGCGGCATCCTGATCCTCGATCCCACCGGAGTCGTGCAGGAGTTCGACCTCGCCGGCAACCCGACCGGAACCGCCACCGAACTCGGCTTCCCGCCCACCAGCCTCACGCGCTGGGCGAGTCTGCTCCTCGCCGTCGACGGCCCGACCCTGCACGCCGTGGAGTGGGCACTGCCCGACTCCAAGATCCAGCTCGACCTGCCGCTCGCCCCGCTCTTTGTCCACGGCTACGCCGACGTGACCTTCGACGCCGCCGCAGCAGGCCTCGACCCGTCCGAGGTCGAGCTCGTCGTGCTCGACGGCCCGGAGTCCGGCAAGGTCTCGGTCGCGGTCGAGCCGGTCGGTCCCGACGGCCGCTCCCGCCGCATCCTCTTCGCCAACTGGCAGACGGGCGAGTTCTCCCTCCTCGCACAGCATCTCGTCTCGGGCGAGGAACTCGGCCTCGTCCGGTTCCGCGTCACCGCGCTGTGGCCCGACGACGAGGTCGGCCCGCCGATCGTCTCGGCGCCCGAGCACGCCCCGATGATGGTGATGAGCTGGGGCGGTGCCGGTGGACTCACCGGCTACCTCGAGAAGTCGCCGCCGCCATCCCCGTACCGCATCGCCGTCGTGCTCATCGAGACCAACGAGCGGGCGTACGGCGACGACCTCGCGTCGACCGTCGACACCTGGACCGACTACGCGGTCGGCCCGAACGTCTCGGCGCGCACCTACTTCGAGGACGTCTCCTACTTCAACCGCCCCGGACCGTCGGGCGCCGGCACGGGCGTGACCGTCGAGCTCGCCGGCGGCCGCCTGCTCGGTCCGGTGGCGATGGACCGCGGCTGGGGCGACCTCTTCAAGGTCCGAAAGGAGAACGAGCTGCTCTCGGGCTGGTCGTCGAAGCCGACCGCCCCGCAGGAGCTCGCGAACGCGGTCAGCGTCTGGCTGATGGACCAGCCCGACGGCCACGCGATCGCGGCGAGCGCCGACGCCTACGTGTTCGTCGTGCGCGCGGCATCCCTCGAACCGAAGACGGTCGGCACGAAGACGACGCCCGCTCGGTTCGTGTGGGGCCACGCCCGGTTCCCGGAGGAGGGCCCGGACTTCACGCGCAAGCATCCGGCGACTTCGACGCTGACGCAGGGACCGAAGCCGATCGTGGTCATGACCGACGTGTACCCGGTCGAGGAAGACGGCACGCCGGCGAAGGCGCACCCCGAGCACACCCTCGCGCACGAGCTCTGCCACACGATGCGACTCGACGACCTGTACGACCGCGGCGGGCTCGACGCGACCGTGGTCGAGCGGATCGCGACGCACGCCGACCTGATGGCGACATCCGACACCCTGCCCCACCTGAGCATGGCGAACCGGGTGCGGCTCGGCTGGGTCAAGCGGTCGGCCCTGCGGCGCTTCGATTTCCGGATGTCGCAGACGGGCGGCAGCGTCGTGCTGCGCGCCGCGGGGGCGCTCACGAGGGATGGCGCGCCCGCCGGCGAGTTCGCCGGCATCGAGGTGCCGATCGACGACCAGAAGAGCTACGTCTTCGAGTATCGCCGGCAGGCGGCCACGACGGTCGGCGACAAGGAGCTCGACGAGCTGACGCCCGAGCCGGGGCTGGCGCTGGTGCTGGGCACGGATGTCACGCCCTCGACCGAGAGCCCGAAGCGGCCGCCGATCCTCCTGCTGCCGCTCGACGGCGACGGCGAGGGCCCGGTGCTGGATGTCGCGGGCGAGGACTACGAGGACAACGACGTGTCCGATCCGATGCGCATGTGGGACTTCCGGGTCTCGCTCGACTCGATCGACGCGGCGAACCCGAATCGCGCGCGCGTGACGGTGCACTACGTCGGCGCGCACCGCCCGCAGCTGCAGTTGCGTCCCGCGCCCGGCGGCACGAACTTCAAAAGCCCCGACATCGCGCTGCGCAACCCGTTCGGCGAGGACTTCGTCGTCAAGGGCTCGCCGCACACCATCCGGATCACCATCCACAACAAGGGCACCCTCGCCGCGACCGACGTCGCCACCCACGTGCAGTGGCTGCCCTTCACGACCGCGCCCGGCTCGTGGAACCCGCTTCCCGACCCGCCGAGGATCCCGGTCATCGCGGCGAAGAGCCAGGTGACGATCGACGTGCCGTGGACGCCGCCGGCCTCGCTGAAGCTGAATGACGTGGAGGTCGAGCACTTCTGCGTGAACGCCCGCGTCGACCGCTTCCGCAACCCACTGAACCCGGGCGAAGACGAGCTCGTCGTGGTCGACAACTGGGCTCAGTCGAACTTCACCACCGAGTCCGTGGCCAACGGCTCGCCATCCGACCGCATCCGCACGGTCATGGGCTTCGAGAACACCCTCGAGCGCGAGACGACGCACTTCTTCGGCATCCGCCAGACGCGCAACCTGTTCCGCATCTACGTCGGCCACGCCTGGCTCGCCCTCCCGCCTGGCGGCTCGGCCGCCATCCCGCTGGCCTACGAGTCGGTCGCCGGCGACCCCGAGCTCGGGCCCCTGATCGACCGGCCCGAGGTCCCGCTCATCGAGATCCCGGCCCGGGTGGCGATCACCTCGTGGCTCGAGCCGCCGCCCGAGAGCGAATGCCCGACCCCGCACGAGCGCTTCGGCGCCGGGCTCGCGTTCACGGCCGGGCGTCGAGTGTGGTTCGAGGATGTCGCGTGGAACGGCGAGATCGTCACGGCCCGGGTGTACACCTCGGTCGACGGGGCGGTCGACCCGCTGAGCGGCGGAGTCGGCGCGCTCGCCGTCTGGGCGCCCGACGAGCCCGAGCGGCCGACGCTGCGCTACCCCGCCGACGTCAACGCCGCGGGCGAGTTCCGCGCCGTGGTCGACCGGGCGTTCTTCGACCTCGTCAACGAGGTGCGGGTCGTCGGAAGGTTGCTCGTGCACCCGGGCATTCAGAACGCTCGGGCCGTGTCGGACGAGTTCGGGCTCAACTAGCCCGAGGCGCGCCCGCGCGCCGCGCCAGCCCCCGTCTCGGCCACATCGACGCGGGCCGATCGCGAACGTACGCTGACCCCATGACGATGGGGCGGGTGAAGCGGGGCTGGCTCCGGATCCTGCAGCACACGCTCAATCCGCTGACCCTGCGGATGGCGCACCGCGGCGTCGGCCCGTTCTCGCTCGTGCGGCACACCGGGCGTCGCTCCGGCCGCACGTTCGAGACGCCGCTGATCCTCGCCCGGGTCACTGGCGGCTTCGTCGCCGAGCTCACGTACGGCCCCGAGGTGAACTGGTACCGCAACCTGGTCGCTGCCGGTGGCGGCACGCTCGTGTGGAAGGGTCGCCCGTTCACGATCGACGCGATCGAGCCGATGGCGACGGATGCCGGCCGCCGCGCCTTCGGCCCGCCGGCCTCGTGGCTGCTCACGCTGCTGCGGCGTCACGAGTTCCGGCTGCTGCGCGAGGCGGGCGAGGGCTCGGCGCCGTGAGCGCGCCCGGCATCGCTCACCGGCGAGTTCCTGTCCCTCCTGGCACGGATGACACGGGCGCGGCGTGTGCTCGAGGTCGGCACGCTCGGCGGCCACTCGACGTGACGTCACCTCAGCGAGTCGGCACCTCGGTGGGTGGCTGCCGCTTCGTCAGGCGGATGTCGCGGCGCCGGCGCCCACGCCGACGGGCGTGTGATCGGGCGAGCGCAGCCACGCGTCGAAGTCGATCGTGGCCCGCACCGCGTCGTCGCCGCCCCGCAGCCGCCCAGAAGCCAGGGCCTGTCCGAACTTCCCCGGCAGCGGGAACTCGAACGCGCGCCGCTTCACGCCGTCGAACGCGACCATGCGGCGCACCATGTCGGCGAGCCGCTCGTCGCGCGGCCCGGTGAGGTCGCGCACGCGCCCGGCCGGGCCCGCCTCGGCGAGCTCGACGAGACGAGCGCCCACGTCGCGGGCGGCGACGGGCCGCACGAGGCCCTTCGGCACGAGGGTGAACCCGCCGAACGACGTCTGCCGCACGACCTGCTCCGCGAACTCGTGGAGCTGCGTCGCGCGCTGGAGCGTGAACGGCACGTCACCGTGCAACACGAGGGCTTCCTGCGCGAGCTTGCCGGCGTAGTACGCCGCGTCGACGCCGTCGATGGCCACGATCGACAGCGCGACGTGGTGCCCGACGCCGGCGTCGCGCTCGGCGGCCAGCAGGTGCGTCGTCACCGCCGTGAAGAACTCGCGCGAGCGTCGCGTCGACGTGGTGATCACGTTCGCCACGTCGATCACCGCGTCGACCCCGTCGAGCGCACCGCGAGTCCTGTGCCCGCCTCGAGGTCGTATCCGGCGCGGCGCGTGAGGCTCAGGATGTCGTGCCCGCGCGCCGTCGCGAACTCGACGACGTGGCGTCCGACGTTGCCGGTTGCTCCAGCGACGGCGATCCTCATCAGGTCTCCCCTTTCGTGGTGGTGCGGTCGGATGTCGCGGAGCCGGCGTCGCTCGCGTGCGACGCGGTGCCCGTGCCATCCGTCGGGCCCGCGACATCCGCTCTGCTGGGAATCAGCAGCACGATGCCCAGCGCCAGGCTGATCGAGAGCGACATGACGGTGCCGAGGGCGGCGTCGGCCTGCAGCTGGTCGAGGTGCGTGGCGTGGTACCAGAGGTGCAGCACGCCGAACGTCGTCCACGCGAGACCGAGGATGCGGAACACGATCGGGCTGCGCCACACGAGCCCCGCGACGCTCGCGACGCCGAGCCCGAGGTAGAACGCCCCGACGTCGCGGACGAGGTGCTCGTTGAACGGCCCGTCGGTCGCGACCCACTGCCCCAGGATCCCCGGGAACGAGTCGAAGAACGAGCGCGGCGCGAAGAGCGCCCACCCGCCGACCAAGAACGCGATGGCCGCCGAGAGGGCGAGCGCGGCCGTGTGGAGTCTGCGCATGGTTCTCTTCATACTCCTTGAGCGACCCGTCCCGGACGACCTTCGAGTATGTACAGAAGGATGTACAGACTCGTAGTGGTGCACCGGGAGACGACGGTCGGTCAGTCGAGTTCGACCTCGAGCTCGTCGCCGATGATTCGCACGCTTCCCCAGCCGAAGAGCGACTGAGTGCCGTCGTACGCGTACTCGCTGCCGAAGCACTTCTCGGTGTACGAGTAGGAGACCTCACCGCCGTCCACCGAGAACTGGCCGTCGCCGGTCACCTCGATCGCCGCATATTCGACGACGGTCCAGGTAACGACGGCGTCGCCGGCTCCTACGTCGAGAATGGGCATCACTCGGCGCTCCGTGTTCTGTTCGGCGTGCCGTCGGCGGCGGGCAGCGCCAACCTCATCGCGACGCAGTTCGGCGTGCCGTCGGCGGCGGGCAGCGCCAACCTCATCGCGACGCAGTTCGGCGTGCCGTCGGCGGCGGGCAGCGCCGACCTCATCGCGACGCAGTTCGGCGTGACGTTCGAGCGGGTGATCGCGGCTGCAGGTGCTGCTCGTGCTCGGGCCCGCGCTGGGCATCGTGGTGGCGCGCCGGCGTGTGCCTCGGCCTGCAACGGCGCGACCGCGGCATCCTGCAGCACGGATACGAGACCGGTCGCATCGTGCGCCTGCCCGGCGGCGAATACTTCGAGGTGCACCAGCCGATCGGCGAGGCCGAGCGACTCCGGATGTCCGGCCGGCGCCTCGGCCTGTGCTCGTGGTGCGCCCGGACGACCGCGACCGGCTCACCCCCGCACGGCACGTCCGGGCGCGGCTCTCTCGGTGGCACCTTGCCGACAGCATCGACTCGGAAGCGGGGGCGCGGATGGTGCCGTCGGTCCCCGGTCCAGCCGGGCGGATCGCGCATGAACGCTCACTCCATGACGATGGGGCGGGTCGAGCGATTGGCTGCGGATACTGCAGCACACGCTCAACCCGCTGACGCTCCGATGGCGCGACGCTGCGTGGGCGCGCTCGCGCTCGTCTGCCCCACCGGCCGGGAGTCCGGCTGCTCGTTCGAGACCCTGTTGATCCTCGCCCGCGTCCAAGACGGTTTCGTCGCCGAACACCCACGGTTCCGTGCTGAACTGCACCGCAATCTCGTCGCCGCCAGTGGCGGAGTGGCGGTGGCGACAGTCTTCAAACTGCTTCCGAACGACCCTCGTTCTTCGAGTGGCGCGCGGCTCGGCGCGAATTTCGGGCGGCTTGTTCCGGCGGGTCGGGATCTCACGCGTCTGCGCGACCGCAATGATGACTTGCATGACGTCGAGGCCGCCGTCCCAAGCTGACCTAGCAGTCGTGCTCGTGCACGGCATCGGCGAGCAACTCAGAGGCGCCACGCTACTCGAGTGGACTGAACCGATCGCAGAGCGCCTCAATCACCGGTCGTCTCAGCTCGATCTAGCGGATGCCGAGGTTGTCTACGCGGATCTTGTCTCGGACGCCAATCCTCAAGTGTGGCTGTCCATCGCCACAGAGCATGGCAAGAAGACGCTGGTTTTCACGGAAGCGAGATGGGCCGAGTCATTCTTGGCGTTCAGCCCACGATCCTTTGTCGACTGGGCAATGAAGTTTGGCCTCAAGGCGGCCGTTCGGATTTCGAAGCAGATTCGACGAGTAGCTGTAACGAGCTTCCACCGGCGTCCGCCGATGCGGCTGACTCTGATCGAGGACGACTTCGGATCAGATCCCGTTGCCCCAGCACGAGTACGCACCATTGCCCAATTCATTTGGGAGCTATCCGCGCCAATGCTCGCGCGGGTATTTAGATTCATCACCGTTATCGGGATCTTCGCCCTAGTATTGACATCGATAATCGGCCTATTGGTGGGATTCGCAATCTTGCTCCCGCTTGCGATAGTTTCTATCGCCGTGCTATTTATCGTCGGAGCTCTGGCGAGAGTGCCCGGGCTCCGCAAGTGGCTCGAACCACCACTGGTCGCACTAGCGGCCACATTAGGAGATGCTGGGGCCTGGGTACGGTCTCCGATTCGAGCAGATGCTATGCGAGACGTAGTTCGCAACCGCGTGGATTGGGTTTCTCAATTTACCAAGAAGGTTGTCGTGATCGCTCACTCACAGGGAGCCGCCGTCACAGCGCGAGCGATATTCAGTGAAGGATTTGATCACGGCGACAAATCGATATCCGTTCTTACAATCGGGGCAGCAAACTCGCTGTTGAAGGAACCAAAGTGGAAAAGCAGCATAGGAGAGAACTCGAGCGCTTTTGCGCTTTGGAGCAGGCAGCCCTCTAATAAAAGTGTCGAATGGATAAACATCTGGTCGTCTCTTGACCCTGTGCCTGCTGGCCCGGTGGCCTCGAATGAAACAGGAGTCGAAGACCGCTGGGATGAGCTGCGCGTGGCCGCTACGGCAATAGATACCAGGATGGAAAGTCGGCTTCCAGGGTTACGCTTATACGAGTTCGCTCGAATCCATAGGCTTTTTGGAATCGATTTGACCATTGGCCTCGATGCAGGATATCTGCTGCAGACTCCTGACGAGCGGGGCCCGTGGTGGAAGATACAGCCTCCGCTCCGACCTGAGGTGACAACGAGCCTCCGCGAGAGATTCAACACCGAGCTAGAACGTGTGATCGCCGACGCAGCCCTTGACGCACCCACCCTCGGACCGCAAGAAAGAATGGTGGAAAACCGACTATCGCTCTTCTCGGATCACACGACATACACATCAAATACTATCGAAGTTGTGGATCCGGTGGCCATGCACTTATGGAAGAGAGCCACCGATAGTCGGCCTACAGAATCGCATGCTATCTCGGCAGTGCAGTTGGCACATCGAGACGCGTTGACGAGTCTTGCCATGGGCCGCATAGGACTGATGCTCCTAAGCGTTGGGATAACCCCGTTGATCGTCGATGCCTTGGTGCGCTGGGACCCATTCGACTGGCTCACGGTGACCACTGTCTCGGAATGGAATACGGCGGCCGGGTTCATCCTAGCCGCAATCCAACAGTATGGTCTGGCTGGGTACGCTGTGTTTGCTCTATTGGCTTCTGGAGTGTTCTTGGTCCTTGCGCACTTCTTAACTTGGAGTTGGAGAGCGTTCGACTCTAGCCTCGCGTGGCGACGTCCGGGCGATCCGCGCATTTGGCGGAGTGGAGCCCGATTCTATCTTGGTGTATTTTTCGCGGTTGCCTTGGGTGTTTTCGTCGCGCTTTCCAATCTCGGCCTGCAATCACTCATAGCCTGGATAGCCGCGTTCTACACGGCGTTTTTTTCTCTTGTGCTTTCGCGGATGCGCATCATACTTTTCGGGTTGCCGGCAAGACGGGCAAGAGCAACTCAGCCGGAACAGCCCAGCGCAGCCGAAGGTGACCAGTGCGAATAGTTGGGCCAAGGCTCGGCCAGCGCAACTCTCCCTCGAACACGCCGGAGTCTCGGAGCAGCTCGAGATCGTGGGCCGGGCCGCCGACACGATGCCCCGCATCGCGGCGCGCGGCGACGAGCCGTTCGACCTCGTCTTCATCGATGCGGACAAGGAGCCGAGCGCCCTCTACGTCGACTGGGCGATCCGCCTGGACGTCCGGGCACCCTGATCGGCTCGACAACCTGGTCCGCGCGGGCGAGGTCGCGAATGCCCGCAGCAGCGATGCGGTGGCGCTCGGCAGCCGGCGAGCGCTCATGCTCCTGGATAGCGCCCCTCGGGTGCATGCCACAGCGCTGCAAACGGTCGGCGCGATGGGGTGGACGGAATGGCGGTCTCAGTCGCGGTGTAGCGCGCTTGGCGTCGCGACCGCGCCTCCGGCTCTTTCGATCCGTCAGCCCCGCGGCGCCGGGGGTTCCGACGGAGTGGATGTCGGAGCCTCCGTCGGCCGCGTGTGACGCGCTGCCCGTGGGTGTTTTTCGGCTCTGAGACATGCCTCTGCTCACTTCACCGCTGCCGCCCGCGCGCGACCCGGGGATCAGTACGAGAACGCCCGGTTCCAGGCTGACCGAGAGCGACTCGACGGGGCCCACGGCGCCCGTGCCTTCCAGGTGGGCAGGTGCCCGAGGTGGTACCCGAGGCGCGCCGAACGTCGCCCACGCGAGGCCGAGGATGCGGAACACGACCGGGCTGCGCCACACGAGCTCCGCGATGCTTGCAACGCCGATCCCGAGGTACACCGCACCGACATCCCGGACGCGATGCTCGTTGAACGGCCCGTCGGTCGCGACCCACTGCCCCAGCACGCCCTGGAACGAGTCGACGAAGGAGGCCGGCGCGAAGAACGCCCAGCCGCCGACGAAGAACGAGATTCCCGCCGATAAGGCGAGCGAGACCGTGTGAATCCTGCGCATGGTTCGCTTCATACTCCCCTGGCAGCACCGATGGGCTGCGCACCACATGTGCATTCCGCTGAATCGCCCACCCGATCAGTGCAAAACGCACATGGCCCAGGTGGAGATCGATGACTACCTTGGGTCCAACTCACTCCCCCATACTCGAAGGACGCTCATGTCTCGAATGGTTCACGCCGACGACTTCGCACTGTCTCGCGTCACCCCCAGCGCCCAGAAGCACTGGTTCGGCATCGCGGTGCAGCGATTCGGGCAGGTCTCCGCGCTCTCGCAGTTCCTGCTCGGCGCCACCCTCGGCTACAGCATGACCTTCGGCGAAGCCGCCCTCGCCCTCCTGCTCGGGTCGATCATCCTCGAGGTGATCATGTGCATCGTCGGCATCATCGGACAGAAGGAGGGCCTGAACACCGCGCTCCTCGCCCGCTGGACCGGGTTCGGGGAGGTCGGCGCGTCGCTGGTCGGGCTCGCGATCGGCATCAGCCTCATCGGATGGTTCGGCATCCAGTCGGCGATCTCGGCGGAGTCGCTCGACGTGCTCCTTCCGGGCCTCATGCCCGTCTGGGCCTGGAGCCTGCTGTTCGGCCTCGCCGTGACCGCGATCGTCGCGTTCGGCTTCAAGGGGATGCAGTGGCTGGCGAACGTCACCGTTCCGCTCTTCCTCATCCTGGTCGGCTGGTCGATCATCAGTGAGCTCGCGAACCACGACATCGTCGAGCTGCTGACCGGGCCCGCCCCCGGACCGACCATGACCGTGTGGCAGGGCACCGGGATCGTGGCCGGCGGGCTCATCGTCGGAGCGATCATCACCGCCGACATGACCCGGTTCAACCGGTCGCGGGCCGATGTCGTCAAGCAGACGGTCGTGGGCGTCACCCTCGGCGAGTTCGTGATCGGACTGGCCGGCGTCCTGCTCGCCCACGCAGCGGCATCCGGCAACATCGTCGCGATCGTCACCTCGTCGATCGGCTTCGTCGGACTGATCATCGTCATCACCGGCACGCTGAAGATCAACGACTGGAACCTGTACTCCTCGACGCTCGGCCTGGTGAACTTCATCTCGACAGCGTTCAACCGCAACCTGCACCGCGTGACCACCACGGTCGTGCTCGGCGTGGTCGGATCGATCCTCGCCGCCGCCGGCATCCTCGGCCAGTTCACCGAGTTCCTCATCATCCTGGGCGTCGCGTTCCCGCCGATCGCCGGGATCATGGTGGCCGAGTACTTCGTCGTGAAGCGCTGGCGGGGCGACCTCGACGCGACCCGCGAGGCTGGCAGCTTGCCCTCCTTCGCGCCGCGCATCGTGCCGGCGACGATCATCATCTGGGCGATCTCGGCCCTGGTCGGCTACTTCGTCACCTGGGGCATCCCGCCGGTGCTCTCGCTCATGACCTCGATGGTGCTCTACATCATCGCCGGCAAGCTCGGCTGGGTCCGCGGCATCGGAGCGGCACGCACCATCCAGGCCGAGGAGTCCGTCCAGGAGTCCGACGCGGACAGGGCCGCCGCGACCGCCACCTCCGGCACGCGCTGAGCCCGGCACCGATCCACACGAAACGGAAGCGACCCACAATGCACATCGGCATCGACGTCGGCGGCACCAACACCGATGCCGTCCTCATGGACGGAACCACCACCCTCGCGGGCGTGAAGCACTCGACCACACCGGATGTCACGACCGGCATCGTTCAGGCGATCGAGGACCTGCGCTCGCTGCACCCGTTCGAGGGCGCGCAGATCGACGCGGTGATGATCGGCACAACGCACTTCATCAACGCGCTCGTGGAGGCGAAGCGGCTGGCACCCACCGCGGCACTGCGGCTCGGGCTGCCCGCGACGAAGGCGCTCCCGCCGCTCGTCGACTGGCCCGCGGCGCTCACCGAGGCGATCAGCGCGAAGAGCTACCTCGCGCACGGCGGCTACGAGTTCGACGGCCGCCCGATCTCGCCGCTCGACCCCGAAGAGCTGCGTGCCCACGCGGCCGACATGAGGGCCAACGGCATCCGCTCGGTCGCGATCTCGTCCGTCTTCAGCCCGGTCAACCACGACCTCGAGGTCGAGGCCGGGCGCATCCTCACCGAGGAGCTCGGGCCCGACGTCGCGATCTCGCTGTCGCACGAGATCGGCCGCATCGGACTGCTCGAGCGCGAGAACGCGACGATCATCAACGCGGCACTGCGAGAGCTCGCGTCCGAGATCGTCGACGGCCTCACGGCCGCGGTCCGGAAGCAGGGCATCGACGCGCAGATCTTCCTCAGCCAGAACGACGGCACGCTCATGGACGAGGACTACGTGCGCCTCTACCCGGTGGCGACCTTCGCCTCCGGTCCGACGAACTCGATGCGGGGCGCCGCGATCACCAGCGGACTCGAGACGTGCGCGGTGGTCGACGTCGGCGGCACCACCGCCGACATCGGCCTGCTCATCAACGGGTTCCCGCGCGAGACCGCCAACGAGGTGAAGGTGGCCGGCATCCGCACGAACTTCCGAATGCCCGACGTGCTCTCGCTCGGCATCGGCGGCGGGAGCATCGTCGACCCGGAGACCGGCGAGGTGGGTCCCGAGTCGGTCGGCTACCGGCTCACCACCGAGGCGCTCGTCTTCGGCGGATCCACCCTGACGGCAACCGACATCGCGGTCGCCGCGGGCCGCGCCGAGGTCGGCGACCCGTCGAAGGTGGCGCACCTCGACCCCGCGCTCGTGGCCAAGGTGCTCGCGCGCATCGCCGAGCGCGTCGCCGAGGCGGTCGACCGCATGCGCACCTCGCCCGAACCGATCCCCGTGGTCGCGGTCGGAGGCGGATCGATCCTCCTGCCCGAGTTGCTCCCGATGTTCGGCAAGGTGCACCGGCCCGAGAACTACGCCGTCGCGAACGCGATCGGCGCGTCGATCGCCCAGGTCGGCGGCGAGATCGACAAGGTCTACGCCATCGAGTCCGGCCGACGCGAGGAGGCGCTCTCGGCGGTGCGCGCCGAGGCCGTCGACAAGGCCATCGCCGCGGGCGCCGCACCCCGATCGGTCGCGATCGTCGACTTCGACGAGGTGCCGATCCCCTACCTGCCGGGCAACGCCACGCGGATCCGGGTGAAGGCCGTGGGCGACCTCGACATGGCGGTGTGACGATGAGCTGGACGATCACGCCCGAACACATCCACGACCTCGCACGCGGTGCGGCGGTCCTCGGCACCGGCGGAGGCGGCGACCCCTACATCGGCGCGCTGCTCGCCGCCCAGGCGATCGCCGAGCACGGCGACGTGACCGTGGTCACCCTGGACGAGGTGCCGGCCGACGCGGTCGTGCTCACCGTCGCGATGATGGGCGCGCCGACCGTCATGGTCGAGAAGCTGCCGAGCCTCGACGAGGTGACGGCACCGGTGCACGCCCTCGGCACCCACCTCGGCCGGCCGGTGACGCACGTCGCCTGCGCCGAGGTCGGGGGCGTGAACTCGACGATCCCGATCGCCGCGGCCGCGGCGCTGGGGTTGCCGCTCATCGACGCGGACGGCATGGGCCGCGCCTTCCCCGAGCTCCAGATGGTGCTGCCCACGCTCTACGGCATCACGGCCTCGCCGCTCGCGTTCAGCGATGAGAAGGGCAACGTCGGCGTGCTGCAGACGGTCGATAACAGCTGGACCGAGCGCATCGCCCGGGTGGCGTGCGTCGAAATGGGCTGCTCGGTCATGATCTCGGGGTTCCCCATGACGGGAGACCAGGCGCGCGCCGCACTGGTGCCCGGGTCGCTCGCCCAGTGCATCGAGATCGGGCGCGGCATCACCGCCGCGCGTGCCGAGAAGGCCGACCCGGTGGAGCGCACGGTCGCCCTGCTCAACGGACGCGAGCTCTTCGCCGGCAAGGTCGTCGACGTCGAGCGGGGCACGACGGCTGGCTTCGCGCGCGGCCGGGCCCGAATCGATGGGGCGGATGCCGCGGCGACACCATCCGCGATGACCCTGTCGTTCCAGAACGAGCACCTGATCGCCGAGGTCGACGGCCGCACGCTCGTGACGACGCCCGACCTGATCATCGTGCTCGAGCACGACTCGGGCGAGCCGATCACGACCGAGGCGCTCCGCTACGGCCAGCGCGTGCGGGTGATCAGCGCGCCGAGCGATGCGCGTTGGCATTCCCCGGAGGCCCTCGCCATGGTCGGGCCGGCCTACTTCGGGTACGACCGGCCGGCACATCGTTTCGACGGCACCGTCGAGACGCCCCTCGAGGAGGCTGCAGCATGAGTTGGCAACTGACGGCGGCCGATCTGCCCGATCTCGCTCGCGGAGCGACCCTGCTCGGCACGGGCGGCGGCGGCGACCCCTACATCGGCAAGATGCTCGTCGAGCGTGTGCTCGGCGACGGATCGATCACGATCCTCGATCCCGACGAGCTGGCCGACGACCTCTTCGTCATCCCCACGGCGCAGATGGGGGCACCGACCGTCATGATCGAGAAGATCCCCGCCGGAACCGAGCCCACGCTGGCGCTGCGCATCCTCGAAGACCACCTCGGCAGGCGAGCGGATGCCACGATGCCCATCGAGTGCGGCGGAATCAACTCGATGATCCCCCTCATCGTCGCCGTGGAGACCGGCCTGCCGGTCGTCGACGCCGACGGCATGGGTCGCGCGTTCCCCGAGCTCTCCATGGAGACCTTCGCGGTGTACGGCGTGCACGGCTCGCCGCTCGCCCTCGCGGGCGAACGCGGCGAGCGCGTCATCATCGACACCGGTGACGACGACCGGCAGATGGAGTGGCTGGCTCGGGCCATCACGATCCGGCTCGGCGGCGTCGGCCACATCGCCGAGTACGCCATGACGGGCGCCGACGTGCGGCGCACGGCGGTGCCGCGCACGATCTCCATGGCCCTGGCACTCGGCCGCAGCATCCGTCTCGCTCGTGAACAGCACCGCTCGCCGTTCGAGGCGATCGCCGAGACGCTGGCGCCGACGCTGTACTCGCACGTCCGCGAGCTGTTCGTCGGCAAGGTGACCGACGTCGAGCGGCGCACGACCGACGGGTTCGCGAAGGGCCGCGCCGTGATCTCGCCCCTCGATCCCGCCGATGGGGGAACGTTCGAGATCTCGTTCCAGAACGAGAACCTCATCGCGCGCCGTGACGGCGGCGTGGTCGCGATTGTGCCCGACCTCATCTGCGTCGTCGATCACGAGTCGGCCGAACCCATCACGACGGAGGGGCTGCGCTATGGGCAGCGGGTGCGGGTGCTGGGCATCTCGACCCCGGAGATGATGCGCACGCCGGCAGCGCTCGCCGCGTTCGGCCCGGGGGCCTTCGGGCTCTCCGAGCCCTTCGTTCCGGTCGAAGGTTCGGTGGAGGTCGCCCGAGTCTAGGCTTCAGGCATGGCGAGAACCCTCGAGCTGGCGCAGTTGCCCGCGCTCGCACGCGGGTTCTCGCTGCTCGGCTCCGGCGGCGGTGGAAGCACCACCATGCTCGAGCTGCTGCTCGCGGATGCCTCGGCCTGGCCGATCGCGATCCACGACGTGCACGAGCTCGATCCCTCGCTGCCGTGCCTCGGTGGCGCGTTCGTCGGTTCGACGATGCTGCTCGGCGAGCGCCTGATCTCCGAGGCTCCGTTCGACGAGCTCATCGCCGCGGCGGAACGCTGGCTCGGCCGGCAGGCGCCCGTCGTCTGCTCGCTCGAGGGCGGCGGGATGAACGGCCTCGCCCCGATGGTCGTGGCCAATGAGCGGATGATCGTCGACGCCGACTTCTCCGGCCGAGCGGTTCCCGGCCTCGACCAGATGTCGCTGCTCGTCGACCGAGTGCCCGGCGTGATCGCGACCTGCGACACCGGCGCGGGCGGCGTGATGCTCGTCGACGCCAGGCGGCCGATCGACATCGAGACCCTGATCCGGTCGGCCACCGTCCAGGCGGGCGGCGTCGGCGGCATGGTGTTCGCCGGGTTCACGGTCGGCGACCTGGTCGAGCACGCCGTGCACGGCAGCACCGATCGCGGGCTCCGCCTCGGCGAGGCGTACCTGGCGGCGCGCTCCGCTCCCCTGCCCGAGCTGGCCGCCGCGCTCGGGGGTCGTGTACTCGGTCAGGGCCGCATCACCGGGATAAAGGCCGACTCCCGCGATCCGCACGTGAACACCGTCGACGTCGATGGGATGCACGGCGAGGTGCACCGCGTGGTCACCCGCTCCGAGACCCTCGCCTTCATGACCGACGGCCGGCTCGAGGCATCCGCGCCCTCGATCATCGTGACGCTCGACGCGGTCTCGCGCGACATCCTCGAGGTCACCGACCTGAACATGTCGCGCAACGTCGCCGTGATCGAACTGCCCGCACCCGGCTGGTGGTCGGACGCTCCGGAGCGCCTGCGCCACGTCGTGCCCTCTGTCTACGGTCTCGCCGGACTCGACGGTGCGACATGACCGAGCGACTCCGCCTCGGCGCCCTTCTCGCGCATCCGGCGAATGGCGGCCTGCGCGTGATTGCCGGGCCGTCCGACGCGGAATGGAGTGAGGTCGCCATCGAGGTGACCGAGGCCGAGCTGCCCGACGAGGGCGGTGACCGCCTCGCCATCCTCACCGCGCCACCGCCCGACGCGCCTTGGCAGCAGGATGCCCTCGTGCGCCGTACCCGCGACCGCGGCTACCACGCGCTCGCCCTGCCGAACGCCGACGGATTCGGCGCGGGCACGCGCGCGCTGGCCGACCGTCTCGGGATCACCCTCCTGCATACCGACCGGCCGATGGTGCTCGCGAAAGCGTGCTGGCACCTACTCGAGGCGCGCGACGCCCTCAGCCTCGAGTACGTGCGGAAGGTCGCCCAGTCGATCGAGTACCACGCGGAGGGCCTGCGCGACCTGCTGCGCAACCTGTCGGCGAACGTCGGCCACGGCATCGCGCTCGTGGATTCGGAGGGCGTGCTCATCGAGGCGGGGGGTCACCTCGATGCGGCCGTGCACGCCGCGGTCGACTTCGCCCCGTGGGTCGACATCGCCCACACCGACGACGGCGGCACCCTCGCATCGGTGCGAGTCGACAGCCCGAGCCGGGAGGGCCTGCGCCTCGGGTTCTTCGGCGAGCGCCTCGGCGACGCGCAGGTCAGCGCGCTCGCGGTGGCCGCGGAGGTGGCGATGCCGGCCGTCGCCGCGCGCATCCTGATCGACGAGGTCGCCGACGTGAACGACGCTGCGGTGTCGTCGGGCGTGCTGCGCGATTTCGTCGATCTGCGCGGGACGCCTGATGCCGAGGTCGAGCGTCGCATGCTCGAGCGGGGCTGGCGTACTACCGGGTACCACCTCGGGTTCCGCATCATCGGGCGCTCACGTCTCGACGCGCTGCAGCTGCTGCGCTTCGTGAGCGGCCGGCTCGGCGACGTCGCGGCCGACTCGCACGCGACGACGAGCGGCCGGGGCGTCAGCGGCTGGCTGACGTTCGTCGAGCCGCCGACCCCGACGCAGATCGAAGCGCTCATCTCGGCCCTGCGCGATCTTCACGTCGCGTGTCGTCGCTCGTTCAACGTGGCCACCGGCGTCGGGTCGCTCGAGAGCGGTTCGACGGGTCTGTACTCGACGTTGAACGAGGCGACGGATGCCGCGCGCATCGCCATGGGTCGCTCCGCGACAGGCTGGTTCGTGCGGGTCGACGGGCTCGGGCTCGAGCAGCTGCTCCTGGCGTGGACCGACAACGACACGTTCGTGCCGGCGGCGCAGTCGCTGCTCGCGCCCCTGCGGGAGGGCGGCGGCGAGCTATTGACGACCCTCGCCGCCTACCTCGATCACGAGTCGGGCATCGCGACGACCGCCGCCGCGCTCGGCCTGCACCGCAACACCGTCTCGACCCGCATCCAGCGGGTGCAGGAGCTCCTCGGGGTCGACATGGACGACCCGGAGGCGCGGCTGGCGCTGCACCTCGCCTGCCGGGCAGTGCAGCACTGACGGAGGCCGCCGCTCTCGGCTGGGCGGTTCGCGGGCTGGGGAATGCCGGCGACGACCGAGGCGCCTGCCGCCCCCACGACGAGGGGCCGGAGGCATCCGCCCCCGACCCCTCGTGCAGCTCGACGCTACTTCACCGTCACCCTGAGCGGCTTCGAGGCAGTCTCGCCGTTCGCGTTCGCGAACACGGCGACGAGCGTGTGGTCGCCGGGCGCGACATCCCTTAGCTTCACCGACGCCGACTGCGCGTTCGGCGTGTTGGCCTCGAGCGAGCCCGACCCGACGACCGCGCCGTCGAGCTCGATCCGCCACGACGTGGCGTTCGTGCCCCACCACAGGTTCGCCGTCGCGGTGAACGAGCCGGCGAACTTGCGCTGGTCGGTGCTCACGACGGGCGTGCCGGGCGCGGCATCCGTCACCTTCACGGTCGTCGGCGTCGTCGCCGTCGTGCCCAGCGCATTGATGAGCTCGCCGGTGTAGACGTACGTGCCGTTCGGCTTACCCGCGAAGGTCACGCCGGTGCTTTGCGACAGTCCGCCGGTGTCACCCAGGACCCGGGTCTCGACGAGGGTGCCGTTCTCGTAGAGCCGGAAGATGCTGCCCGGCGTGCCGTGCCACAGGTTCATGACCACGTCGTAGTCGCCGTCGTGCAGGCCGTGCTCCCACCCGCTCGTGTTCGAGAGCGAGCCCTCGCCGGGCGCCGAGGTGGCACCCGTGTCGGGCACGACGAGCAGCGTCGACGTCGCCGTCGAGACCAGCCCGGCGTGGTTCGTCGCCCTCACCTCGACCACGACCTCGCCGGCGAGGCCGAGCGCAGCCAGGTCGACGGCCGCGTCGGGCGCCACCGTCTCGTCGCCGATCGTCACGGTCACCGAGCGGATGCCGCTCTCGGCATCGTCGGCCGACACCGCCAGCTGCAGCGGCTCGCTGTCCACGACCGTGCCCGACGGCAGGCCCGACAGGATCGGTGCCGACTCGTCGGCCGCGGGTGCGCCCGAGTACGCGATCGACGGCACGGGCGGCTCCGTCATCCCCTCGCCGAGGAAGTACGACGGGTGCGGCGGCTGGTTGTACGACGTGTTCTGCCACGCGATCGCCTGACGGTACTGCGAATCGTGCATCAGCGTCGGGATGCGGTGCTCCGTGACATCCGTCGTCGTGTAGATCCGCAGCGCGTCGTTCGACGCGTGGCGCACGACGAGCTCCTCGCGCCAGTCGCCGAACAGGTCGGCCTGGAGCATCGGGTTGCCCTTGGTGGTGTTGTTCGTCGACATGCCGTCGGCGCGCAGCAGCTCGACCTCGGTGTTCGTCGACGGGTCCCACTTCGAGATGGTCGGCACGCCGGTCGACGTCGTCTCGGAGTACTCGTGGTCGGTGATCTCACGGGTGAGGTCGCCGTCCCACCAGGTGACGAAGTTCGCCGCCGGGATGTCGGTCGAGAGCAGCTCGCCGTCGGCCGTGCTCAGCGTGCCGACGGGTGAGTTCCACGCGGCGTCGCCGCCGACGTTCCACGCCTCCGAGCCCGCGTGGTTCGGGTCGATGTCGGATGCCACGCCGCGGCCGGTGTCGCGGTTGCCCGGGTTCGACCAGACGACCTCGCCGGTCTCGGCGTCGCGCATCGACGCGATGACGCCGCCGTTGCCGTTCGGCGTCTCGTGCACGGCGAACACCTCGAGGCCGGGACGGTCGACGATGTGGTCGGTCACGTGCATCGCGTCGCCGTGGCCGAGCCGCGTGGTGTAGAGCGGCGTGCCGTCGTCGTCGATCGTCATCGAGCCGAACACGATCTCGTCGAGGCCGTCGCGGTCGACGTCGGCGGGGGTGAGCTGGTGGTTGCCCTGTCCCTCGTACGCCGAGCCGTAGCCCGGGTCGGCCGAGTCGAAGACCCAGCGCTGCTCGAGCTGCCCGTCGCGGAAGTCCCACGTCGCGATCACCGTGCGGGTGTAGTAGCCGCGCGAGAAGACGAGGCTGGGGCGCTCGCCGTCGAGGTAGGCGGTGCCGGCGAGGAACCGGTCGACGCGATTGCCGTACGTGTCGCCCCATGCGCCGACGTTGCCGCGGCCGGGCACGTAGTCCACGGTGTCGAGGGCCGCGCCGGTCGCGCCGTCGAAGACGGTGAGGTACTCGTGCCCGCTGAGGATGTACCCGCCCGAGTTGCGGTAGTCGGCGGCCGGGTCACCGATCACCGTGCCCGTGCCATCCACCGTGCCGTCGGCGGTCTTGAAGGACACCTCGGCCTTGCCGTCGCCGTCGAGGTCGTACACCTGGAACTGCGTGTAGTGCGCCCCGGCCCTGATGTTCTTGCCCAGGTCCATGCGCCACAGCTTCGTGCCGTCGAGCTCGATCGCGTCGAGGTAGACGTTGCCGGTGTAGCCCGACCGCGAGTTGTCCTGCGCGTTCGAGGGGTACCACTGGAACACGAGCTCGTACTCGCCGTCGCCGTCGAGGTCGCCGACGCTCGCGTCGCCGGGTGAGTACGTGTACGCCTGCCCGATCGGCGTGGTGCCGCCGGCCGGCCGGTCGAGCGGGACGTCGAGGAACTGCTCGCTCCACACGCCGAAGTGCTCGGCGACGGTGACCTCGCGGTCGCCCTGGACGGCGGTCACGAGGTAGGTGGAGTCGGCCGTGCCGTCGGCGTCGACGAGGTTCGTCGCACCCGTGATCGGCTGGCCGGTGACCTTCTCACCGTCGCGGTAGACGTGGAACGCGAGGTCGCGCGGGTCGAGCCCGAGCAGGCGCCAACCGAGGTAGACGCCTTCGCCGTCGCCGAGGTTGACAGCGACGGGCGCACGGTCGAGGTACTCGGCCTGGCGCACGAGCGTCGTCGCGACCTCGGTGGCGTGGATGGCGGAGGTCTCGGACGCGCCGCCCGCGTTCAGCGCGACGACCCGATACAGGTACGGGCGCGTCGTGAGTACGTCGTCGTCGGTGAACGTCGGCTCGGCGACGGTCGCGACCTGCTCGAACGGGATGTCGTCGCGGGTCGAGCGGTACACCTTCCACTGCACCGCGTCACCCGGGTCGTCCCAGCCCAGCGTGATGCTGTTCCGGTCGATCGCCGTCGTCGTGATGCCGGTCGGGATCGCGGGCTTCGCGACATCCGGGTCGACGACGGATGCCTCGATCGGCTCGCCCGGCTTCGACACGCGCTCGCCCTTGAGAGTGGCGACGGCGTACTCGTACATCTCGCCCAGGCCGACGGTCGTGTCGGTGAAGGTGATGGTCGCCTGTCCGCTCACCCGGGCCAGCTCGGTGGGCTCGCCGTCGGGTGCCGCTCGGTAGACCGCGTACCCCGTGGCATCCGCCACCGGCTGCCATTCGAGCGTGACCGAGAGGTCGCCCTCAGTATCGATGGCAGAGGCCGCGAGCCCGGCGGGCGAGGCCAGCGGCGCCTGCACGCGCACGCCGTTCACGCGCCCGTCGCCGCCGGTCACGCGGACGTTGAGCTGCCCGTCGGCGACCTGGATCGCCGGGAAGTACTGTTCGTGGACGATGCCCGTGCTCGTCCGCGGACCCGCGAACGCGGTGCCCTCGACGTCGAAGCTCGTGGCATTGCCCGCGATGAGGTCGCCGGCCCACGTCGTGACCTCGTACGTGCCGTTCGGCACGTCGACGGCGAACGCCTGGGTGTTGCTGATGGTGAAGTCGCGCCGGAGCAGGTCGTCGCCGCCGCGGTCGCGGAAGCCGTTGGATGCGGGCGCGGTGGTGAAGCCGTAGCCCCTCGTCGCGTCGTAGGCGGTGCCGGGATGCACTCCGATGAAGCCGTCGGCGACCGGCGTGGTGTGGCCGCCGAAGTCGAAGCTGTAGTCCACCTCGCCTTCGACAGCGGCTGCTGGGGTTGCGGTGGCGGTCAGGGCGGCGCCGACGACGAGCGCCGCGCCGGTCACCCCCGCCAGGAATGGCCGCACACGGCCACGTCGGACGTTCGGGTCCACTTGATCTCCCTCGATCAGGTTCGTGGTGGGATGTCGCGCGCCGTGCTCGCGCGTATCGCTAAGGAAAGCGATTTCCAGGTGAATCGTGTCAATCCTCTTCGCTCCTCGGGTGGCATGTCAAGATCGGCTCGTTTCGCCCTGCCCGGTGTGTGACGTCGATACGCGCCGCCCCGTCCTCCGTCGACGTTCGCTGGCGAAGGGTGAGGCGCGTCACGAGTCGGATCCACTCTTCGAGTACCGAGCATGTGAGCTTCGACACGCTGACGTGCGATTCGCTCGCGCCGTGCAGGTCGAAATCGTGATGTCCCAACCGCCCCACGTGGACCCGCCACACTCGATCGCTGGCGCTCCATGCACCTACGTTGCGGGGCGGCGGCCGAAGGAGTAGCTTCCGGCGCAGAGGGTTCTGGGGGGAGCCCGTTCGGCGTGCTCGCGAGGCGGCCGGACGAGCCGTGGATTCGAGGGGGATCCCATGGCCAAGCGTTCCAATGATGCCGACGCGCTCGGCAAGCCGGAGGGCGAGCGTTTCGAGGCGACCGTGCATCCGGGCGAACAGGAGGTCGCGCTCGCGCGAGTGTCCGACCTCGACCTGGACCGCATTCCCGATCCGCAGGGTGGCGTCCGGGTCATCGTCAACGCCGAGGACCTGGCCGAGCTCGTGCGGCGCGGGTACGAGGTGCGGGTCTATCGCACCATCCCGGTCCAACCGCTGGACCCCGGGCTGGTCCAGTCGGACGAGGAGGCGATGCGCTGGCTGGAGGATCGCGTCGCCGGGATCCCGCGAGAGGAGCCGCGCTGATGTACCGGACCGTGGCGCAACTCGACTCGCAGATGCAGTTCCTCGCGACGTCGTATCCCGGCTTCTTCACGCGGATCGAGCTCCCTGAGCCATCCGTACAGGGCCGCCCTGTCTTCGCCCTGCGGCTTCGTGCCGGCGGGGGACCTGAGCGCCGCGGCGTGCTGCTCGTCGGCGGCACCCACGCCCGCGAGCTCATGAATCCCGACGCGATCATCGAACTGGCGGTCGACGTCTTCGTCAGCTACTCGACGAATCGAGACCTCGTCTACGGCGGCAAGACGTGGCCCGCGGCCGACATCAAGCTGATCCTCGAGGCGCTCGACATCTGGATGGTTCCCTTTGCGAATCCCGATGGCCGCGTCCACGTCATGGGGGTCGACGACATGTGGCGGAAGAACCGTGCCACGAACGCCGGCACCGCGTGCATGGGCGTGGATCTCAATCGGAACGCCGATTTCCTCTGGGGCGTGACCGAGGGCTCCACCTCGTGTTCGCCGTGCGCCGAGACCTTCGTGGGGCCGAACGCATTCAGCGAGCCCGAGACACGCAACGTCAAGCACCTCATCGACACGCACCGGATCGCGACGTTCGCCGACGTCCACTCGTTCTCCGAACTCATCCTCTGGCCGTGGGGGCATGCGCCGACGCAGACGACGGATCCGAAGAAGCGCTTCACGACGCTGCCGACACCGAAGTGCAAGGACCTCCAGGTGGAGGGATATCAGGAGTACCTCCCGCCTCGCGATCTCCAGCGGTTCCAGACGGTCGGCGGACGCATCCGCGACGCGATCGCGGCCGTGCGCGGGCGCGTGTACACGAGCCAGCCCGGCGTGGCGCTGTACCCGACCACCGGCACCTGGGGCGACTACGTCTACAGCCGCCACATTGCGAGCTCAGCCTTGGGCAAGACGTACGGATTCACCTTCGAGACCGGACCGATGGCCGCGACACCCGAGGAGTCGTTCCATCCGACCGACCCGCGGCCCATCATCCGCGACGCGAAGTCGGGCATGGTCGCACTGCTGCAGCAGAGCATCTGCGCCATCGAACTCATCGGCATCCAGTTCTTCCGCGGCCAGACCGAGGTGAATGCGCTCCAGAAGGTGCGGGACAAGCTGCTGTCGACGACCGATGCCGGGCGGGAGTGGATCGCGCTCTTCGAGCGCATCGAGGCGCCGGCACTCGTCGCCCTGCTCGGCGACCGCGAGCTGCTCGGACAGACGGCCGACCTCGTGAAGCGCGCGTCGGCGCTGACGAAGGACGACTCCACGAAGCTGACGGACGACGAGGTCGACGCCGGACTGAAGGTCGCGCGCGGACTGCGCTCGCGGGTGCAGGACCCTGAACTCCGGAAGGACCTCCGCGCGATCGAGACGCATCTCGGGTCGATGCGCGGGATGAGCATGTCGAAGGCGGTGGAACGGCTCATGACGGTCTCGCCTCGTGAGAAGGTGCCCGAGGGCGCCGGGTCCGGACGATCCGTGGCGAAGGGGAGGGCGAAGAGCAGGAGCTGAGGGGCCACCGAGACCCGCAACCTGTGCCTGCGGCCCGATTGCCGGTTCCGGCCGCGGGAGCGACCCGCACCTCAGTGCGAGAGGGGCGGCGATGCCGGAAGCCGTTCGCCCTCGCCGAGGGCGTCGAGCAGCTCGCGAAGCGCCCCCGTCGAGCTGTGGCGGGGCTCCCATCCGAGCACCGAGCGCGCGCGCTCGGTCGACATCACCGGCACGTTGGTGGCGATGTCGATCCAACCGGGATCGGACGCCTGGAGCCGCAGGCTCCAGGTGACCCAGGCGAGCGCGCGGACCACGGCCCGCCGGATGGGGATCACCTTCCGCGCGCCGAAGACCGCGCCGAGCGCCTCGGGATCGAGCACCGGCTCGCCGGCGACGTTGAACGCCCCACCGGCGCGTCGGCTGAGGACGCGCGCGAACGCGTCGGCGAGGTCGTCGGCGTGCACGGCCTGCGAGACCACCTGCACCGGGACGGCCAGGATCGGCAGGCGTACCCGTCCGAGCCACCGGGTCGGGAGGTGCTGACCCAGGAAGAGCCGGGCGATCTCGCTCGCCGCGGCGGGCTGGAACACCAGACCCGGTCGCGCGCGGGTGAGCAGGATGTGCGGATGCCGCGACTCGAACTCGTCCATCGCCCGCTCGTTCAGCGCCTTGTGGCGGCTGTAGTGCGACGTGTGCAACCCGCCGGTCGGCCAGTCCTCGTCGACGCGCGACCCTTTCGGTCCGCGGCTGTAGGCGCCCACCGACGACGCCACGACGACGTGCCGCACCCCCGCGGCCGCCGCGGCGGCCAACAGGTTGCGCTGGCCGACGACGTTCGTGGCCCACAGGATGCGCTCCCGGTGGTTCGGCTGCAGCAGCCACGCGAGGTGCACGACCGCGTCGGCACCGTCGAGGATCGCCCTGAGCCGGTCGACGGCGTCGGGTGCCGCGACATCCGCTCGGTGCCATTCGACCCCCGAGTACGGCGCGACCGTCGCGTCGGGAAGGCGGCGCGCGACACCCACGAGTTGGTGCGGGCCGGCGGTGCCGCCGCGGTTCTCGGGCCGGCCTGGATCCTCGGCTTCGACGCCGCCGCCGTGGCCGTCCGCCTGGAGTCGCCGCAGGATGGCGGTGCCGATGTTGCCCGTCGCTCCGACGATGACGATGCGCATGGGTGCCTCCGCTCGCGTCGAGTGCACGCTACGTCAGGAGACGCCGGCGTTCGCGGGGTTGACGAGGCGGCGCTCGGGGCTCCGATCCGCGCCTGACCGACGCGCATGGCGTCATGCCGGCGCGACCGTCGAGCGCGATGTCGATCAACGCGCTTCCCGTTCGACGTCTGAAGTGAGGGCGACATCCGCCCATTCACGAGAGGACGCTCCCATGACCCAGTACTTCCTGACCATGCCCCACGACTCGGCCGAGGAGCCGACGATGGAGTCCATGAGCCCGGACGAGCTCGCGGCCGTGATGACGGCGGTCGACGAGTTCAACAACGCGCTCATCGAGTCGGGCGCGTTCCGGTTCGCCGGCGGGCTGCACCCGCCGTCGACGGCGAAGACCGTTGACGCCAGGCACGACGAGCCGCGCGTGCTCGACGAGCCGTTCGTCGAGGCGTCCCTCTACGTCGGCGGGTTCTGGGTGATCGAGACCACCGACGAGACGGCGGCCGTGGAGTGGGCGACGCGCGCTTCGCGGGCGGTGCGCAGCCCGATCGAGGTGCGCGCGCTTCAGGAGGCACCGGCGACGTAGGTCGGTCGGCGTCGCCCGGTGCCGGTTCGTCCACAACGCTGCACCGGGCGCATGACTACCGACCGAACCGCGTCAGCGCCTTCTCCGCGATCCGATCCAGTTGCTTCGCCGTGAGGCGGCCGTCGAACGCGCGCGCCTCCTTCGCGATCGCCGCGACCAGCTCGCGCCGCCCGCGCCGCGGGCATCGAGGTGCCCATCGACGACCAGAAGAGCTACCTGTTCAAGTACCGCCGGCAGACGGTCACGACATCGGCGACAAGGAGCTCGACGAGCTGACCGACGAGCCGGGGCTGGCGCTGGTGCTGGGCACGGATGTCACGCCCTCGACGGAGATCCCGAAGCGGCCGCCGATCCGACGAACTCCTCGCCGAAGGGGTTGCGCAGCGTGATATCGGGGCTCGTGAAGTTTGAACTAATGGCTCAGCCCACTGGCCGGCGTTGGCGGGACTCCACCTCGCACCAACCCGCGATCTGCGATCGCCATTATCAATGTGGACTCAACCGGATGTCGCATGCTCCGCGGTGTTCGGGAGCCGGGCCGCGCGTGCGTACGCCGGAAGCTCTGGTTCGAGTGGCCTCAATAATGGGCGCAGCTCGTTATCGAGTATCGCCTCGTCGTTTGGCGAGAGTTTCAGGAGCGATGTCCTGAGCGTCGCCGACCATGCTCGCTTGTTCGGGAATACATCGAGGACGTCGACGAACTCCGCGAGGACCACGCCCGTGGGGTATGGGGCGACGCCATCGATATTGAGCGGCACCCGGAGCTCGAAGTCTCGGCCCGCGATGGTGATCGGCTCGTCGAGTACGTACGGCTCGGCCGCCACCTCAGCGGATGCGAGAAGTCGTCCGCGATCGCGCGTCGGATTCCGCCACGCGCCCCTCGTCGCGTAGATGAACAGTCGGTCACCGCGTTCGAGTGCACTTCCGGCCGCCAACCGTGCCGCACCGAATGCGGTGGACCGCTGCGACAGAATCCAGTACACCGCCTCGCGGTCCCCCACGATGTTGAGATACGCCGACCGGGCCATAGCTTGATTCTCGTCTTCACACTGGCAGTCGGGTTGGAATCGGATCCGCGCGAGGCGGAATCATCGAACGAGCTGCAGCATCGGCGAGCGCGGACCATCACGCCGCCGAGCCCGCCGATCCCGGTACCGCGCGTGCCGCTCGTCCAGCTGCGCGATCCGACGCCGCAGCACCGTGAGCAGCGCGACGACATGCCGCCGCCGATGCGGCTCCAACGCGCCGGCGGCGTCGAGCACACCGGCCCGGTCGGCGAGTGAGCGGAGCCGCGTCACCGTGTCGCGCCGCCATGCCTGGTAGGCGTCGTCCGGCCGGGCGGCGAGCCGGTCGAAGCGGTCGTCGATGATCGCGAGCCGCAGTTCGAGAGCCTGCACGTCGGCATAGAACTGCGGGCGATCGATGTGGTCGACCGAAATGCCGGCCGAGCGAAGCTGCGCCTCCATGCGAGCGCTGAGAGGTGAGTCCGAGCCCATGTCGGTGCTCCTTGCTGACTCCAGCCGTAGCCGAAGATTCCGACGGTAGGGAGAGCCACTGACATCCGCTTCCGAGGCCGTCTCGGCGAGCTCGTGACCACTTGTGGGGGTGATTCCGCACGAATGGCCGATCACTCGTCCATTCGGCGGGGCCGGATGGCGCCTCCAACGCCTCCGACCCCGTCTCCACGTCGGACCGCCTCAGTAACGTCGGTCAGCTGTCGACCCGACAGCGATGCGGACCTGCATTCGACGCATCCGACACCGCAGCGAAAGAGAACGATCATGACCGACTCGACGACCACCCCGCCCAGCGGGGCTCAGTCCGACGCCCCAGAGCCCGCGACTTCGGCCGGAGCCAATGCTGCCGCTGCCGCATCCGAATCGACCGGCACGCCGGCCGGCTGGTATCCCGACGGCAGCGGCGTTCAGCGCTACTTCGATGGAAGCGTCTGGACGGAGCACACGGCCCCGCTCGACGCGACCGCGACCGGCGCAGCGACGACGACCGCCGATCAGGCAGCCGCGCCGTACGGCTCCGCTGCGGCGAGCGCCGACGGAAGCCCGCCCAAGTCCTTCATCGTCACCTGGCTTTCGCCCTCCTCCTCGGATTCTTCGCCGTCGACCGCTTCTATCTCGGCAAGGTCGGCACCGGGCTCACGAAGCTCTTCACGCTCGGCGGCCTCGGCATCTGGGTGCTCGTCGATCTGATCCTCGTGCTCGCCGGCACCCAGCGCGACAAGCTCGGCCGCCCCCTCGACGGCTACGCGAAGCACCGCACGATGGCGTGGATCGTCACCGGCGCCGTGCTCGTCATCTCACTCATCGTCAACGGCGTCGGCGCGGCGAACCGCGCCGCCGAGACGGCGTCGTCGGAACCCGCAGCGAGCGCGACCGCCGCCGACGATGCCGACGAAACCGAAGCGGATGCCGCGTCTGCGCCTGAACCGGAGGAACCCGCCGCACCGGCCATCCAAGAACTCGCGGTCGTAGAGACCGCCTTCGGCAAGGACATCGACTCCGACACCTGGTGGTACGCCGTCGTGCTGGAGAACCCCAACACCGTCTACGTGTTCCCGTCAGCCGGAATCACGGTGGAGGCTGTCGACGCGAACGGCGTCATCCTCGACTCGGGCAACGAGTACACCACGGTGCTGCAGGGTCGGACCGTGGTCGTCGGCGACTTCTTCTCGGTCGGCTCAGGCACGATCGCGAAGCTCGATGTGCGTGGCCCGACGAGCGCCGCCGCGACCTCCGCGCCGGGCGCCGAGACCGGATCGTTCGCGGTGTCGGAGATCGCGACCGCGGCGGAGTACGGCTGGCTGAACGTGACAGGCAAGGTGACCTCGACCTTCGGAGAGGACCAGGATCTCGTGAAAGTCGCGGTGATCGCCCGGGATGGAGCGGGCACGATCGTCGGCAGCGACTTCACCTTCATCGACCGCCTGCCGGCGGGCGGCACGGCGCAGTTCGAGTCGTCGTTCTGGAACCTCGAGAACCTGCCGGGGGATGTCACGTTCGAGGCGTTCGCGACGCTGTAACACGAAAGGGGCCGGCCGCTCGCGTAGCCGGCCCCGTCGAGCGCAACCGGCAGCCACGCGCACTATGCCTCCTGCAAGGCCGCACGAACGCCGATGTGAAAGATGAAGGAGATGATGTGCCTGAAGTGGGATGCTCTGGCCCTCGAAGTTCGGCGGATCCTTCACGATCCATCGACCGACGCGCTCCTCATTGCGGTCAGCGGGCCCGGCAGGAGCCGATTGCCAATGCGATTCGACCTCGTACGGATCCAGGAGCGCGTCGAGTTCTGGCTGTCGACCGTCCCGCCCACGCCGTACTTCCGTGCGAAATACCTCATCACGGGGGCCGAGGCAGTTCGGGATGGAGCAATCGCAACACTCGACTTTGTCTCGTCACTCGCCGACGCATCTGCAGACGCAATGGTCCTGTGGCGCTGTGATGACTGCAACGCCGCCGCCGCGATACTGCGGACCACTCTCGACGATGCGATCGGCGTCCCGGCAGACCGAGTGCGACTCGAGGCGCTCGAATGCCCACCCGCCGAAATCGAGCGACGCGTCGGCGGCCAGGTTGCGATGATCCGGCGGCATGTCGAGCGTCGCTCCCGCGGCATACCCGCGCGGCTCTGCGAGAAGTGCGGTCAACCACTGAGCGATCCCGAGAGCGTTCGGATAGGAATCGGACCCGAGTGCCTGAGGTACTACTCCGACGACGTGATCAACAGCATTCGTCGTGGCCGCATCCCGGACTCCGACCTCGCACGGGCGAAGGCACCGCGGGAGTGGCTCGCGACGGTCGGAGAATACTTCTCCGGTCGAACAAGTAGGTCCTAGCGATCGCCGAGCTCCTCGCTCGATGAACGCGACGGGCGGGCGAGAAGCACGCCTGAGTATCCGCTAATCCGACGCCCCGACAGGGCAAGATGAACGAGTGCGACACCGATGACGGATTCGGTTCGAAGAATCCGGAGTACCCGAACATAGCGATGCTGTCGAGCAGTCGAGGTGACCTGCTCGCGAAAGGCCGATGACATGGATGTACAGGAAACGCGCCTCCGCGAGGTGCTGCAGGGACAGACGCAGTATCGTGTGCCGCTCTATCAGCGCCCGTACTCGTGGACGCTCAAGCAGCTCGAGCGCATCTGGGCCGACATCGTCGAGCTCGCCGAAACGCACCTGACTTCGCCATCGGCGACGCACTTCACCGGGTCTCTGGTCCTCTCAACCGGTCAAATCGGCCCGAACGGGACCGAGTTCCTCGTCGTCGACGGCCAGCAGCGGCTCACCACGCTGAGTATCCTGATTGCGGCGATGCGAGACCACTACGCGGAAACAGAACCAGATGATCTCGCCCAGATCGCCCGGCTCGAGGAGACATTCCTCATCGACCGTTTCAAGCAGGGCGACGCGCGCCTGAAACTGCTGCCGACCCAGGCCGACCGTCCGGCATACCGGTCGATCGTCGCCGGGTCGATCGATCAGTCGGCACCGTCGGGGCTCCTCGAGGCGTACCGCTTCTTCAGGACGAAGCTGCGCCTCGCCGACGACCCGCACGACATGCCGCGCATCGAGGGCGCGGTGCTCAACGGACTGGTGTTCGTCGCGATCACCGCGAAGGGCGACGACAACGTCTACCGGATCTTCGAGTCGCTCAACAACACCGGGATGAAGCTCACCCAGGGTGATCTTCTCCGCAACTACCTCTTCATGCGAGCCGGCGATCGCAGCGAGGAGGTCTACGAGACCTGGTGGCTGCCGATGCAGAAACTGCTTTCGCCAAGCGATCTGGAAGCCTTGTTCTGGATCGATCTGATCTGGCGCAGCCCGGACTCGAAAGCCGGGGACATCTACTCCGGCCAGGTCGAACGGCTTCGTCACCTCGACCGGGAGCGGGTGATCGACGAGGTCAAGCGATTCAAGCGTCTCGCCGAGCTCTTCGCGATCTACAGGGATCCCTCGCTCGAGCAGAACGAGACTGTCGCCAATCGACTCAGGCGGGTCAAGAGTTGGAGCATCGGCTCGATGGATGTGCTGGTGCTGTTCTGGTTGCGCCTCCGCGACGACGGCGTCATCGACGACATGGACGTCGCGAATGCGCTCCACCTGATCGAGTCGTTCCTGGTTCGAAGAATCGTCGTCGGGGCACCGGCGAACTCGCTTCCGAGGATCTTCAATCGAGCGGTTACCGAGCTCGGTGAGACGCCCTCCGTGGACGCGCTCCGTCGCTACTTCACCGTAGGTCGAAAGTTCTTCGCGACCGACGCGCAGATTACGGAAGCAGTCCTGTCTAAGCCGTTCTACTACCAGGGCCGACCGAATCAGCGGAAGACGGTGCTCGCTTGGCTGGAGGAGGCTACTCCGGTCACCTTCCTGGGCATCGAGCGCGCGGGGCGAGAGCTCGCGGATGTCTCCGAGACGAGCATCGAACACGTCATGCCCCAGACGCTCAGCTCTGCATGGCGCGATGCGATCGCCAGCCAAACCGATGATCGATCCGTCGATGAGGTGCACGAGGAGTTGCTGCACACGCTGGCGAACCTGACCCTGACGGCCTACAACTCGGAACTCAGCAACCGTCCCTTCGCCGAGAAGCGCGAGCTTCTCGGGTCCTCGGGTCTTCGGATGAACCACGAGATCGCCGCCCGCGAGACCTGGGGGCCGCAGGCGATTTTCGAACGCGGCCGAGTGCTCGCTGAGCGGATCGTCACGACATGGGTCGGCCCGTTGGCCGAGACGGACTCGAGCGACTCCGGCGTGAGCTGGAAGATCGCCATCGATGCGGTCGGCGCCATCCCCGACGGCCGCTGGGCGAGCTACGGGGATGTAGCGGCGATCGCGGGAACGCACCCGGTCCCGCTCGGCCAGTTCCTCGCTACAAAGCCTGTCCCCGGGGCGTACCGCGTGTTGCAGGCCGCAGGCACTGTTTCCCCGAACTTCCACTGGACTGCAGACAGCGAGCACGCCGGCGATGACATCCATGAACTGCTTCGACAGGATGGGATCGACTTCGACTCGGAACTCCGCGCTTCCCAGGAGCAGCGATTGCGCGTGTCCGAGCTCGCCGAGCTCATCGGCCTCTCGGTTCGATCGGATGTCGAGCCGCAGACCGAAGAAGAGGGTGCCGAGCGCACAGCGTTCATGACGCAGCTGACGGCGAACCAGCCGCCCACGACCATCCACGGGGTGATCGAGCTGCTCGACGCGTGGGAACGACTGGGTGGTCACCTGACCTACGGCTCGGGGGAGGATCTCGCATGCATCCTCCAGGCACCTACCGGCCCTGCTCGACCCAAGCACCTCTGGCCGATCGCACTCTATGCGTCCGGGTACGTCGAGGTTGGATTCCAGTACCTGGTCACTCGTCCGCCCTTCGACGAGCCCGAGCTCCGCGACGAGCTGCGCATTCGGCTCGGGGAGGCGGAGGGCGTCGACCTTCCGCTCGACAAGCTGAGCAAGCGCCCCTCCTTCCCGCTCGACGTACTCGACGACCGCGGAGATCGAGAGCGGATCACCGAGGCACTCGAATGGTTCATGAGCGAACTCGACCGCTACGACCAGGAAATGGCCACGAAGGAGACGGCAGCGTAGGGACGGTACAGGTGGCACCGCTTCGATGGGCGGTGCTACCCGGCCTACGGGGTCAGACTCTTCCGTCCCGCCGCCGACGGCGGAAGGTCCGCGAGCATGGCCTTGCGCTCATCCGTTGGAATGGCCATCCGTTCGGCGAGCAGCGCCCCGAACCCCCTGATGGACTGATCCGCGGCGGCCTCCTTGCCGAACCGCCAGGTGAAGTTCTCGTCCTTGGTGATGAGGTCGATCTCCGCGCGCCCCGCGGCAGCCTCATCGCGTACGCGGACGTATCGAATCTCGCTGTTCGGGACGGACTGCCGCAGGATCCCGTGTCGGCGGAACTCCGACAGGTCCGCGAGCAGCACGCGCTCCTGAGTGACCGCAACGAGCATCCGAGGCTGAACCGCCGCTGGCAGCGGGACCCCATTGCCGCGCTCCTGCGCGGCGGCGATCGCGTCGAGCTCCTCGTCGCCATTCAAGTGCCACCTGAGAATGCGAAGGTCCTGGTCGAGCTGATCGACCTCGTCGACGAGGCAGGTATTCGGCGACTCGAGCGGAGCGGGCTGAGTCTGCACAGACGTGGAGAGCTTCGCGACGGCGACGAGCAGTTGCTCGGCCATCTTCGCCACATCCCGGGCACTCCGTCGCGCTCCGCTGAACGGGATGGTCCGCTTGCCGGGCAGTTCCGCGAGGATCTGCAGTTCGCGGTTGAGCGCGTCGAGGACCTTCGACATCTGCTCGACGATCTCGTCGTACTCGTTTCGCGCGTTGTCGACGATCGTCTCGAGCAGCTTCTCTTCCCGAGGATCGTCGATCGCATCGAGTCGTGCACGACCGGCGCGCAGCGCCTGGTATTCGAACCAGGCCTTGTGTGCCAGAAGGAGACTGAGGAGATCGAGCAGTATGGCCTCGCCGTTCTTCTCGATGTACTGGCGGCGTTCCTGATGCCCCTTGCGCTTCGCCAGTTCGGCCGAGTGCGACTCGACATGCCGACGGAAGAGGTCGCGCTGCTTCCGGAGGGCCGCTTCGTAGCCGGCGACGTTGTCCCACACGCCCTTTGTGACGTGACCGACCGACTCCGCCTCGGCCAAAGCCTTGCTCACCGCCTGTTCCAGACCGGTGAGCTCAGCCCACTGCTCGTGCCGGACCGTCTTCAGCACCGTCTCCGTCAGGGCGAGGTTCTGGCGTACGAGCTTCGAGATCTCGCTGAGCTGTATCTGAATGGCGATCATGGCGATGGCCGGCCCCAGGCTGGCAAGCACACCAGCGGCTCCAGCACCCGTTGCAGGGAGCCACCGAACCTGGGCCGCGAACTTACCGTTCTGCGCTGCCAGGACACCGATGTTGTAGCCACCACTCTGAATGGGGGTCAGCCCGGCCTGCATCATCTTCACGGTTTCCGGAGCAAGCCGGACCAGTCCCTGGGCCTGCGCGAGGCCGTTCGCGAGCTGCCCGCCGACATTCAGGATCGAACTCGCCCCGGCGACGGCATCGACGATGGCAGCCCGGTCATCAGGCGAGATGAGACTGAACGGAATCAGCTCGAAGCCGTCTGGCACGTCCCCGAACACGAGCGCTGTGCCGGGACCCACCTCGACCAGTGCCGACGTAACCTCGTCAGGATCGACGCTCACTCAGTACCTCCTCGGGTTGGATACGCGCGGGCGACCGTGCGGCGCTCGCAGGTAAGTCTCATGCATTCGGGACGTCCACCCCGCGCGGAGTGTCGCGACGCCCAAGGAGGGACGACGGCTCCCCCGCCCACGACACGACGAGCTCGTCCCGTGCTCGACTCGCCGCCACGTACAACAGCGACCGCTCGCGCAACATCACATCTTCGATCTCGTCCGCCGGGGCGTTGGCGAGCATCACCGGATTCGGCATGACCCCGTCGGAGACGTCGTACAGCACGACCCGGCTGAACTCCTGCCCCTTCGCGGTGTGCATCGTGAGTGCGACGGGCGTGTCGCCGTTGAGGCTCGGCGCCTTGATGTGATTGATGTGCACACCGCGCTGGCTCAATTCGGCGCGCACCTTGGCCGCCCCGACGTTGCCCCTCGCGAGCACCGCGATCGTGGCGGGGTCGACGCCATCGTCGATCCACGACCGGATCGAGCGGGCGATGCCGTCATGCAGCTCGTCCGCATCGGCACACGCGAGCGCTCGCGGCGTCGGGCCGCGCCGAGCCGAGCGATATCCGGCGAGCGAGACCTCATCGCCCTCCGGGTCGAGGTACTCGGCCCCCGCGAGCACGCCGAGCGCGTATTGCAGGTTCTCCTCGGTCGTCCGGTAGTTCAGCGTCAGGCGACGCGAGCGCCCTCGAATCGGGATGCCGTACCGGAGCAGCACCACATGCTCGCCGTAAATGCGCTGGTGGCTGTCCTCGGCGATGAACATGTCGTCAACACCCGGGCGCACGAGCGATCGCAGCATCTGCCAGTGCGAGGGAACGAGATCCTGGGCCTCGTCGACCAGCAGGTGGTCTGCGAGCGCCCGCTCTGTGTCACCGACCGAATCGAGCCACACCGAGGCGATCGACGCGAGTTCGGCCCACGTGAGCTCGTTCGCGGTACGGAGCTGCCGGCGGTATTCCTCGGTCGTCCGCCAGACCTCGACTCGCTTGCGCCGGTCGAGCGCGACCTTGCGACCCGGGCGACGGATGGCGAAGTACTCCTCGGCCTCCGTGACCCTCGCCGGCAGCACGACCTGCACGTACTCGTGCTCGAAGAACGACTCGTTGAGCAGATCGGGCGGAAGGTCGGGAGCCGCGGCATCCATCGCGGAGGCCCAGCGATCGTGGTTGCCGATGATGGACTTCGCGAAGCCGATCGTCTCACCGAGGACCGCCACAGCGGCCGCCCCGAAGCCCTTGCCGGCCCGCGACCGGACCATGGCCGAGAGCTGATCGACACCTCGAACGAGGATGCCGCGCTCCCCCAGCGCCGACGCGAGGGGGAGATCGGGGTCGAGCCTCGCGAGGTCGCGCTTGAGATTCTCGGCGAGCGCCCGCGTGTACGTCGTCAGCACTACGGATGCTTCGGGGTTGCGGCGCATCAGGTGGCGAGCCCGATGGAGCAGCACGACCGTCTTTCCCGTGCCGGCTCCGCCCGAGAGGCGGTAGGACCCGTTCCAGCTTCCAGTCGCGTACCGATCCTGTTCCGGGTGGAGGAACACCCGCCAAGAGCCGAAGTCGCCCTCCTCGATGATGCGACGCAGCGATTCGTCGCTGTCGATGTAGGTGAACTGCATCTTCGCGGCCGGGTGTTCTAGCGCCCGCAGGATGCGGTCGTCTTCGCTGAGCTGTGCGAGTTCGGCGGCGTCGGGCGCCTCGTCGAAGCCGAGGTCGGTGCGGATCTTCTCGAGCTCGTCGCCGAACGCCAGCCCCAGGGCGGCCATCTGCTGCCACATATTCGGGAAGCGCTCGGCGACGTCGGTGACCGCTTCCCGGGTCGTCGCGGCGAGAAGTGCACGAGCGGATGCCTCGTCGAATCCCAGCACGTCCGTGAGGTCGGCGAGTGAGTAGTTGTAGCTGCTCTCTAGGTACGAGACCGGCGGCGCCCCGCCATCCGTCGCCGGCTCGTAGTGGACAGGTTGCACCGGGAACGCGACATCGACGATCTGGGCGATGCCGTTGATGGGATTGCCCTCGAGCCGCCGCGTCTTGGCGAGCATGTTGCCCTCGTCGTGCGGCCACGTGCCGGCGTAGACGTACGTCCGCAAGCCCTCGCTCGAATCGAACCGGAACAGCACCGCCCGCCAGCCCTGCGTGACTCGGCCCGTCCGTGCGCGCGGGTCGGCGGCATCCGTCATCGGCTTGATGCGCAGACCGTCAGCGGTGTCGTCCTGGCGCAGTTTCTTGATGAACGCGGCCTCGCGGATCTCGACGGCCTTGTCGAGCTTGGGCGGCTTGAGCCCCTTGAGGTCGGTCCAGAGCACGTTCGGCATCGCACGGCGCTTTCGTTCGGGTCAGGGCTGTGGGCCACATCGTATCGGCCGGGGGCGACGTGGGGGCTCGGGCACGACGCTGGTCACCGCTATCGTTCAAGACGTGGAATGGGCGACGGATGCGAGAACCGATCCGCACCCGCTGCGCGAATCGGTTCGGCCGGACTTCTCGGTCGGGGATGCGCCCCTTCGCGTCGTCGATCTCTTCGCCGGCTGCGGTGGCATCACCCTGGGTATCGCCCAGGCCGCTCTGGCCGCCGGCCGCGGCCTGGACATCGCGCTCGCCGTCGACTTCGAGGAGCAGGCGACGACGACCTTCCGACGGAACTTCCCGTCGGCGACGCGAGTCGAGACCGCCCCCGTCCAGGACTTCTTCGACGGCGCGATCGGCTCCGACCCGTCGCTCGCAGAGCACCGGACCGCCAGAGAGGTCGGCCAGGTCGACATCCTCGTCGGCGGTCCGCCGTGCCAGGGGCACAGCAACCTGAACAATCACACCCGCCGCGTCGACGAGAAGAACGCGCTCTACCTCCGGATGGTTCGGGCTGCCGAGGTCCTGAATCCCGAGGTCGTGCTCATCGAGAACGTCCCCGCCGTGCTCCGGGACCGCCACGCCGGCCGCGGAGTCGTCGAGCGCGCACGTGAAGCACTCACCGCCCTCTGCTATCAAGTCGCCGATCAGGTGGTCAGCTTGGAGAAGCTCAGCGTCGCCCAGACGCGACGACGTCACATCCTCCTGGCGACGCGGGAGGGCTCGGTCTCGCCATCAGCCATCTTGGAGACCCTCGGTGCCGACGCGGTCGAGCACGACCTCGCCTGGGCGATCGGCGACCTCGTCGACGTCGCACCGACGAGCATGATGGACCGCCCCCCGCAGGCGAAGGCGCCGAACCTCGCCCGCATGCAGTGGCTGCTCGACAACGACGTCTACGACCTGCCCAATCACCTCCGCCCCGAGTGCCACCAGGGCGACCACACGTACAAGTCGATGTACGGGCGCCTGCGCTGGGACGAGCCGGCCCAGACCATCACGAGCGGCTTCGGCAGCATCGGGCAGGGCCGGTACATGCACCCCGACCTCCCCCGCGCGCTCACCGCGCACGAGGCCGCCCGCATCCAGGGCTTCCCCGACTACTTCGACTTCTCGACCTGCACGACGCGCAGCGCCCTCGCCACGATGATCGGCAACGCTGTGCCCCCACAACTGGGCACAGCGGTCGTTTCCTCTCTCCTGACCGCGGGTGCGTTCGGCAGTATGGAAAGCGTTCAACCAACGTCCGCCCTCGCGTAGCAGCACGTCGGTACGAGCAACACCGCCCCCTACCGGCGAAGGAGCATCGCATGGAAGCGACGACGATCGACCCGACCTCGGCGACGAGTCTCGAAGTGCCCGAACCTGGCCAGCTCGTCAATGTCCGCGGCGCCCGCTGGTCGGTGACGGATGTCTCGGCGCAGTCCCTCCCCCGCAGCAGCGCCGACGACGGCCGCGCCGAACTTCAGCACGCCATCACGCTGCAATCGGTCGAGGAGGAGCACTACGGCCGCGAGCTCACGGTGATCTGGGAACTCGAGCCGGGCCGCAGCGTGGTGCGCGAGCAGGGGTTGCCCGTACGGATCGACCCGACGAAGTTCGACAGTCCGACGACGTTCGCCGCCTACGTCGACGCGCTGCGCTGGGGGGCACTCACGAGCGCCGACCCCCGCACGCTGCAGGCGCCGTTTCGTAGCAGCGCGACGGTCGAGGACTACCAGCTCGAGCCCTTGCGGCGGGCGCTCGAGTCGCCGCGCGCCAACATGCTGCTCGCTGACGACGTCGGCCTCGGCAAGACCATCGAGGCGGGCCTGGTCATCCAGGAACTTCTGCTCCGGCACCGAGCGCGTTCGGTCATCGTCGTCTGCCCTGCGGGCCTCCAGTTGAAGTGGCAGGAAGAGATGCGGGACAAGTTCGGCCTGAGCTTCGAGATCATCAACTCCGAGACGATGAAGACGTTCCGTCGCACGTTCGGCGTGCACGCGAACCCGTTCCGGGTCTACCCGCGCGTGATCGTGTCGATGTCATGGCTGCCGTCGCCGCGGGCCGAGCGGATGCTCGACGAGGTGTATGCGAGCGTCCGCGACTCGGGCACCGCGATGCACCGCGCATTCGACGTACTCGTCGTCGACGAGGCCCACCACGTCGCGCCGGCGACGCCGAGCCGAGGTGCGAACGATCAGAAGGCCCGGTACGCGATCGACAGTCAACGCACGGTCGCGGTTCGACGACTCGCCGAGGTGTGCGAGCACCGGCTGTTTCTGAGCGCGACACCGCACAACGGCTACACCGAGTCGTTCACCGCCCTGCTCGAGATGATCGACCAGCAGCGGTTCGCCCGAGGCGCCGACCTCGACGAGCAGGCGCTCCGCGAGGTCGCGGTGCGACGGCTGAAGCGCGACCTGCCGAAGAAGGGCTTCAAGCCGCGCGAAGTCAAGCCGCTGCACTTCGAACCGACCGCCAGCGAGGCGGAAGCCTACGAGCGGCTGATCGCGTTCACCAAGCGGCGCAACGCCGCCGTGAAGCAGGAGAGGGGAAGGCGCGCCTCCGATCTGGCGACGTTGATATTGAAGAAGCGGTTCTTCTCGTCTCCGGTGGCATTCGCCTCGACGGCCGAGGCGTATCTCGCCGCGCGTGGTGACGACGCGCTCGAGATCCCCGACTACGATGACGTGCTCGGCGAGGAGGCCTCCGACGAGGAGGAGGGCCGCGTCGAGCAGCCCGAGCTCGAGGCGCTCCGCTCCGCAAAGCGCGCGCAGCTCGCGCTCACGGGTCAGGATGTCGCCGACCTGGAGTGGCTCATCGACTGGGGAAACCGCCACGAGGGGCGGCCCGACAGCAAGCTCGAGGCCTTGCTCGGGTTGATCGAGGGCGTTGTGAAGGTGCCCGGTCTCGGCTGGGGCGACCAGCGCATCGTGATCTTCACCGAATATGTCAGCACGCTCGAGTGGTTGCAGGCGGTGCTCGAGGCGAATGGCTTCGGCGGCGACCGGGTCGCCGTGATTCATGGTGGAACGCAAGTCGACGATCGCGAAGACATCCGCGCCCGCTTCACCGCTCCCCCTTCCAGCGAGCCCGTGCGCATCCTGCTCGCGACGGATGCCGCGGGCGAAGGCATCGACCTGCAGACCTACTGCCACCGGCTCGTGAACTTCGACATCCCGTTCAACCCGAACCGGCTCGAACAGCGCATCGGACGTATCGATCGATACGGACAGCTGCAGACTCCGCTCATCTGGCATCCGCAGGCCGCGGGCGGCGCGAGCGACTATGCGAAGGATGTCGACCTGCTCGCTCGGGTCGCGCAGAAGCTCTCGCAGGTACGGCGCGACATCGGCTCGGCGAACGAGATCATCGCCCCCGACCTGCAGCGCGAGCTCGGCTTCGAGGAAGGTCCGGCGCGCAAGCAGAAGGTCGCTGCCGGCGAGCAGGTGATCAACACGGTGCTACAGGAAGAGCACACGCTGAGTCGCGACCTGACGAAGCTCGCCGAGCGGTTGGATGTCTCGCGCGATCGGATGCATCTGCACGAACAGAACCTTCTCCGGGTGATGTCGGAGGGGCTTCGCGTCTCGGGGCAGCCAGAGCTCATCGAGGTGGATGATCCGCGCGGGGAGGGCGTGCTCTACGAGGTGCCGAAGGGGCTCTCGAAGTCGTGGGTGCCGGCCCTCGAGGGGCTCGACACCCGCCTGAATCGCGGCGTCTATCGCCCGCTCACCTTCGACGAACACCGGGCGCGCGCACTGCCGGAGGCCGTGTTCGCGCACCTGGGGCATCCGCTCGTCCAGCGCGCGGCCCGCGAATTGCGCAGCCAGGTGTGGACTCGCACCGACCGCGTGCGGGGCATCAGCGCGGTCGTGGTCGACGGACTCGATCAATCGTTCGCTGCCGGGGTCGCACGGCTCGTGCTCGTCGGCGAAGGCGGCGTGCGACTGCACGAGGAAGTCTTCCTCGCCGGCACGCGGCTCTCGCGCCGTCAGGAACTCGGCATGGAGAAGGCCGAAGACTTGCTGAGCTCGGCACTCAACGGATCCCGTCTGTCGGCGCCGGGCGCGAAAACGCTGCAGATGCTGGCGTCGAGATGGAACCAAGACGGGAATGACCCCGATGGCGTCGGCGCCCGCGTGGCCGCCGCCGTTGCGACACGGGCCGAGCGCCGCCGCCGTGAAGTTTCCGACGACCTCGCGGCCCGCCGCGAAGCCGATCTCGGTGCGGTCGATGCGATCTTCGCACGCTTCCGCGGCACGCTCGACGAGACCCTCGCGCGTGCAGACGAGCAGCGACGTGCGGGCGAGGAGATGCTCTTCGAGCTCCCCGACGAGAAGCAGCAGCGCGAGCGCGATCTCGAGCGCGTGCGGAAGCGCCTCGTGACGCTCGACGACGAGCAGCGGGCCGAGCGCGATTCGATCGAGCGCCGGTACCGAAACGTGACCGCGCACACCTTCGTGGCGGCGCTCGTTTTCGCCCTGACCCCCGACGACGTGCGAAAGCTGGAGGCGTAAGTGGCCCAGAACGACCCGTGGGAGTGGCTGTCGCTGGTCGACGCCGACGGTCCATTCTTGTCGAAGGCGGCGCTGCGATCCTTCTACAAGCACGGGCTCCCCAAAACGGATGCCTTGGTCGATGACGTCAACGCGACGTTCGTCGACGAGCACACGCGGTGGATGAACGCGTCGACAACGTCTGATTCCGATGCTGCGAATCAGGCGCGCGAGCGCTGGGTCACCGCGGTGCTACGCGACCTCCTTCAGTGGGGCGACGAGCTGAACCTCCAGCCGTCGCCGACTTTGGTCGCCCATTCGCCGAACAGCGCAGTGACGGTGTCGCCGTGGGCGACCCTCGAGACGGATGGCTCGCCGCGCGCGCTCGTCACGGTCGTCGACCGCACGCCGAACCTTCGTGCGACCGGCACCGACGGTTGGTCCGCCAACGCCATCGATCGCATGGCCAATCTGCTCCGCGAGACGGGCGTCACGGTCGGCATCGTGACCGATGGGCGCTGGTGGGCGCTCGTCTCGGCGGCGAAGGACATCACGACGGCAGGCGGCGTGTGGGACGCTCAGCTCTGGCGGGAGGAGCGACCGAGTCGCGACGCGTTCTTCGCCCTTGCGGGATTCGATTCGATCGCCGGTGGCTCGCCCCAACAGCTCGATCGGCTCTTTGCGGAGAGCGTGGCGAGCGCCGAGCAGATCACGGAGGCACTCGGCGACCAGGTGCGGCGAGCGGTCGAGCTCGTGCTCCAGTCGTTCTCCGACGTGCACTTGCGGGCCATCGCGGAACGCGGCGAATCGCCACTGCCCGCGGACCCGAAGCTCGTGTACGAGGGCGCGGTGACGGTGCTCATGCGAGTCGTGTTCCTGCTCTTCGCCGAGCAGCGGGGGCTGCTGCCAGAGCACGAACTCTACCGGTCGGCGTACGCCATCTCGGGCATCCGCGAGGAACTCGCGCGCGAGGCCAAGAGGACTTCGGCCGAAGCCCTCGACCACACCTGGGAGACCTGGCACCGGCTGCTTGCCGCCAGCAATGCGGTCTTCAGCGGAACTTCGTTCGACGACATGCGAATGCCGGCGTACGGCGGATCGCTGTTCGATCCGTCCCGGTTCCCATGGCTCGAGGCGACCGACGAGCAGGGCCGGCTTCTCGTGCGCGTTTCCGACCGGGCGATGCTCGAGGTGCTGCGCGCCGTGCAGATCGCCGTCGTTGGAGGCGACGCGCGTCCTCTGTCGTTCCGCGACCTCGATGTCGAGCAGATCGGATACGTCTACGAAGGTCTGCTCGGGTATTCGGCCGAGTTCGCGCCCGAGCTCATCGTCGGACTGCACGGCAAAGCCGGATTCGAGCCCGAGATTCCGCTCATCGAGCTCGAGAAGATCGCGGATACCTCGAGCACCTCTGCCGACTTCGCGAAGCGGCTGATCGAGCACTTGAAGAAGACCCAGGAGCACGCGAGGCCGCAGACTGCGAACCAGATCGCGAAGGCGTACACCTCGGTGAGCACCGAGACGGAGGCCGACGCGCGAACGAAGCTCCGCTACACGCTGCTGAACGACGACGACGCTGTCGAACGACTCATGCCGTTCGCCGGCCTGATCCGCGACGACCTCCGCGAGTTCCCCTACGTCGTGCCCGAAGACGGCATTGTCATGACCGAGTCGTCGCAACGCGCGAATACCGGCACGCACTACACTCCACGCTCGCTCGCGGAAGAGGTGGTGCTGCACGCCCTCGAACCACTCGTCTACTCCCCCGGTCCGCTCGACACTGAGAACGAGAAGGAGTGGGTACTAAAATCGTCGTCAGAGATCCTCGACCTCAAGGTCGCCGATATCGCCGCCGGCTCCGGCGCGTTCCTCGTCGCCGCGGCGCGTTACCTCGCCGACCGTCTCATCGAGGCGCGCGCGACCGAGGGCATTGACGTCAGCGCCGAGTCCGATCTGAAGCGCTGGGCGGTGCGCGAAGTCGTCGCCCGCTGTCTCTACGGCGCGGATATCAACGGCATGGCGGTCGAGATGTGCAAGCTCTCGCTCTGGCTCATCTCGATGGATCCCGGCAAGCCGTTCTCGTTCGTCGACGACCGCGTCTTCCACGGCAACTCACTGCTCGGCGTCACGACGGAGGCCCAGCTCAAGGCCCAGCACATCTACCCGCAGAAGTCGATGAGGCGACAGCTCGCCGCGTTCGACGTCGACAAGGACCTCGAGGATGCCGCACGCCTCCGCCGCGAACTCGCCTCCGGACAGGTCGACGACGCCGACCGCATGCGCTCGACCCGCGCCAAGCGTGCCCTGCTCGACCAGTCGAAGCAGGTCACCGCGAAGCTCCGCGATGTTGCCGACGGCATCATCGCCGCTGGCTTGCTTGAAAGTGGCAAGCCCGGACGCAAGCTCGAGGAACGCTACGACGAACTCGCCGAAGCGCTCCGCGACGCGTACCCGGTCGACGGGTCGAGCGGCGACCGCCGCCGACTCGACACCGTCATCGACGCCGGACTCACGCCGACCGTCGACACCGGCGAAGCGCGGTGGAAGCCGCTGCACTGGATCCTCGAAGCCCCCGACGTCATCCATGACCATGGCGGCTTCGACGCGATTATCGGAAACCCGCCGTTTCTGGGGGGCCAGAAGCTTGCTGGCAGCATCGGCGACAATGCACGACAGACGCTTTCGAGCACCATCGGCAACTCTGTTCCCGGAAGCGCTGACCTCGTAGCATATTTCTTCCTTCGTGCAGCGGAGCTGCTGAGCCCAGCCGGAAATATCGGCCTGATCGCGACAAACACCATTTCACAAGGAGCAACCAGGGAAGTCGGGCTCGACCAGCTCGTAGAGCGCGGCTACACAATTCGCCGAGCGATTCAGAGCGCGCCTTGGCCGGCTCGTTCAGCATCAATTAGCTACGCGGCTGTTTGGATGAGTGGTCGTCAGCCGGGTGCTTTCGCGCGCCCGTGGATCGCGGACTCTCGCGTGACCGAGATCTCTACGTTGCTTGAGCCGGCTGGACGGGTCTCGGGTTTGCCTGCTCGCCTCGAGGCTAATCGTCGGATCGTATTCCAGGGATCGATCGCGCTGGGTGATGGGTTCGTGCTGTCGAATGAACAGGCAGCGGAGCTTCTCGCGGCATCGGACAGGAACCGCGAAGTCGTCGTTCCCTACCTCAATGGTGAGGACCTGAACGGGCGCCCGACCACTGATGCGAGCCGCTGGGTTATTCACTTCGGCGACATGTCTATGGCGGAAGCCGCACGGTTCGAACTCCCCTTCGCACGAGTCGAGGCCCTCGTTAAGCCGGAGCGACAGAAGAGAAAGCCGGACGGCTCGTACGTTCAGCGGAAGCCTCGCTGGGAGCGATGGTGGCAGTTCGGCGAGAAGAGTCTCGGGCTCTATTCTTCGCTGCGGGGTCTTTCGAGAGCCTTCGCGATCACGCTCGTCAGTAACACCGTCCTTCCAGCAAGAGTCTCTGTCTCTCAGGTCTTTACGCACGCGCTCGCTGTCTTCACAACCGAGGATTATGCCGACCTTGCGGTCTTGTCCTCGACCCCGCATCAATCCTGGGCAATTACGTACGGTTCGACGCTCGGAACAGGTGTCCGGTACGCCCCTTCCGATGTCTTCGAGACGCTTCCGCGTCCCGAGAACACCGTTCGCCTGCGAGAGCTCGGCGAGCAACTCGACGACGAGCGACGCAAGATCATGCTTCGTCGGCAGCTCGGGCTGACCGCGCTGTACAACCTCGTGAATTCGCCCGACGTGCAGGGCGACGCCGATGTCGACCTCATCCGGTCGATCCACGTGCAGATCGACGAGGCAGTGATGGAGGCGTACGGCTGGACCGACATCCCGCTCGAGCACGGGTTCCACACGTACCGGCAGATGGAGCGGTGGACGGTGAGCCCGGCAGCCCGCGTCGAGATCCTGGACCGACTGCTCGAGGAGAATCACCGACGCGCGGCGATCGAGGCGCAGCAGAACCCGAAGAAGGCAAAGCGCGGCAAGAGCCTCGAGGAGTCCGAGAAGCCCGAAGGGGCGATGTTCTAGTGTCCGAGGCATCCACTGTCACATCGGCGCAGGTGCGCGACGAACTCCTCAACCTGCTCGAGCGCGACCTGATGGGTCCGTGGGACGGGCCTGACGAAGCCATCGTCGGCACCCCCCGCGGCCGATACCTGGTGGGGGCACTCGCGCCGATCTCGATCGACGAGGCCGCGCCCGCCCAGGCGACCACCGCTAACGTCGTCGACGATGACAGCGTGAGCACTGACCTAAACCGCAGTCGCGAAGTCCAGGGCATCCCGAGCAATGACGACGACGAGGTGACCGACGGCGATGCCCGCGAGAACAACGACGATCGCGGGCCCGAATCGAAGATCATCGCGCCGTCGTCGATGGGACTGCGCTTCCGCATTCCTCGCGACGCTCCACCGCTGCGCTTCACGCCCAGCTGGGGCCGCTACGCATCTCGCCGCGAGGCCGGCAGCTCGGGCACGACGAAGACCTACTACGACCGCCATCCCGGCGGCGGACTGGTTGAGATCGATGTGACCACGATCGAGCCGGGAACCTCGAAGCGAGTGATCATCGAAGCTGGGCAGGTCGAGCTTTCGATCGAGGTCTATGACCACGACGGCGCGCTCGTCGTCGAGGCGGCGCTGCTCAACACCGTGGTCACTGGTCGCGAACTGCCGCCGCGACTCTGGCTCTTCCAGGCGGCACTCGCGGTCGAGGCGGTCGACGGCTCCCCGGTCTTCCTCCCGACCCGCGATGCACTCGACCGCGATCGAGGGCACCACGACGCCGAGGCGCAGCGGCTCGACCTGCTCTATCGGGAGCGGCTCGAGTTCGCGATCGGGCGCACGGCGTCGGTCACCTGGAATCTTCCCTCGCCCGGCTCGCGCCGCGCGACGGCCGTGCGCACGACGTGGCTGCCGACCGCCGAGATTCCGCAGACGCTCGCACCGGAAGTTCCCGGCGCGGTCATGAGCATGCGTATGCTCATGGACGCCACTCCGGGCGAATTGGAAGCCGGCCTGCGCCCGCTCATCTCCGGCTACGACGCTTGGCTCGCCGGCGAAGCATCCGAAGCGGCGAAACTGCCCCCCTGGCTGCGCGACCAAGCCGAGCTCGGGCTCGATGACGGCGCCCTCGCGTCGAAGCGCCTGAAGGAGGGGCTCGCCGTGTTGATCGCAGACGAGCGAGCCCGCACCGCCTTCGCGTTCATGAATCGCACCATGCGCGACCAGCGCATCCATTCGCAGATCGCCAGCGCGCGTGCCGCCGACAAGTCGCTCAGCGAGGCCGACGCCCGCGCCGCCATCGAGGCGAAGGGCGACGCCGCGGCATCCTGGCGCGCGTTTCAGCTCGCGTTCATCCTCATGCAGCTCCCGACGATCGTGGACCCGACGCTGCCGCGCCGCTCGTCCGAACTGCCGCGGGCCGAGCTGCTCTTCTTCCCCACCGGTGGCGGCAAGACCGAGGCATACCTCGGGCTCGCCGCGTTCGCCTTCGGTATGCGCCGGCTGCAGGGCATCGTCGACAGCCCCGACGGTCCGCTCGACGGTGGCGACGGCGTCGCTGTGCTGATGCGCTACACGCTGCGACTGCTCACTTCGCAGCAGTTCCTGCGCGCCACCACACTCATGTGCGCCGCCGAACTCGTGCGCCGGGAAGACCCGGAAACCTGGGGTACGACGCCGTTCCGCATCGGTCTTTGGGTTGGCTCGAGCGTGAGCCCGAAGCGTTACACCGATGCTGCGAAGCAGGTCGCCGACGTGCGCGCCGAAGACCGCGCGACCGTCTCGGCGTACGGTCTCACCGTGCTGCAGTTCAGCCACTGCCCCTGGTGCGGCACGCCGATCAACCCGCGCGCGAACGTCGAGGCCGACGACGTCGAGCAGCGTATCCGGGTGTACTGCGGCGCACGCACCGGCTGCCCGTTCCGCAGGGGCGGCACGGCGGTCGAGGGCCTGCCCGTACTCACGGTCGACGACGAAATCTACCGCCACCCGCCCACGTTCCTGCTTGCAACCGTCGACAAGTTCACCCGGCTCGCCCGCGAGGGCGAGGCCGCGGCGCTCTTCGGCTTCGTCTCGAAGAAATGCCCACGGCACGGATACCAGCACCCCGACTCGACCGTCTGCACCGGCGACTCACACAACACGAAGAAGGCCGGCGGCGTCTCCCACCCCGCGGTGCACGTGCAGCCGGCGACTCGCCTGCGACCCCCCGACCTGATCATCCAGGACGAGCTGCACCTCATCACTGGCGCGCTCGGCACGGCGGTCGGGCTGTTCGAGGGCGCGATCGACGTGCTCTCAACCTGGCGTTCGGGGTCTGACGCCGAGACGGCGGCGACGGTGAAACCGCTCGTCGTCGCCTCCACCGCGACCGTGCGCAAGGCGGCCGACCAGGTGCGTAAGCTCTACGCCCGCCAAGTGCAAGTGTTCCCACCGCAGGTGCTCAGCGTGAGCGACACGTTCTTCTCGAAGGAAGTGCTCATTACCCCGGAAACCCCCGGCCGCCGATACCTCGGCGTCTGCGCGCACGGCGCCCGGCTCACGCTCGCGGAGATCCGGATCAGCGAGATCTTGCTGCTCGCCGGGCAACGGCTCTTCGACGCGCACGGCGACGTCGCCGACCCGTACCTGACCCTCGTCGACTACTTCAGCGCAACCCGCGAGCTCGCCGGCATGCGGCGCTACCTCGACGATGACGTCGCGAACCGGATCTCGAATCCCGACGCGGCGAGCGGCTACGCCCGCCGGGCCACTAACGGCCTGCGTATCGGCGAGCTGACCTCGCGCATTTCATCGGCGCAGATCAGCGACACGCTCACCGCACTCGCCGTGCCGTTCGACGCAAGCCGCGATACCACGAGCGGCAAGGCAGAGTGGGCGAAGATCGCGGCGGCCGCCGACGCGCAGGGCAAGAAGTTGCCGCCGCGCGACTGGGCTTACGACGTCGTGCTCGCGACTTCCATGCTCCAGGTCGGAGTCGACGTGCCCCGGCTCGGGCTCATGCTCATCGTCGGGCAGCCGAAGAACACCGCTGAGTACATCCAGGCGTCCTCGCGCGTCGGCCGCGATGCAAAGAAGCCGGGACTCGTGGTGACGCTTGCGAACCGTTCGCGCCCGCGCGACATGGCGCACTACGAACAGTTCGAGCACTATCACGACACGTTCTACGCGAACGTCGAAGCGCTCTCGGTGACGCCATACTCCGACGCGGCGATGGAGCGCGGGCTCACCGGCCTGATCGTGTCGGTGGCTCGAGTGGCCGATGCGACGGTCGCGGCATCCGAGTCGTTGTCTCCCGACTCACGGGCCGGCGCCGGACGAATCGCGACCCGCCGCGCCGCCGTCGACGATCTCGTCGATCGGCTCACCGCGCGCATGTCGATCGCCGCCAACGACGGCGGGCTCGCAGCGAAGTCGGCCATGAGCAAGCTCGTGCTCCGGCTCGACAAGTGGACAGAGCAGGCCGACCTCGTCAACAAGGGCCTCACGTACGTCAAGGCTTCGCTCCCCGGGCAATACGTGAAGCCACTGCTCATCAGCCCCGAAGACGAGATCTCCGAGACTGGCGACAAGCTGTTCCAGGTCGCGAACTCGATGCGCGAGGTGCAGCCCGAGATCAACCTGCGCGTGGCGCCGCAGCAACTCAGCGAACCGGCATCCACGATCGTTCCGAAATGGACGTTCCCGAACAAGTCAGCGAAGATGAAGTGACCGAACCAGCTGTAGAACCCACCGACGCGACCACTGAGCCTGCGGCCGGGGAAGCTGCGACCACCACGCTCGCGGGCATCCCCGGTGAGATCGCCGACACCTTCCTCGACGACGACCAGAAATCGAGGAACCGAGGCCGGGTCGGATCAATTCGGCCGAACGGCATGCTGTACACGGCTGGGATCGGTTCGACCGTCGACCTGCCGCACCTCGCCGTGATGCCGCAGGGCCTCGATGCATGGGAGAAGGCGTACTCGAGGCAGGGCGGTCCGGTGCTCGTGCGGGTACCCCGTCTGCTCGACGCGGTGCGTCGCGAACTCGGTCCGCTCGTGGAGGAGCTGCGTCAGCCGCCGTGGGTGCCCGACGATGACGCGCCCATCGGCATCCCGACGCGCATCTTCCCCGCCTGGCTGCGGTGCACCGGCTGCGATCGACTCGCGCCCGAGTCATCCGGGTTCTTCGTCTTCGAGAACACGAACAAGTACCGGCCTGATCAGGCCAGGTTCGTACACAAGGCGTGCAAAGGCCGGCCCGGAAAAGGCCGGAAGGAAGGCGTGCTCAAGCCGCGTCCTCGGCCCGCGGTACCCGCGCGATACCTGATCGCGTGCACGAACGGACATCTCGACGAGTTCCCGTACAAGGAATGGCTGCACCGCGAAGACGGCAACCCGATCGAGTGCAAGGCGCCCAACCCTGCTCTGCGGATGAGGGAGTACCGTTCCAACCTCGGGCCGGCCGTCGAACTGGAATGCGTGCAATGCGGCGCGACCAGGAACATCGCCGAGGTGACCCGCGCGGGCGGCGAGAAGCTGCTGCCCGCGTGCCGCGGCAGGCATCCGCACCTTCCGACCTGGGCGCCGGCCGACAGGCCGTGCACCGCAGAGGTGCGGCTCATGCTGCTCGGTGCCGCGAATCAGTGGTTCCCGACGACCGTGAGCGTGCTCGTACTCCCCGCACGCAAGGTACCGACGATCGCCGACCTCGCCCTCGAGGTCATGGGGTTGCCAGCTGGTAAGGCGATGAAGCTGACCTCGGTCGAGCAGGTTGCCATGTGGCGCGAGTGGAGTCCTGAGGAAGCAGCCCCGTTCGCCGGTGTGCCCGCCGAGCAGATCGTCGAGGCGGTCAAGGCGGCGCTCTACCCTGCAATAGTCGCGGTGGCGCCGGCTGAGGCGCCGGTGCACGATCAACACCGGCTGCTGATCCCCGAGTGGGAGACGCTCACGCACCCGTCGGAATTCGAGACCGAGTCGCGACGCGCCGGGTTCAAGGTGCACTCGGAGCCGGTGCCGGAGGCGCTCGCACCAGTGGTGGCCGATGTCGTCGCGGTCGACCGCATCCGCAAGGCGAACGCGTTCACCGGATTCACGCGAATCGACGCGCCGGATCGGGTCGGCGGCGAACGCGCACGCATCGCTCCGATCGCCCAGAACGGCAGGCCGACCTGGGTGCCCGCGACCGAAGACCGCGGCGAGGGTGTCTTCCTGCGTTTCGCCGAAGAGGCCGTCGTCGCGTGGGAAGCCGGCGTGCTGCGGTCGGACGTGTGGGCCGATCACGTCGCCGCCCACAAGCGGAATCTGAAGCGTCGTGAGAGCCAGACGGGCATCGCGCTCGACGCCGAAGCCCTCATGCCACCGCCGCGGTACTGGGCGCTCCACACCATCTCGCATCTGCTGATTCGCGAGATGGCCATGTCGAGTGGGTACGGCTCCGCCTCGATTGCGGAACGCATCTACGCGTGGACCGGTACCGACGAGCGCGAACCCGCGGCCGGCATCCTGATCACCACCACCTCGCCCGACAGCGAAGGCACACTCGGCGGTCTCGTCGACCTCGCCCGCACCGCTCGCCTCGACGAGGTGATGGAGGATGCGATCCACCGCGCAGGCCGGTGCTCGTCCGACCCGATCTGCGCCGATCGCGTTCCCAAGGGGCAGGAGGACTTCCTCCATGGCGCGGCATGCCACTTCTGCCTGTTCCTGTCGGAAACGTCGTGCGAACGCGCCAACCGATTCCTCGATCGAAGATTCGCGCTGAAGCTCGGCGCGGGGTCGAAGGATGCCGCACCACTCCTCGAGCACGTGCACTGGACCGGGAGCTGATCGATGCCAGGCTCGCTCGAACTCCTCGCCGCGACGGTGACCGCCGCCGACGCTGTTGCACTCGCGGCGTCGCTGGAGATCGATGGGAGCCGAGTGCAGGCGCTCGCAGTGCTCGGGTCCGAGCATCCCGCGCGCGACGCGTTTCGCGCGAGTTTCGAGCTGATCGGTGCATCCGCGCTCGCGTCAGTGCTGCGGGGATTCGCGGTCTCGCGCGAGTCGAGCCGCACCGACGTCCGGCCGGTGTGGAGCGGGCCGACATTTCAGGGCGACGGGGATCACACGACGGCGGCGCTCGCACATCTGGTCGATGAAGCGACGACCGATGTGTTCGCGTCGACGTATTCGGCGGCCGATCATTCACCGTTCGTCGATGCGTTGTGGCGGGCGATCGGCCGAGGCGTCGATGTGACGATGCTCGTCGACACGATGGAGCGCGCAGAGACGGCACGGGCACTGCAGAAGCGGTTGTTCGGTGCGCGATTCCTCACCTACCGACCCTCCGGCGGCGCCTACGGCCTTCAGCACTCGAAGGTGCTCATCGTGGATTCGAGGGTCGCGCTCGTCACCAGCGCGAACCTTTCTCGCGCCGCCGCTCATCGCAATCTCGAAGCCGGCATACTGATTCGCGATGCCGCATTCGCCTCGGGGCTGCGACAACGATTCCGGCAGCTGGCGCAGACCCCGACCGTCGTGGCACTTCCGCCTCCCGCAATCCCATCGACCGCACAAGCGGACCCCGGCGATGCCTGACTCCTGGGCCACTTCGGAGGGCACGCGTCGCTCGATGCTCGCGAACAAGCGACGCGACACTACAACCGAACTCGCCGTACGCCGGCTCCTGCACTCTCGAGGGCTGCGGTACCGGGTGGACCTTGCGCCAGTGCCAGGGCTTCGACGGCGGGCGGACATCGTGTTCACACGAGCGCGCATCGCGGTGTTCATCGACGGATGCTTCTGGCACGGATGCCCCGAACACGGGACGCATCCGAAGCGGAACTCGGAGTACTGGGGACCGAAGCTGGCAGCGAATATCGCGCGGGATCGGGATACGGACCGACGGTTCGAGGAAGCGGGATGGCGGGTGCTGCGGTATTGGGAGCACGAGGCGCCGGAAGCAGTCGCGATGGCCGTGACGACGGCGCTCAGAGGGGCCATCTAATGGCTGCAACAGTCCCGTTCGACGAGCTGGCACAGGCCGACCTCATCGTCGATGCCGTTTATGAAGGCGGGACCAGCGGAAATGCTGGCGATGATCCGATCGGGAGACTGCTGCCGGTCGGCAACTCGGGAGGAATTCGCTTCCGAGGCCGAATCGGCGCTCCGAAGGTGATCGCTCTCGTCACGTCGGGGGCAGACGCTGACTGGCCCGATTGGCTTGACGTCGAGACGGGAGTCCTCACCTACTTCGGCGATAACAAGCGACCAGGACACGAGCTCCACGAGACTTCGAGGGGCGGCAACCAGCTGCTTCGGAACATCTTCGACTGGTCGAACGGCAGCCTTGCTGACCGGCAACGTGTCCCGCCGATCCTGGTTTTCGGAAGTACCGGCGTTCGGCGAAACCACCGTTTTCTCGGACTAGCGGTGCCCGGCGCGTCGCACGCATCGTCGATCGATGAACTGGTTGGAATCTGGCGCTCGACGGGCGGCCAGCGATATCAGAACTACCGGGCGCTCTTCACGATCCTCGATGCTGGGACGATCAGGCGAGGATGGCTCGATTCGCTCGACAGCCACGACGTCGCCTACGACCTGGCGCCGCCCGCTTTCCTCGCCTGGGGATCGGGTGCAGACGCAGCACCATTGCGCGCACCTCGAACCCGGGAAGCACGTTCGCGCCAGGACCAGGAGCCGATCACTGCCGAGCATCAAGAGATCGTTCGCGCCATCCATGCCCATTTCGCCACGCATCCGTACGAGTTCGAACAGTTCGCCGCGAGCGTGGTCAGGATGTACCTTCCGAACGCCTTCGATATTGAGGTCACGCGGCCGAGTCGCGACGGCGGCCGAGACGCGGTCGGCAGCTATCGGGTCGGGACCGGGCCGAGCGCGATCCAGATCGACTTCGCTGTCGAAGCGAAGTGCTATCGACCCGGGAACAGCGTCGGAGTAAGGGAAATGTCGCGACTGATCTCGCGGATGCGGCATCGTCAATTCGGCATCATGGTGACCACGAGCCATGTGGACAGACAAGCGTATTCCGAGATCAAGGAAGACGGCCACCCGATCGTCGTCCTGTCGGGTCGGGATACCGCCGAAATCATCCACCGGAGCGGGGTGGCGGCAGACGGCGGTATTGACGCCTACCTGCAGGCACACTTCCCGAGATATCCGTAGTCAGACGACCCGCCGCGCGCGAACGCGGATCCCGGGTGATTTCCATTCGCGCCCCGAGCTGCGCTTCTCAGTCAGTCGTCGGTGCCGGTAGGCCGCGTACGACGGCGCCTAGACTCTTCGCCGACCCGGGCGAAGAGTCCGATGGATTCCCACGTCGAAACCAGCAAGGGATTCTCGCGCCCCCGGGTCGCGTCCAAGGCTGAGGTCAGGAGCAACACTCCATCCTCGGACCTGTCCGCCGCCTCACGGAGAGCCGCGGCCAACTCCTCTGAACTAAGTGTGACGAGCGACTCCAGCTCGCCTACCGAGACGACGCCGATCGGAAACTCCGCCCTGGGAAGGCGCTCACGAACAAGCCAATTCTGATCGAGATAGAACGGTTCGAGTGTGACGACGAGCCCGACCCGAGGCTTCGTCCTAGAAATCTGCGGGTTGATGTCGCTCACGGCATCGATGTGGCGGTTTGTCTCGTTGAGTTGTGCAATGCCTTTGCCAATACTGCCTGCGATGGCGTCGAGCCAGGCGTCTCCGCCAATTCGCGTCGCTTCGACAGGCTGGCGCGACTTGCACTCGATGAGCACGAGCATGCCGGGCAGGTCAACGAACCAGTCGCAGGTATCCTTCGCTGCCCGCGAAGGACCGTAGCGGAGTTCAGGGATGACTTCGCGTGGCCGCTCGATGAGCTCCAGATGGCGGCCAACGTAGTGCTGGAAGACGAGACCTAAGTCGTCGGCGAATCCCTTGCCGAGTTTCTCGTATGCGAGGAAGTAGATGGACGGCGGTGAGGCCTTCGCGATGATCGCTTGGACCCAGGGGGCAATTGGTATCCCTGCGACCTCGTCGATGAACGGGCGATCCACAAGAGGATTGAAGGCGAACTTCTTCTGGGGCGAAGGTGCCGGATCCTGCCATCGCCGATTGGCAGCTTTGAAAGCCGCCGGAGTGGTCAGCAAGTGCTCAGTGAACGTGCGCCGGAGAGCCGCAAACGGAATGACATCCTCAAGACCATGGTAGCCGGGCCCCGAGAGCCATTCGAGGGAGAAGCCACCTGCGTTGGTCTGAGCGCCGACAGATATCACGAAGATGGACTCGACATATTCATCAAGCGTCAGTCCATCGGTGGCCGATTCGAACCAATCGAGAACCATTCCCTTGGGAGCAAATCCAGGCGGGTGCACGCTTCTGGTGCCGAAGAGCAGCAGCGTGCGGGTGATCTGATCCATGACGGAACGCTGTCGAGGCAACTGTTCGAACAGGAGTCGAGGCAGAACTCGTGCGAGCCGTTCGGAAGCGTTCGGTTGAACCGCGATTCCTTCGTCGATCAGGAGGCTGCTCATGTTGCAGAGGCGGAGCAGGGTTTCCGCGTCTGCTACTGGCCGACTGAATCGGCCCCAGGCGAGCGAGGTGCGAGCCACATCAGCGATGTTCCAGTCAGTGAGTCCTTTCGCCTTCCACTCGTCCCCCATCTCGCCGCGCGCTATCGCAGCAGTAGCCCCAGCGCACAGAATGAGCAGGCTGTCCCGGTCTTCCCTGCGAACGGCAGACTTATACGCGTCCCATGTCGGCGGCCTCGCACTCTGCGGCTTGCGCTGGGTAGGGAATGCCATAGATCGATTATCCGCACTGCCCGAAACGGACAATCGCGACCGTCCGTAGATCCTGGGTTCATGCACCTAGCGACGATCAGGGGGGTGTGCCGTGGGCTGCTCGATCTAGTTGACCCGGGTGGGCAGACGCTGGCTGCAGATCCAGAACACGGCCACCCGTGCACGCCCGGTCTTCGAGCGGCGCGAGCCGTGGCATCCGTCACCCTTTCATGCCGGCGGCCGGCCCCCTCAGTCCCCCTTCACGTTCCCCACCTGCCGCAGCGTGTGCCGCACCCGCACGAGCGACGCGGCATCCGCCATCACCCGGTCGATCGGCTTGTACGCCGCGGGGATCCCGTCGATGAACGCGTCGGTGTCGCGGAACTCGATGCCGGCCATCGCCTCCCGCAGCTGATCCTGCGTGAAGGTCCGCCGGGCGGCGGAGCGCGAGTACATCCGGCCCGCGCCGTGCGGTGAGGAGTTCAGCGACATCACCCAGGCCCTCGACCACGTACGACGCGGTGCCCATCGAACCTGGGATCAGGCCCGGCCGGCCCGCGTCGGCCTGGATCGCGCCCCTCCGCGACACCCACACCCGCTCGCCGAAGTGCTCCTCGCACCGCGGCTCCCCCGCAAGTTCACCTTGACAACAGCGACGACGTACGTACAATGGACGTACCGAGAGAGGAACGCCATGACTACCGCCTCGAAGGCCCGGGCAGCAAAAGACGCTCGACTTAACCTACGAGTGACAGCCCGGCAAGAGCAATTGCTGCGTCGCGCTGCTGACGCTACCGATCGCACTGTCACAGATCTCATAATCGAAAGCGCCAGCGTCGAAGCAGAGCGTATCCTGGCGGATCGCCGCTGGTTCTTTGCAACCGACGAACAGTGGGATGAGTTCAACAGGCTTCTGGAAGCTCCGCTAGCGAGCACAAGCAAACTTGATCGACTCGCTCAGCGCCCATCTCCTTTCTCTGATTGATGGCAGGACCATGCCAGCCCAGGAAGCTCGAGCGTGCTGACGATCGGAGCACCTTTGAGAGCGGCGCGGGCGAGCTTGACGAGTGGCTCAGGCAGTTCGCTTGGGAGAACCTTCGCGCCAATAACGCCGTAACGTACGTGACCGCAGACGAGTCCGGACTCATCGCTGGTTACTACGCCATTGCTGTGAGCGCGATATCGAGGGACGAAGCGCCGGGGCGCCTCCAACAGGGAGCGCCCCGGGCAATTCCCTGCATCCTCCTCGCCCGCCTCGCTGTCGACAAACGATTCTCGGGGATGGGACTGGGCGCCGGGCTGCTCCGAGATGCGCTTCATCGTGCCGCGATGCTGAGCGAGAACGTCGGGGCACGAGCTGTCCTCATTCATGCTCGTGATGAGGACGCCCGACGGTTCTATGAACACAACGCAGACTGTCTCCAGTCACCCTTGGACGATCTGCAGCTAATGATTCCTATGAAGGACGTGCGCAACGCGTTTCTCGCTTAGGCGCTAGCGCTCGTCAGCGCCTGGGTAGCCTCCGAACACCACTGGTCGAATGTGTAATACTCAAGGATCCATTCCCCGATGATCAGTCGTTCAGGAACCCAGAGCCAAGCTGATTCTGCCCCATCGACTTCTCGCTTCGCTTCCTCGAGCCGACCCGCCGCATCGGACACATCACCGGAGGCGATAGAGATCACAACCCAATTCAACTTGTACAAGTTGGGTTGAAGGGAACGGAGTTCTGCGTCATTGAGTAGCTGACGAGCGGTATTGGGATCAACCGGAATGGTTAGGAACGCGTAAGCGTTGCGGAAATGCGCAGCATCTGGATTCTCCTGCGCCGCAATGCTGGCCATCTCGCGGGCGCGCTGCAGATCCCCTCCGCGCGCCAGCAAAATGATCTGGTCGTACAGTTCCTCCGCCAGGGAATGACTACTCGGCGTTACCGGCCGCGCGGTCGCGTGACGCCCGGTAACTGCCCGCAGAAGCTCCGCTGAACTCACCGACCGTTCAGCGAGAACGGGGGCGGGAACCTGCGTTCGGTCGGCGACGCCATCCGGATCCTGGCTGTAGCTGAGTTCCCACAGGAGGCTGGAGGGACGCCAATCGCCAAGATAGGTACAGGTGAAGCGATCAAGAATCCATAGAGTCGCCTCGCGCCCCCCGCCCACGACGAGATCTCGCGGCAGCAGCTCCACGCGAAGCGGGTCCGTAGCACGCCAATCGATCACGTGCGCGACGGCGGTTTGCTCCATCCATCGGCGCAACACTTCGCCGAACACACCGGATCGAGCGAGAACAACCACCTCAACGAATTCCAGGGCATCAGGATCATCGTGGTGCGACTGGATTGCGCCGTCCAAGATGACTGCCCATGCACGAATCCGGGGCTCAACCTCCTCCCCATCAAGAGACCCGTGCCGCATCGCGTACCACGCGGACGCGGCCTCGAACGCGAGCCGCTCGCGCAATGCGTGCCCGACGCCCGTCCGTAATACGGCATCGGCGGGTATCCCTCTCTCGGCCAGTCGCGCCAACGCCGAGGTGATCCAAATACTCCTCCACAAGGGGTCAGACCACGGCGGGCTCACTACCATATCGGCGACGCCCCTCATGAGGGCGGCGGTCGGGTGATTGGCGCTCGGCTCCCGTCTCGCAAACATCATGTAGCTGAGCCGTGCGTCAAAGCTGGCTACGTCGGCCAACTGACGATCAAGCGCTCGCTCCGCCCGCTCGCACTGGGCGGAGTTTGCGCAATCCGAATGGTGTTGATCTGCACAAAGCCGTAGTGCGTGCCGCGCAGCAAGAGCCGCCTCTGTGTCAACAATCACGATGCCTCCTCGCGCAGATCATGCCCTCCAAATCTAGCCGGCAGATTCGTGCAGATCTCGTTGTGTGTGTGATGGTCATCGCCCTCGAACCTGTTCAAACCAGTCGCGCTACACACTCAAGCTGATACACCAAAGGCAGCATGCTGGAGCGTGCGCGAAGGATTCTGGGCATGTCGTTCCCGCAGTCTCCCAAGTTACGCCATCGCATGACCCGGACCACTGGGAAATGGAGTCGTGACCTGGCATGAAGTGGAGCCACTTCCCGAGCGGGCAGCTGAGCGGCCGAGATATCCCTGCTCATGTCATCGCACAGTCTTGTGGCTCGTATACCGAGCGCCCACTGCACGTCGAAGGTCCAGGGGGACGTCAGCAGAGAGCGACGCCAGCCGGGCCCACAGGAAGATGGTCACGACTCCAAGCGCACCAATAACCCAGGGAAGGACACCTTCTGCATCATCGTGAAGGCTGGTAATTCGTGCTACCACGACGACGATTGCGAGGATTGCAGCGGGGACGAGAACGGCCGCAAATAACCAGCCCAGCGGCCCCAATCCGACCCCGTACCTAGCGGTCAGGTTGGCAATCAGGACATAGCCGCTCGCAGCCCAGAACGCAACCCATGCCCAGATGCCCGGTGGAGGTACAAGCGCGCTCGAAATAAGAATCCCGGATGATTCTGCCCAACTTGCGCCCAGGACGGAGTCTGAGAGACTCATTCCTGCGTCTAGGGTCCGGGTAACTAGAACAGTGAGAGTCACGAAGAGGGATTGGACCAGCACTACTCGGATGAAGCTGGCGGGGGCGGAACTAGCGGCCCGACTCGCGGCCTCAAGCCCGGAAATAGCGCCGCGACCCGCATCAAGCCAGTCCTTCAGCCAGCCGACGGTGGCAATGACGAGAACTAGGACCGCTGGAGTGCCGAACTGACCGAGAATCGCCAAGGCGACATCTAACGGGCCAGGCGGAAGCTGTGTCATGACCTATCGAGTGAGCCGCTTATTGATGCGCCTAATCAGTTCCTTGCCCGGCCCACCGTCGACACCAACCGAGCGCTGAGCTTCGAAGATGCGGTGATCTCCCCTATCCCAGACGTAAAAGAGCGCACTCCAGCCTGGTGAGCCAATGCCGATGCTGAAGTCGGGCTTCCCGAACTCGTGCGCCGAAGCGAACGGATCGTCGTCTGGCGTGTACCAGCCCCACGATCCTGGGTTTAACCCGGTGCCAAGGCGCCGGAATCCACTCATGTACGTCTTGTTGTCACCCTCCGCGCGGATGACCCCGACGAGTTCGGGAAGCGATAGCGATGTCTTGACGGCCGGATAGGTTTCGGTTCGCAATTGTGTCTCCGCTGCTCGAGGTCTTCGAAGACTAGTACAGCGAGCGAATGCCTGAACAGCCGCAAACGGCCCCATTTTGGGTGAGGAAGTCCCGATGTCATTGCAGTCCATCTGCGCCCGCTCTCCCGACGGCGCCCACGTAGCCGCAGGTGGATCGGAGCGACACTGCTACTGCCAGCTTCCTTCGTTGTGATCTCGACGAGCGTTCTGCGCACGCGTCCTGATGATCAGCAGAACCTTCCCGGTGGTCGGACGCATCGAGGCGTCAGGCGAGCCGAGGACGTGACCCGCCCCCGCCCGGTCTTCGAGCGGCGCGAGCCGTGGCATCCGTCACCCTTTCATGCCGGCGGCCGGCCCCCTCAGTCCCCCTTCACGTTCCCCACCTGCCGCAGCGTGTGCCGCACCCGCACGAGCGACGCGGCATCCGCCATCACCCGGTCGATCGGCTTGTACGCCGCGGGGATCCCGTCGATGAACGCGTCGGTGTCGCGGAACTCGATGCCGGCCATCGCCTCCCGCAGCTGATCCTGCGTGAAGGTCCGCCGGGCGGCGGAGCGCGAGTACGTCCGGCCCGCGCCGTGCGGTGAGGAGTTCAGCGACATCACCCAGGCCCTCGACCACGTACGACGCGGTGCCCATCGAACCTGGGATCAGGCCCGGCCGGCCCGCGTCGGCCTGGATCGCGCCCCTCCGCTACACCCACACCCGCTTGCCGAAGTGCTCCTCGCTCTCGGTGAAGTTGTGGTGGCAGTTGATCCGCTCGCGCTCCTCCATCGGCACGCCGACCCAATCCGAGACCTGCCGGATGACCCGGTGCATCATCTCCTCCCGGTTCAGCAACGCGAAGTGCTGCGCCCACCGCAGCGCCGCGATGTACCGCGTGAACTCCGGCGTGCCCTCCACGAGGTACGCGAGGTCCCGGTCGGGCAGGTCGATCCACCACTTCCGGCAGAGCTCCTGCGCGACCCGAATGTGATGCTGCGCGATCCGGTTGCCCACGCCCCGGCTTCCGGAGTGCAGGAACAGCCACACGGCATCCGCCTCATCGAGCGAGACCTCGATGAAGTGGTTGCCGCTGCCGAATTCGACTTCTCTCGGAGCATGAATGCCATTGCGCTAGAGTCCGGCGCGTGGGCGAAGCTTGGTTCGGTCTGTCAGGCGTCGTTGTCGGTGGCGTCATTACTCTCCTTATTGCGATCGCGCAGGATCGCAGCACACGGAACAAGGAGGAACGCGTCCAACGCCTGGCCTCTGCCCAGGAAGTGCTCGGAGCCCTTCAGGAGCTGAACCGTCGCATCATCGATCTCGCTCGTATCGAAACGGCCGGCCACCACAGTCGGGACTGGCCAGAACCGCATCAAGCCACTATTCGCTGGAGCTCTGCGCGCTACGCAGCGACGCTCATCGCGCCCACGAGTCAAATCGAGCTTCTCCAGGAGATCGACTCGGAAACGGACCGCATCATGGACGAAGCACTCGGCAGAGTCTGGGCGAGCCGGGATTTCCGTGCAGTCCGCGAACGTCTAGGTGAACTCGGCGCCAAGTACTTGAACATGGTACGGACGGCCGAGAACCTCGAGCCCGCTGGCATCACTTCACTATGGCCCTGGGCGAACTGGCGCTTGCAGTCCGCGAAGCTTCGTTGAACACGTTGCGCCTACCCCTCGAGCCTCGACGCCTAGCCTCCTCAACGCATTCGGTCGGATCCACCCATGGCGGACTCACCCGGTTGCACGCAGCACCTCGTGATCTCGGAAGATTCAGATGGTGCCGTGGCAATAAGCACCCGACAGTGAGCGTTGCCGCGTTCGCTCGCTGGTCCGGGGTTCACCAGAGGATGGTGCCCGCAGACGCCGACATGCAGCGATCGACCGCCGCCGCGTGCTGGGCCCGCGCGACCTCGTCGGCGGTGGGCAGGTCGGCGCCGACACGACTGACCGTGACGCCGGCCGCGGCGGCAGCGAAGCGGCCGAGGCGGAGGAGGTCGGGTTCGCGGAGCTCGTGAAGGGGTTCGGTGCTGTCGCGGTCGAGCACTCCCGCGATGAGGGCGGCCATGAAGGTGTCACCCGCGCCGACGGTGTCGCGGACGCGGACCGACAGCGGCTCGACCTCGACACGGGTCGCGCGGGTGGCGAGTGCGGCGCCCGCTCCCCCGCGCGTCACCGCGGCGAGCGCGATGCCGAGGTCGAGGAGTCGGTCGAGCACGGCGGCGAGCGGCTCGTCGGGGTAGAGCCAGGCGGCGTCTTCGTCGCTGAGCTTGACCACGTCGGCGGCGGCCGCGAGTCGTTCGAATGTCGCGCGAGTCGCCGCCTGTTCGCCGAGCAGCGCGGGGCGGATGTTCGGGTCGAGCGAGACGAGCACGCCGTCGGGCCGCGACCCGGGAACGTTGGCCACCGCCTCGGCGCCCGGCTCGAGGAATAGCGCGATCGAGCCCGAGTGCACCGCCGCCGCCGAGCCGACGTCAACCGACGACGGCACCCGCCACTCGATGTCGAAGTCGTACTCCGCCGCGCCCTTGCCGTCGAGCGCGGCGAGTGCGGTGGACGTGCGGTCGAGGCACATCGACGCGGGATCAACGAGGACCGCCGACTCGGTCAGCCGGACGAGGATGGCACGGCCGTCGTCATCGTCGGCGAGCGCGGTGCGAAGTCGCGTCGTAACGCCGAGGCGCGCCAGCCCGAGCGCGACGTTGGCCGGCGAGCCGCCCGGCGAGCGCGTGATGGATCGGCCGTCGTCGATCAGGTCCATCACCGCCTCGCCGATGACGAGCGCACCCGACCGACGTTCAGGCATCGGCGACCAGCTCGGAATCCGGCGCAGACGGCACCCCAGGCACGACCGGCCCCGCAACAGCCGTCATCACCGTCAGCCTCCCGTCCACCCACCCGACCGGCATCGGGTCGGTGATCTCTCCCACCCACGCGCCATCCGCCGTCGTGTTCTTGAAGGCCATCATCCACCACCGACCCACGCGATCGCGCACGAGCCGCCCCACGTACAACTCCTCGTCGGCGACGCGATACGCACTGCCGACATCGAACGGCCCGGCCGGATCCTCCACGTTCACCGCCCAGATCCCGCCGCGCTCCCCCGCCGCCCGGCGCTCGGCCGCGAGCTCGGTGCCGAGGCATGAGAAGAGCAGCACCCAGCGGCCGTCGACCTGCTCGAGCTGCAGCACCTCGAGCTGGCCGAAGCCCGAGCCGGCGGACGAGCGCGGCGGCTCGACGCGCCATTGCTCGAGGTCGGGCGACCATGCGGTGCCGACCACGCCACGCGACGACGGGTCGCCGACGTTCGCGCGCGCGGTCAGCAGCATCCGCCACCCCTCCCCCGACGGGTCGCGGAACACCCACGGGTCGCGCCACGCCTCGTCGGGCCACGCGCCGTCGGCGAGCTGCTCGTACCAGCGCGGGTCGGGTTCGACGAGGGCGCGGCCGGTGGTCGACCAGGTCATGAGGTCAGCGGATGTCGCGACGCCGATGCGCTGCACGAGCCCGCCGCCGGCGCGGTCGACGCCCGTGTAGAACATGCGCCACGTGCCGTCGTCGCCGCGCACGACGGAGCCCGTCCAGGTCGCGAGGTCGTCGAACGCGGGCGAGTCGGAGGGCACGATCGCGTCGGCGACCTCCGTCCAGTGCACGAGGTCGGTGGAGACGGCATGCCCGATCGTCGCGCGCCAGTGGCGGCGGTCCGGGTCGTGCAGGGCCCGCGACGCCTTGAGGAAGAAGAGGTGGAAGCGGTCGCCGTCGTCGGCGAACCAGAAGTCCCACACCCAGGATGCGGCGAGCCGGAGCATGTGCGGAGAGCCTTTCGTGTGCAGGGTACGGGCGGCCGGCGCGGCGGAGCGAGCGGGTCGCCCGGTGGAAACGGGAGCAGATGCAGAAGCAGAAGGAAGCGGGGCGCTCAGCGCGAAGGCCCCGCGATCGACCCGCGCTCCACGATCGGACACGGCAGCAGCGTCGGCGCCGGCCCCGCGGCATCCGGCTCGTCGCGTCCCTCGATCATCGCGGCGAGCGTCGCGACCGCCCACGCGCCCATCTCGTAGTGCGGCAGCGCGACGGTCGACAGCGCCGGGAACAGGCTGCCCGCGATCGGCGCCTGGTCGTCGAAGCCGACGATCGAGACATCCGCCGGCACCGACAGCCCCAGCTCGGCCGCCGCCCGGTAGGCGCCCATCGCCATGCGGTCGTTGTAGCAGAACACCGCCGTGGGCCGCTCCGACGGCGAGCGCCCGTGGTCGAGCAGCGCCATCGTCGCCTCGTAGCCGCCGGCCGCCTCGGCCACCGCCTCGACCACGTGCGCCGACGGGTCGAGGCCGGCGGCGACCATGCCGTCGCGGTAGCCGCGCAGGCGCCCGCGCGTGGCGGGCACGTCGACCGAGGTCGCGGCGAACGCGATGCGGCGGTGGCCCGTGCGCACGAGCAGGTCGATGACGGATGCCGCGCCCACGCGCTCGTCGGGCATGATCGAGGGCACCTCGCCGTCGCGGTCGCGAGCACCGATGAGCACGGATGGCACGGCATGCATCTGCTCGGGCAGGATCACCTCGTCGTGGTAGACCGTGGCGTAGATGATGCCGTCGACCTGGCGGTCGAGGAACGCCTGCACCTCCGACGGCTCGACGTCGGGCTCGTGCCGCAGCGTCGAGTTGATGATCGCGAGCGTGAGGTTGTGGCGGCTCGCCTCCTCCTGCGCACCCAGGATGATGCGACCCGCGTGCGGGGTCGTCGCGATCTCCTCGGTGAGGAGGCCGACCATGCCCGAGGCCTGCGTGCGCAGTCCGCGCGCGAGCCGGTTCGGGTGGTAGCCGAGCCGCGCCGCGGCCTCGCGCACGCGCGACTTCGTCTCGTCGCTCGTGCGCGTGTGGGGCGTGTCGTTGAGCACGTGCGAGACCGTCGTCACCGACACACCGGCTTCGGCCGCGACATCGCGGATTCCGACCTGCTTGCGAGGCATCCGTCTCCTCATCTCACCGCCTCCCTTCGTACCATCCCACAGCGTGTCGGAGCCGCCTCATCGTCGGCGCCGCGCCGTCGGCGGGTGCGTTCGCCAGATCGATTCGTCATCGGATGCCGCCACGCAGCGCCTGCGCGTCGGGTGAGGCGCGGGTGAGCGGCTCGTCTTCCAGCGACGGGGTCGGCCGGACGGCGTTCCGCGCGGGGTCCACGACGAGCTGGTCGGCGCGACCCGAGTCGAGGATCGTGTTGCGGGTCGACGCGGGGTCGACCAGGACGGCGATCACATCGAGCGGCTGCGACTCCTCCGACAGCAAGGCGTCGACCTGCGCCTCGAAGCACGAGTCGCTCGACGTGGCCGTGACATCCATCGCCACGACATGGTTGGTGGCGACGTGATTGCCGTGCCCCTCCACGAGCCGGATGATCACGGGCGCCGCACCGCTCGGCCGGATGCGGTCCGACTCGACGACCTCCGAGACGTGATTGCCGATCACGCTGTTGTTGCTGCCGCTGATGCTGAGGAGGCCGGTGAGGTCGTCGAGCCCGTTGTCGATGCCGAGGAACGGCGTCCAGGGCTCGTGGTCGCGGAGGAGGTGGTTCGAGGCCACCAGGTTCTCGGAGCTGTCCGCCGCGAGCACCACCATCCCCGGATAGAACGAGTGCAGGCGGTTGTTCGTCACGCTCGACCGCCGCACCCCGTGCAGGTGGATGCTGCTCGCACCGCGCGGGAAGACGTTGTTCGCGGTGATCAGCAGGCCGCCGTGGTGCTCGGCGTAGATCGAGTGGCCGTGCGGGCCGGCGCCGATCAGGTTGTCGGTGATCTTCGACGCCTGCCCCCAACCGCGCAGCTCGATGCAGCTCCCGCATTCCGCGATGAAGTTGTCGTGGATGGCGAGCGCGTCGGCGTGATGGATGGTGAGCGCGTGCTCGAGGTAGACGAAGCCCATGCCGGTGATGCGCAGCGAGTCGTTCGCCGTCTCGACGAAGATGCCGGTCTTGCCGTTCACATACGAGTTCTCGGGATTGCCGCCGGGACTGGTCTCCGGATGGTCCGCGGTGAAATGCAACCCGTCGATGCAGAAGTCGACGAACTCGACCGAGCTGATGCGGGGGCTGCCGCTCCGCGCGATGCGGAAGGCCGCGCCATCCGCTTCGCTCTCGATCTGGTCGGCCGGGATGTCGACCATGACGCGGCTGCCGCCGGGCCACAGTTCGTGCAGCCCGGGCCATTCCCCTTCGGGCACGTTGAACCGGATGCTCGACGACGTGAAGCCGTGACCCGCTCCCTGGATGCGCAGGAAGCTGAGGTCGATCAGCACCTGCGTGCGCAGGCGGTAGTCGCCGGGCGGGATGTGGATCACCGCGCCGGGCTTCCCCCGGCCGTCGGCGTGCGACTCGGCCTGGCGTGCCTTCACGTCGGCGATGATGCCGTTGATCACCGCGCCGAGGTCGTCGTAGGGGTCGCCGTGGGGCCATTCCGTCACGTCGTAGGTGTTGTCACCGGGCATGGATAGTGCTCCATTCGGGTCTCGGTTCGTCAGCCCTTGACGGCGCCGAGGGTCAGCCCCGCGACGATGTGCCGCTGCAGGACGAGGGTGAGCAGGATGACGGGAACCGAGTAGACCGCGGCGAGCGCCGTCATCCCGCCCCAGTCGAGGCCGAACTGCGTCTGGAAGTTCGCGATCACGATCGGCGTGGTCTGCGCGCGGACGCTCGTGAGCAGGAGCGCGAAGAGGAACTCGTTCCACGACGCGAGGAAGGCGAAGATCGCGGTGACCGCGAGGCCGCCCGTGACCACGGGGATGACGACCCGCCAGAGCGCCTGCAGCCGGCTGCATCCGTCGACCTTCGCGGCCTCGTCGAGCTCGTCGGGCACGGCCTCGAAGAAGCTGGCCATGAGCCAAATCGACAGCGGCAGCGAGATGGTCGTGTGCGCGAGCGCCAGGCCGAACGACGTGTCGGTGAGGCCCAGGTTGCGCATGACCTCGACGAGCGGGGCGCCGACGGCGATGGTCGGCACCATCCGGGTCACGAGCGCCGCGACGATGAAGACGCGGCCGCTCGGGGTGCGGAAGCGGGTGATCGCGTACGCCGCCGGCACCGCGAGCACGAGCGAGAGCACGGTCGAGATCACGGCGGTGATGACGCTGTTGATCAGCGCCGCCGGCACGCCCTGGCGGCTGAGCGCCGAGACGTAGTTCTCGAGCGTCCACGCCTCGGGCATGACCGTCGGCGGCACGGCGATCGCGTCGAGCGGGGTCTTGAACGAGGTCAGCAGCAGGTAGGCGAACGGGAAGCCGTAGAGCACGATCGCGAGGGCGAGCAGGGCCCAGAGGATGACGCGGCTCACGCGTCCGCGGGTCTCGAGGGGGTTCATCGTGCGTTCCCTCCCGGGCGCCAGATCAGGGCGATCGCGGCGATCGAGACCGCCAGCATCGCGATGAGGTAGACCGTGCCCATCGCGCTCGCGAGACCGGGGTCGCCGAAGCGCGTGAGCGTGCGGTAGATGAGCAGGCTGAGCGTGGTCGTCGAGCCCTGGGGGCCGCCATCCGTCTGGATCAGGATGATGTCGAAGGCGCGCGCCGCGTCGATGCCGCGGACGATGAGCGCGACGGCGATGACCGGTCGCAGCAGCGGGATGATGACGCTGACCAGGAGCCGCCAGTAGTTCGCGCCGTCGATGCGCGCGGCCTCGACCACGTCGCCGGGGATGTTCTGCAGCCCCGCGAACAGCACGAGCGTGATGAACGAGGTCGTGAGCCAGATGTCGGGCAGGGCGACCGAGAAGAGGGCGATGTCGGGGTCGCTCAGCCACTGGATCTGATCCGGGCTGTCGAGGATGCCCCATTCGAAGAGCAGCTGGTTCACGATGCCGAAGTTGTCGATGAGCAGGAAGCGCCAGAGCAGACCCGCGACGACCGGGGCGATCATGAGCGGGTACATGAACAGCGTGCGGAACGCGTTCGACCGGCGGCCGAGCGCGGTGAAGAGCAGGGCGACCGCGAGACCGAGCACGAACTCGGCCGTGACGACGATCAGCGTGTAGACGACCGTGCGCCACGCCGCGCCCTGGAAGGCCTCGGACGCGAAGGCCTCGGCGTAGTTGTCGAGGCCGACGAACTCGCGAGGCCCGCCGGCGATCGGCGAGATCTCGAAGAAGCTGTCGGTGACGAACTTCACGAGCGGCCAGCCGACGAAGACCGCGAGGAAGAGCGCGGCGGGGAGCATGAGCAGGAGCGCGAAGCGGCGGTCGCTCAGGCTGGTGCGGCGGCGGGGGCGGCCGAGCGCCGCGAGCTTGGGCGGGCCGGGCGGGGTGGTGCCGGTGGGGGCGGCGGCGGTGCCGGTTCCGTCAGCGCCGGTGCCGGTGGGGCCGGTGCCGCTGGTGTCGGCGCTGCCGTCGGTGCCGGTGCCGGTCCCGTGGCGGCCGGCCGTACCACCGGGCGGTGCCGGGGTGGGGGGGGGCGAGGAGGCACCCGACACACAGGGGGCTGGGGCCGAGGGGGGGGGGGGGGCTGTTGCTGTTGGTGTTGGTGCTGCTGTCGGTGCCTGTGCTGGTCCTGTGGCGGCCGCCCACACCACGGGGGGGTGCGGGGGGGACCCCCCCCCCCCCCCCCCCCACACCCGGGTGCCTGGGGCCCGGGGCCGGGGAGGCGGCTGCCGCCCCGGCCGTCGTGCTGGTCGTGGTGCGCATGGTTACTCGACGATCGCCTCGATCTGGGCCTTCGCCTCGGCGAGCAGCGCGGCGTTGTCGGCGCCGGGCTCGACCGCCTTCTGCAGCAGCGGCGTGAGCACGGTGTCGACGATCTCCTGCCACTGCGGCGTCGCCGGGCGGGCGAGGGTCTGCGGCGCGTTGAGCGTCTCGAGCAGGGCGGCGTAGTGCTCCTTGCCCTCCTCGCCCTGCTTCGACTCGAACGCCGAGATGCGTGCGGCGAGGCCGAGCCACGAGTCCATCGAGAGCTCGTTGTTCTCGTAGGCGAAGGCGATGAACTCCTTCGCCTCCTCCTGCTTGTCGGACGCGGTCGGCACCGACAGGTACCAGGCGCCCGGAACGCCGGCGATGCCGCCGGGGCCGGCGATCATCGGCGCGGCGCCGATGCTGTCCTTCACGACCGAGTCGTCGGGCGTGCCCGTGTAGGCGTGGCCCCAGAACCGCATCATCGCGAGCTGGCCCTGGTAGAAGAGGTTCTGCGCGCCGGCCCAGTCGAGCTGCGCGGCACCGGATGGCGCGTACGGCAGCAGGCTCGTGTACCAGTCGAGCGCCTCGAGGTGCTCGGCGTCGTCGATCGTGACCTCGCCCGACTCGGGGTCGAGCACCATGTGCTCCTCCCCCGCCTGCGAGACGGTCGCGAGCCACTCGGTCTCGACCGCGCCCTTCACGTCGGTGCCGTACAGGTCGACCTGGCCGTCGCCGTCGGTGTCGCGCGTGAAGAACTCGGCGACGTCGCGGTACTGCTCCCAGTCGGTGGGCGGTGCGAGCTCGTAGCCGTACTTCGCCTGGAACGCGGCCTGCTCGGCCGGGTCTTCGAAGAGGTCGGTGCGGTAGAAGAGGATCTCGGAGTTCGTCCAGACGGGCATGCCGACGAAGCTCCCGTCGACCTGCGCCTCGCTGACGAGGCCGGGGAACAGGTCGGCCTTCACGTCGTCGGTGAACAGGTCGTCGAGCGGGGTGACGCCGTCGGCGAAGGCGGTGAGCCAGATCGCGTCGAGGGCGGCGACGTCGAAGGAGACCTGACCGGATGCCAGCTCCGACGAGATGCGGTCGTAGAGACCGTCGTACGGCAGCTCGACGAGGGTGACGGTCGTGCCGGTCTCCTCCTTGTAGGCGTCGGCGATCGGCTGCAGCTCGGCGAGGCCGCCGCCTTCGACGACGACGGTCAGCTCGTCGGCGTCAGCGGCGCCGTCGCCACCGCCGACGCCGCAGCCGGAGAGCACCAGGGCGGCGGCGCCCACGGCGGCGAGCGAGGGGATGAGACGGCGGCGCGTGGCGGGCGCGGAGGTGCGGGTGCGAAGCTCCATCACTTCGGCTCCATTCATGTCTGTGGTTCGTGGGCGGGGAGGTGGCTTGGGGAGTGCCTAAACGTTTTGCCAAAACGTTTGATCAGACAGTAGAGCCGGTCGGGTGGGCCCGTCAACACTTCGCGGATGCCAAAATCGCGCGGCTTCGGTTTGGCAGGAGGGCCACGCGTCCGCGCCGGCCAGCCGACACGGCGATCAACGCCGCGAGCGGGCAGCCTCATCGCCCCGAACGACCGTGAGTCGCCCATCCGGCGGTCGCGCGCTTCGACGCCCGCTGGGCGGCCCATCGCTCGCCGGCTGGACACGGCTTCAGTTCGCTCATGTCAACGCGCCCTCAGATGAGGCCGGGTCGACATCACCCCCCTGGGACACGCTTCCCGTTCGCTCATCTCAACGCGCCCTCAATTGAGGCCGGGTCGACCTGACCCGCTTGGAACGTTCCCCTCCGCTCATGTCAACGCGCCCTCAATTGAGGCGAGGTGGACATGAGGCTCGTCGACACCGCTTCCCCTTCGCTTACGCGAACGCGTCCTCAATTGAGTCGAGGTCGACATGACCCACCCGGGCACCGCTTCCCCTTCGCTCACGCGAACGCGTCCTCAATTGAGGCGAGGTCGACATGACCCACCCGGGCATCGCTTCCCCTTCGCTCAGGTCAACGCGCCCTCAATTGAGGCGAGGTCGACATGACCCACCTGGACGCCGTCTCCCATGCGCCTCACGCGCAGAGCTTCAGGCGAGCGGATCGAGTCGCCCGGGGCTCTGCGCGTGGAACGCCTCGAGATCGCGCCGCGCCAGGCGCAGGGATTCGCTCGCGAGAGAGACGACCCGATCAGCCATGGAAATCACCCGCTCTCGGTGACCCGAGTCCGTCACAGTGATGGTCTCAATGGGGCTGCCGAGCACGTGGCCGAGGTCGATCCGGATGCGCTCGGACTCGGCGAGTCGCGCGCGCGCCGCGGCGCCGATCCAGCCCGGGTGGGCGGCGATCGCGTCACGCGCGACGTCGAGCCTGCGGTCGGCGTCCCGGATCGCGTGATGCACGTGGCCGACCGAAGGAGTGGGACGCAGCGCGCGCTCGCGAGCGGCCGCGATCGCGGCATCCAGCGCAGTCTTCGCCTCGCGGAGTCGGGCGAGGTGGCCGATGGGGTCGGTGTTGACGCCGGCCCCCGGAAGGGCGGCGAGGGCCGCCCGCACCCCGGCGATCGCGGTCGTAACGTCGCGGGAGCGGGGCTCGTTCGATGCGCCGGCCAGGGCGCGGCGGGATTCGTCGACGAGCGCGGCCAGCGCGGCCTCCGCCCGCAGCGCCTCGACCTCGAAGTTCTCCGCGGTATCGAGCAGCACCTCGGCCCGGCGCACCGATGCGACGGATGCCTCGAGCGCCACAAGCGCCTGCTCGCGCCGTCCCTGCTCATGCCGTCGCTCGGCGACGCGCGCGCTGTGCGCCGCGAGCCCGAGCAGCTGCGCGGCCTCGGCGGGGCCGGCAGCCACCTCGGCGAGTGCCTCAGGCGCATAGCGTGCGGCGAGGCGATCGACGGTCTCGCGGGCGGGCTGGATCCGAGTGCCGAGGCGTTCGATGTCGGCTCGCACCCCGGCGATGACCTCGGGCGCACGCCGGGCCCGCGCCATCCGATCGGCCAGTGCAGCAGTCTGCTCATCGAGCATGCGGTGGACCTGTTCGCAGAGCTCGAGGATGCGCATGGCGCGAGCGCGCGTCTCGTCGGCGGTGCCGGGGACGGCTGCCTGGTTGAGGCGGTTCAACCGGAACCCGTCGTTCACTCGCCTGCGCGCTGCGACCAGGGCCTCGCCCAGGTGCCCGGTCGCGTCGGCGCCCAACTCGGCCTCGGCGAAACCGAGCTCGTCGACGGTCGCACGGATGCGCTCATCGGCGGCGAACAGGGCCGACCCGACCCGCTTCGCCAGGTCGGCGTCGCGGGCCTCGAGTTCGTGCGCACCTCCTCGGCGCGCGAACCGGAACCCGGCCATGCTCCATCGTACGATCGGCGCTCCGGACGCGCCATGGAACGGACGTCAGTCGCGACATCCACCCGGCCCCCGGGTCTACCGGCTCAGCCGTCGAAGAAGCCGTCGAGGATGCTGCCGATGACGAGGCCGCCGAGGATGCCGCCCATCATGTCGCCACCGCCGCGCCGACCGCCGCCCCAGCCGGGGCCGCCCGGGCCGCCCCACTGGTCGTAGCCCTGCGGACGCGACGCGTCGATGTCGCGGCGGGCAAGCTGCAGCGCCTCGGCCGCGAGGTACGCGGCGCGGCGCGCCATCCCCATCGCCTGCTCGCGGTGGTCCTCGTCGATCACGGTGACGGTCGCCGCGGGCATGCCGAGGAAGTGGTCGAGGTCGAGGCGGATGCGCTCGGCCTCGGCGAGGCGGGTGCGGGCGTCGGCGCCGATCCATCCGCGGTGGCCGGCGATGACGTCGCGGGCGACGGCGAGCTGACGGTCGGCGTCGTCGATCGCGTGGTGCACGTGCTCGAGCGGCGGGATGGGGCGGGCGGCCCGCTCGCGGGCGGCCGCGATCGCGGCATCCAGCCCCGAGTTCGCCGTGCGCAGGCGGTCGAGGTGGGTGAACGGGTCGGTGTTGACGCCGGCCGGCGGGAGGGCCGCGAGCGCCGTCTGCAGCTCGCCGATCGCCTTCTCGACGCCGGGCGAGTGCGGCTCGCGCAGCGCGACGGCGATGTCGCCGCGGGAGTCCTCGATGATCGCCGCGAGCGTCGACTCGGCCCGCAGCGCCTCGACCTCGAACGTCTCCACCGCGTCGAGCAGGGTCGCCGCGCGACGCACCGCCTCGGTGGAGGCCTCGAGCGCGAGGTTGGCCTGCTCGCGCTGGCCGGCCTCGCGGCGTCGCTCGGCCACGCCGGCGCTGTGCTCGGCGAATCCGAGCAGCTGGTCGGCCTCGGCGGGGTTGGATGCCACCTGGGCGAGCGCCTCGGGCGCGTAACGCGCGGCGAGCCGGTCGACGGTCTCGCGGGCTTGGGGAATGCGCGAGCGCAGGACGCCGATGTCGCCGCGCACACCGGCGAGGATCTGCGGCGCGCGCCGCGCCCGCGCGATCTTCTCGGCGAGGGCCGACGTGTGCTGGTCGAGCAGGTCCTCGGCCCACTCGCAGAGCTGCACGATACGGGCGTTGCGGGTGCGGAGCTCGTCGGGGGTGTCGGGGATGTGGTCGTGGTTGAGCTGGTGCAGGCGGAACGCCTCGCCCATGTGCACGCGCACCGCGGCGAGCGCCTCGCTCAGCCCCCTCGTGGCGTCGGCTCCCAGCTCGGCCTCGGCGAAGTCGCGCTCATCGATGGTGACGCGGATGCGCTCGTCGGCAGCGACCAGGGCCGACCGAGCCCGGTTCGCCAGGTCGAGGTCCTGCGCGTCGAGTTCCTGCTGCTCCTCGCGCTTGCGCTTGCCCCAGAACCCGGCCATGCCTTCGATCCTATGGCCGGCGCTGGGAGGGTGCTGGGGGGTGGACGGCGGGGATGGCAAGCGGCAGCGGGCCGCGGATTGCGCGAGCCGGGATTGCACGGGCCGCGGATTTGCGCGGGCCGGGGTTGCGGGAGCCGGGGATTGCGCGGCCGCGGTGCTGCCGCACCGACGGGCCGGATCGCGCGGATGGTCCTACGCTGACGGGATGACGACCGAGACGAGCGCGACCCCGGCTCCGGACGCGGCCCCGGACCCGGCGGCGGCCCCGGCTCCGGCCGCGCGCATCCGCATCCGCTGGGGCTGGTTCGTGGGATGCATCGTGCTCGGCCTGGTGAGCATCCTCGTCGGCCTGCTCGTGGCGCCGGTCGCGGACCGGGCGGCCTACCTCGCCGGCGTGCTCGGCGCGGTCGGCACGACACTGCTGCTCGTCGGGGTGGTCGTGCTGCTCGAGCGCCGCATCGTCGACACTGCCGTGCGCGCGGTCCGGGACGCCGCCGAGGAGGCGCGCATCCGCACGGATGACGCGGTGCGAGCGCAGGTCCGCGACCTCGAGGACCGACTGGCCGACCTCTGGGCGTCGACCGAGACGCCCGACGAGGTGGCGCGGAAGGAAGCGGAGACCCGTCGCATGACCGACGAGTTCACGCGCAGGGTCGTGGACGAGTACGAGGGCGACGACGACCGCGGGACGCCGTAGGGCCTGACGATCACGGATGTCTCGACTCCGGGCGGCATTCGGAGCTTCCGAGACGTGTTCCGGATGGCTCATGTGAGCCCGCCCTCACATGAGGCGACTTCGGAACGAGCCATCCGGAAACCATCGGTCGCTGTGCACCTGATCTCACCCGCGACCTCGTCGTCGAAATGAGCTCGGCGCTACGCCCAGGCTTCGCTGGGCACGAGCTCGTCAGCGGTCGTGGGGGTGCGCACCGCGCCATCCGTCACCGAATCGGATGCCTCGACAGGCGCGACCGGCACGTCGCCGTCACCGCCGTCGATCGGGTGGGCGACCTCGTCGCGCGTCATCCGGGCCGCCACGATCGCCACCACCGCGATCACCAGCGGCGCCACGCCCGCGATGAGGAAGACCACCGGCAGCCCCAGCGACTCCCCCGCCGGTCCGGCGACCGCCATCGAGACCGGCATGAACGCGAGCGAGACGAAGAAGTCGAGGCTCGAGACGCGACCGAGCATCTCCGCCGGCACCCGACGCTGCAGCAGCGTGCCCCAGATCACGACGCCGCCGTTGAACGCCGCGCCGACCAGGAACGCCGCGATCACCATGACCCAGACCTGGTCGGTCAGGCCGAACACCGCGAGCGGGAGGCATCCGAATGCCCACAGCAGGTTCATGACGGTCAGGTAGCGCCGCGGCATCCGCATCGACGCGATCACCGCCGACCCGACGGCGCCGCCGATGCCGAACGCGGCCAGGATCAGCGCGTGCTCCTCGGGGCCGCCGCCGGCGCGGTCCTTGATCACGAACGGCACGAGCACCTCGAACGGCCCCATGATCAGCAGGATCAGCAGCGACGCGAACACCAGTGTGCCCAGCAGCCACGGCGTGTGCACCATGTACGCGAAGCCGTCGCGCACGTCGATGAGCAGGGCCAGGGCCGGATGCCGCGTGGCGGTCGGCTGCGCCATCCGCTCGGGGTGCTCTGCTTCGTGCTCGGCGCCGGCGCCGGCGACGGCGTGGTCGGCGTCGCCGGCGCGCCGGGCCGCCTCGGGGACACGCAGCAGGCACGCCGCCGCCACGACACCGGTCAGCGCGGTCACGGCCAGCGCCGCGCCCGGCGAGGTCACCGCGATGAGTCCGCTCGCGAGCGCGGGCCCTCCGGCCTGCATGAGCACGGGCCGCGCCATCCCCTCGAAGCCGTTCGCGGCCATGAGCTCGTCCTCGGGCACGACGGTCGGCAGCAGCGCCGAGTACGCCGGGTAGTACAGCCCGGCCATGACCCCGCCGACGAACGCGACCGCCGCGAGCTGCCACACGGCAAGCCCGCCGGCCAGCGACAGCAGCGCCACGACGCCGACGCTCGCCGCCCGAACGACCTCGACGACGACGAGGATGCGCCGCTGCGACATCCGGTCGGCGAGCGCGCCGCCGAGCAGCGTCGTCAGCAGCATCCCGACCGCCGACGCCCCCGCGACGACCGAGAGCTCGGCCGCGCCGCCGCCGATCGCGACGATCTGCCACACGAGCGCGACCATCCAGATGCCGGCGCCGACCATCGACGCGACGAGCGCCGCCGCCAGCCAGCGGTACGCCGGGTTGCGCAGCGGTCGAAGGGCCCGGGGAGTCGCCATGATCTTCTCCTTGCGGTTCGTCGTCGAGAGAGCGGATGGCTCGGGCGGGTGCTCCGCCGCGAGTGGGTGCTTCTACTCAGGCGTCGAACGTGGAGGGGCGGGATCGACATCGGCTTCGGGCGGATTCCGGGCGGATTCCGGGTCTGTGCTCCGTCGAATCTCGCAACCTCCGACGACTTGTCCTCCACAGGCGGTGTCGCGGGCACATTATCCACAGGGTTTTGCCCAGATGAGGCGGCAATTTCCACGCTGCGCCGATGTCGGTGGGTGCCGACAGGATGGAGCCATGGAATCGCCGCTGCACGTCCTCGAACGCGACATCGAGGTGTTGCGTGCGGCGTGGAGCGAGGCCGAACCACCGTTCGGAGCGGATGAGGCGGCCGGCCGGCCGGCGATCGCGCAGATGACCGACGCCGGACTGGTGCGCGTGACCGATGCGCTGGCCAAGGTGCGACGAGACGCCGAGGCGCTGCTCGCTCGTGTGGCCGCCGAGGTGTCGAGGCGTTCGAGCGCCGAGCGCGGCGAGTCGAGCCTCGCGCGGGCGCAGGGATTCCACAACCCGGTTCGGTTGATCGCCGCCGCAACCGGGGCGTCACGGAGCGACGCCGCGAGGCTCATCGCGGTCGGCACGGCCACGGCCGAGCGGCAGACGTTCCGCGGTGACCGGCCGTCGTCGCGGAATCCGCACGTGTCCGAAGCGCTCGAATCCGGCCTGATCGGCGTCGACGCGGCCGCCGCGATCACCGGGATGCTCGATCGTGTACGACTGCATGCCGATCCCGAGGCCGCCGACGCCGCCGAAGCGGGCCTCGTCGATCTTGCCGCACGGGTGCCACTCGACCTGCTCGTGCGCGGTGTCAGAGAGGCCGAGGCGAGGCTCGATCGCGACGGGGTCGAACCGCGCGAGGAGCAGTTACGCAGCGAGCGTTCGCTCACCATGCGCCAAGACGCCTCGGGCATGGTGCACCTGCACGCGCGCCTCGATCCCGAGACGGCCGCACCGATCAAGACCGCGATCGAGGCGCTCGTGGGCGACGTGCTCCGCCGTCGGGAATCGACGGCGGAGGGGCCAGGTCCGGTCGTCGACGACCCGCGCTCGATTCCGCAGATCCAAGCCGACGCGCTCGCCGCCATCGCGCGGCACTCCCTGGGATGCGAACAGACCCTCGCCCCGCTCGCGAAGACCACCGTGGTGGTGCGCCTCGACCACGACGCCCTGATCGAGGGTCTCGGGCACGCGCGCATCGACGGGCTCGACCACCCGATCTCCGCAGGCACCGCCCGGCGCATGTCGGCCGATGCCGCACTCATCCCCGCGGTCTTCGGAGGCGAAGGGCTCCCCCTCGACCTGGGCCGCTCTGCCCGACTCTTCAGTCGCGCCCAACGACTCGCACTCGCCGAGCGCGACGGCGGATGCGCCTCCTGCGGCCAGAACATCGCCTACGTCGACGCGCACCACATCCGATGGTGGGAGCGCGACGCCGGCCCGACCGACCTCTCGAACGGGGTGATGCTCTGCACCTTCTACCATCACCGCATCCACCGCGAAGGATGGGGCATCCGCGCAACCGCGACCGAGGTCTGGTTCATCCCGCCGCCGCACGTCGACTCCACCCAGGTCCCGCGGTTGGGCGGCCGGGCGCGCTTCGCGCTGCCCGCGCAACGGTCGGCCGCGTGAGAGTGGCACCGAGCGCTTCGCGCTGCGCGCGCACCGGTCGGCCGCATGAGATCGGGACCGAGCGCGACGGTGCGTGTCGCGCTGCTCGCTCGCTGTCCGCCGCCGGCTGAAGAGACGGCTTGGGCACGCGTTGCGTCGCTGCTCGTGCGATCCCGCGTGAGCGAGGCAACATTCGCGCGACCGTGCCGGCTCGGCGTTCGACGCAGCGTCCCTCCACACCCTTCGCGGGCAGACGAAACCGCACGGATCCGCCAAGACCACGGTATTGCGCCCACACCAGCGACAACCATGTCTCCATGTCCTGGCGAACCAGCGCGACGCGCGCGCACCTCACCCTCCGCATCGAGCTCGATGGCGTCGACGCCCCCGTGTGGCGCTCGCTCGTTCTCGATCCTGCGATGAGCCTGTCCGAGCTGGCCGATGCGATCCTGCTCTCGTTCGGATGGACCGGCACCGGAAGCTGGCGCTTCGGCACGACGCACACGCCCTGGTGGGGGCGAGATGCAGACGCGTGGGGATGCGGCATGCTCACTCCCGCGCGCTCCAGTCCCCCGCACATCTATGGGTACGACGACGACTGGAGGCAGCGCGAACCGGAACCCTGCCGCCGTCGCGAGTGGACCGTCGACGACGTCACCGACCGGTTCGACGGTCGCCTCGAGTTCGAGTACCGACAGCTGGGGCTCGCCGGCGAGGGCGGTGAATCGGGCCTGACCTGGCGGCATCGCATCGTGGTGACCGAACGGGATGGCGCATCCTCTCGATCATCGCTCCCCCGGGCGGCACAACTCGGCGGCGTCGGAACCGTCCCCCGCATCGGCACCGAGGCCGCCTACGGCGAACTCGGCGACCCATCGTGGCATGAGGCCGTGGGGCACGAGTTCGAACTCGCCTTCGGTACGTCCACGGACGACATCGTGAGTACGACCGGGTGCCGCCGCTGGCCGGCGCTCGAGGGTGCCGTCACAGGAGCGAGCGATGGCGCGCGTCGCGCTCTGCGCATCGACCTCGTGCGGCTCGGCGCGCTGGCGCCGGTGCAGCTCGATCCGGCGCACGTGGCGAGTGCGATTGCACCGATCCGTGATCTCCTCCGATCCGCCGCAGCGCCCGATGGGATCGACCTCGCCATGTGCGGACCACTGGGCGACGACCTTCGGGCGCTCCAGCTCGCCCGTGTCCAGAAAGGACAGCTCCGCACGCTTGCCGTCACCCGGGACCGGCTGCTCGACGATCCCACCGCGCTGTGGACCACCCTCGCCGAACGACTCATCAGCCCGGGCTACTCGCCGACGTACCATCGGCAGCCGGATGTCGCTGAACTCGCGATCGACCTCTTCCTCGGCGACCGCGGTGTGCACGACGTGCGGCGGTTCGCCTTCGACGAGGCGCATCGCCGTGTCGATCGTCGCCGACTCGGCGATACCGACGTGACGCGGGCCATGCGGATGCTGGCCACGATGGGCCTCACCGACGACGACGGCCGAGGCATCCACCCGGCAGCCCAGGCGTTCGGGCTCGCCATGATCCGGAGCTGACGCGGTGCGACAGCGCCGCTGCACGGGCGAGCCGCTGCGAGGCCAGGCGGGCCCGACGCCCGACGCCCGCAGCCCGCAGCCCGCCGCCCGACGCCCGACGCCCGACGCCCGACGCCCGACGCCCGACGCCCGACGCCCGACGCCCGACGCCCGACGCCCGACGCCCGACGCCCGACGCCCGCAAGGATGCTACGTGTGCTCGACCGAGCGGATGCGTTCGCGCCGCCCCGGTATGCCGTTCGACACCGGCACCCAGACGCCGTCGCGCTCGACCTCGTACGCGCGGAAGGCGCACGGGATGCCCCGCGCGGTCAACGGATCGGGGGAATCCATGAGCTGGAAGTGCAGATGCGGCGCCGTCGAATTGCCCGTGTGACCCACGCGACCGAGCACGTCGCCCGTCGCGACGCGCTGCCCCGCGGCGACGGCGACCGAGCCGGGCGCCATGTGCACCAGCCCGGCGTACACGTCGCCGGTCCCGAGCGCGCGGAGGATCACGTGATTGCCGAGGATCGCCGCGAGCTTGTCGGGCGTGAACGTCGCCGCGTTCTTGAGCATGTGGAAGAGCTCCTGCGCCGGGTGGATCCACTCGCGCTCGGAAACGCCGTCGACGGCCTGCACGACCTCGGCATCGAACGGCGCATGGATCGGCGCCCCCCACGCGTAGCAGTCGCGCGTCCGCCCGCCGAGAAGGTTCCCGCGCAGGGTGCCCGCCGGATGGAAGTGCGCGCCCCGCCGATCGTCGACCCTCAGCAGGTCGTAGGCGTACCGCTGCCCCAGCATGTCGGTGCCGTGACTGGGCACGCGATGGGCCGGCGTGGTGACCGCCATCCAGCGGTCGCCGCGGAGCGGGAAGTCCACCACCACGGGGTCGTCGATCGTCCGGTCCATTGCACGCGAGCGTACCGGCCCGAGCGGCGCGGCTCGAGGAACCGCCGGCGTCGCGTCGGTCACGCGGCTGGAGTCACCGCTCGGCGCACCGAACGCGAGATCATCCGTCCCGAAGGCGCGATTCGCGGAACAGCCGGCGTTGCGTCGGGCACCTGCCGTCGTGCGCCCGGCGCACCGAACGCGGGGTCACGGGCCCAAGCAGCGGCTCGAGGAACAGCGGTCGTCGCGTCGGACGGCAGCCGCGTCAACGCCGCGCGAGGCCGGCGAGCAGCGAGGCCGCCCGAGCGAGCTCGCGGGCGCCGCCGTGGTCGGCGAGATCGGCGATGACGAAGCCGATCGGCACGCGGCCGGAGTCATCGGCCCCGACGTCGGCGACGTGCAGCCAGACGTTCGGTCGATCGCTCTCGACGAGGAGGAAGTGCTTCACGAGTTCATCGAGGTGCTGTGGCGAGACGTAGCCTTCGGCCAGGCCGGATGTCGCCACTCGAGCGCGGGCATCCGAGATCCCTGACCGCAGGAGCCGCTGATCGTCGAGCAGGTCGGGCACGTCGACCGCGCGGGCGCTCAGGGCGAGACGCGGCGAGCGCGCGCGAACCCAGCTCCAGAACCGACGCACGTCGACCTCACCATCGCGGACCAGCCTGATCTTCTGCGCGATCCTGCGCCGGGCGACCGCGTCAGGCGCGTCGATCGCCTCCTCCGACAGCGCCGACAGGAAGCGCAACGCATTCGCCGCCGACATCGGCCGTGACGACGGTGTCGAAATGGAGACCGCGTGCTCGGGCACCACCCACTGCGCCCCGACGCGGTACGCCTCGACGCGACCACTTCGCACGCGCTTGTACGCCGCGGCCCGGGAGACCCCGAGGCGCTCGGCGTACTCGGCAACCCCGTACGGCATGACACAAGGGTAATGACTCTGTCACCCATGTGTCACCACGACATGCGTGGCCGTCGGCGCCGCGCCATCCGCTCTGTCAACCGCCTGCCGGCGACTGCGAGCGCATGGGACCGTGTTGGCGACTGAAGGAGACACCATGACCGACATCTCGAGCGGATTCCAGGATCCGGGCGACAACAAGGACGGCGACCGGAACGACTTGCCGATGACGCAGGTCGACGACGACGAGGTCGCGGCCCACCGCACGACGACCGACGACGCGCCCGCAGGCCAGGGCAGCGGGATCGCCGGCGAGCCCACTCGGCTCCCGGCCGACGACGGCGACGACGGAAACGCCCAGCGCGGCAGCTGACCCGGCTGACCCGACCGGTCGGCGCCGCCGCGGGCCAGGACCTCAGACCGTGCCGGCCGGAGGCCAGACGCCGATGATGAGCCCCATCACGACGAACGTCACGAGTTCGTGCGCGATGTTGATGATGGTGAGCGTCGACGGGCGACCCTCGAACGCGTCATGCGTGATGAAGCGAGCCGCGGTGAATCCCGCCCACAGGATCAGCGCCGTGAACAGCGCCGCCATCAGGTAGCTGCCGCCGTAGAAGTGCCACGCGATCGACGAGGCGCCCGCGAGCACCCACGCCGACACGAAGCTCACGATCAGGGTCACGATGAGCGGGATCACCGCATTTCCGCCGCGCTCCATGTCGACCTTGGCCAGCTTCGCCCAGCGGGCGCCGAACACCCTGCGCGCGTACCAGATCGCGCCGACCGCCATGCTCGACAGCGTCGCCAGCAGTACCGCCCAGTAGTTGATCTCGGGGACCATCTCCGCCTCCTCATCGCGGCCGAGGCCGCCCGTCTCCCGCGCACCGCGGTGCCATGCGGCGCTGTCGCTGCGCGCGAGCGTACTCCGGCCCCAGCCCCGGCGGGCCGAAGCGCGCTGTGATTCGCGCCGACGGATGTCGCGACGGCGAGCAGGCGGACGACGCCGTGTCGCGACATCCGCTCTAGGCTTCACGTCAGGGGTGCCCATGACCAGACGCATGCCGAAGGCGCTGTACGAGCAGGAGCTGCGCGAGCTGCAGGCGCAGCTCGTCGACATGCAGGCGTGGGTCCAGCAGTCGGGCGCGCGCATCGTCGTCATCTTCGAGGGGCGGGATGCCGCGGGCAAGGGCTCCGCGATCAAGCGCGTCACCGAGTACCTGAACCCGCGCGTCACGCGCATCGTCGCGCTGCCCACGCCGAGCGCGCGCGACAAGACGCGGTGGTACTTCCAGCGGTACGTTCCGCACCTGCCCGCCGGCGGCGAGATCGTGCTCATGGACCGGTCCTGGTACAACCGGGCGGGCGTCGAGCGGGTCATGGGGTACTGCACCAATGAGGAGTACCAGCGGTTCCTGCACCAGGCGCCCATCTTCGAGCGGATGCTCGTCGAGGACGGCATCATCCTGCTGAAATACTGGTTCAGCGTGTCGGATGTCGTCCAGGAGGAGCGGTTCCGCTCGCGTGCGAACGATCCGATGCGCCGGTGGAAGCTGAGCCCGAACGACGTCCTCTCGATCACCAAATGGGAGGACTACTCGCGCGCGAAAGACGCCATGTTCCTCCACACCGACATCGCCGAGGCACCCTGGTACGAGGTCGAGAGCGACGACAAGCGCAGTTCGCGCATCAACATGATCGCGGACCTGCTGTCGAAGGTGCCGTGGGAGCACGTCGAGCCCGAGCACATCGAGATCCCGCCACGGCCGCCCGCCGGCGGGTACGAGCGGCCGCCGCGTGCGTGGGGGAACGCGGTGCCGGACTACGCCGCCGAGCTGATGCAGCGGCACGCGGCGAGGGACTGATCAGCGGCCCGGGCCTGGCCTGCTCGCGGGGTCGTCCGGGCGCGAATCGGACGGTTCTCCCGGGCGGAGCGTCGGCCGCAGCCATGTCGGCGGGCACGCATAGCGTCGCACCATGACCGCTGTGGAACCCTTCGCGATCCACGTCCCCGACGAGGTGATCGACGACCTGCGCGCGCGGCTCGAGCGCAGCCGCCTGCTCGACGACTCGCCGCGAACGCCGCCGTCGGGAATGAGCGCCGCCTACCTCCGTGAGCTCGTCGACGCCTGGCACGACTGGGATTGGCGCGCGAGAGAGGCGTGGCTGAACCGGCATCCCCAGTTCGTCGCACGCGTCGATGATGCGAGCGTGCACTTCGCCCACCTGCAGTCCGACCGCCCCGATGCGCCGGCGCTGCTCGTCATGCACGGCTGGCCGCACACGTTCGCGCTGCAGCTCGACTTCGCCGACCGGCTGCCCGACGTGCACGTCGTGGTCGCGAGCCTGCCCGGGTTCGCCTTCTCGTCGCCGTACTCCGACGGGCCGATGACCGAGCGGCGCCTGGCCGCGACCATGCACCGGCTCATGACCGAGGTGCTCGGCTACGAGCGGTACGTCACCTACGGCGAGGATGTCACGGCCAATGTCAGCGACCTCATCGCCGCCAGCTTCCCCGAGCACGTCGCCGGCATCGTCGCGACCCACTCCCACTTCCCGACCGGATCCGAACGCGACGCGCTCACCGATCCCGACGAGCGGGCGTTCTTCGCGGCCCTCGCCGAGCGGCACGGTACGGATGGCGCGTACGGCCATGTGCAGGCCACGCGGCCCGACACGCTCGCGGTCGCCCTGAACGACTCGCCCGCGGGCCTGCTCGCGTGGATCGCCGAGAAGCTCGTGGAGTGGAGCGACACCCCGCGCGGCGATCCGGCCGCCGTCGAGCGACGGATCTCCCGCGACCGCATCCTCACCGAGGCGATGGTCTACTGGCTCACCCAGTCGATCCAGTCCTCATTCCGCCCGTACTACGAGGGCGCCGACACTCCCGATCCGATTCCGCCGACGTCGGTGCCCGCCGCGGTCTGGATCCAGCGGCACGAGGGCGACTATCCCGAATCGCTCGCCAGGTCGCACTATCTCGACCTGCGCTGGTTCGACCGGCTCGAGGAGGGTGGGCACTTCGCCGCGGCCGAGGTGCCCGATGAGCTGGCCGGGCGCGTGCGGCGGTTCCTCGCGATGCTCGAATGAGCCGACGCGACACCGCCCGCGTCGCGCCCGGGTGGCCGGTCACCGCGAGCCGGATGCCCGGCCGACCGACCGGATCAGGTCCGGGGCGCCTCCGCGGTTTCGACGCGCTTCCGATCGGCGAGCTGCCGGAAGGTCAGCGACCATCGCTCCTCGGCGACGGGCGGGATCGAATGCTGCCAGACCCAGCGCGCCGCGCCCGTGAGCGCGTACGCCGACCGCGGTGCGAGCGGCTGCTCGAACACGCGCCGCTCGCCGCCGGCGGCGGTGCGCTGGAAGCGCATCACGCACGCGCCCCGCAGCGAGACGCCGACGACCACTCCGCCGAATACGAGCACGTCCTTGTGCCAACCGATCGTCGCGCCCGGGGGATAGCGCGAGACCAACGCCTCCACGAAGGTCTCCGGATCGACGCCGCTGAACTGGGCGGCCGCGTCGCGCGCGCCGAGCAGGTAGTCGGGCAACGGCTCCACCTCGGCGACATCGCCCGAGTCGAAGTCGTAGCCGACGCCGAACGCGCGCGTGAGTCGGCGCGACGGCACGCCGTGTCGCACCAGTGGCGTCACCTCGAGCGCTTCGAACCGGTCGAGCATCGCCGTCTCTTCGTCGACCGTGATGAGGTCGTCACGGTAGGCCAGGCCCGACGGCCGCTCGATGACTCCGCGCATCGCCATGCGCAGCAGTATCGACCGGCGATCGTCGCGCCGTCACCGGGTTGCGCGCCGGCGACGCGCGCGTCTGCGCGTCACGGGCTCCGCGTCCCCTCGGCGCGCCCACCGGTCAGTGCGAGCCGAGGGCACGGCGGGCGACGCGGTACTTCTCGATGAGGCGCAGCTGCACCTCGTAGTCGAGGCGGCGCAGGCGCCAGCGGGCGGTGTTGTCGTCGATGTCGGCGAGCTTCACACGACGCGCGACCGGATCGCGGCGGATCCGCGCGTAGTACTCGTCGGCTGAGACGTCCGCGGTGCGGGTCAGCACCCGCACGACCTCGATCACCTCGGGCAGCACGCCCGCCTCGAACAGCTCCTGCGCAGTGATGTCGGTGTCCTCGAGCACATCGTGCAGCCACGCGGCGGCGGCCTCGACGGGCTCGGTCTCGGCGTCGAAGCGCTCGGCGATGCGACCCGGATGATCGATGAACGGCAGGCCGCTGCGATCCAGCTTGCCGCGGTGCGCCATGAACGCGATCCCCTTCGCGAGCGCGACCTGCTCGACCGCGTCGCTCGCGGAGATCCGGTCGGGCGCGGCGTCTGGCGCCGCATCCGGCGCGGGCACGCTGGGGTCGGATGTCGCGGGCTCAGCCTGCACGAACGTCGCCCGTCTCGACTCCAGCACCATCGCCTCGAACTCTTCGGTCACGGGGTCCACCTCCTCCGGTGCGGCAACCGTCTCGTCGTCCAACTGCGTCACCTCTTCCTCGACGCCGGGTGGGGCCGGCGCCGGCGCGACCGGCTCGGGTTCGATCGCGGGCATGTGTTCGACTACAGGGCCGGGCCGGGGCATCGCCGCAGCCACGGGCTCGGGTTCGACCACGGGCACGGGCCCGGCTGCGGAGTCAGGCCGGATCGGGGCCACAGCCGCCGGATCGGGTTCGACCACGGGCACGCGCCCCTCTGCGGAGTCAGGCCGGATCGGCGCCGCAGCCGCCGGATCGGCTTCGACCACGGGCTCGCGCCCGGCTGTGGAGTCAGGCCGGGTCGGGGCCCCAGCCGCCGGCTCGGGTTCGACCGCGGGCACGGTCCCCTTCGCCGGATCAGGCGAGGGCGCCGCCCCGGACACCGGCTCGGGTTCGATCGCGGTCACGGACCCGACCGCAGGATCGGGCCAGGCCGCCGCCACGGACACGGGCTCGGGCTCCGGTTCGATCGCGGGAACGTGCCCGATCCTGGAGTCGGGCATGGTCGCCGCAGCAGCGACGTGCTCGGGGTGGGGCTGGCTCGCGGCCCCGGCGGCGACCTCGGCCTCGAGCTGCCTCACAGCGTGCGCCGCGACATCCGCCTCGGGCCCAGGCTCGACCCGAACCTCGGACTCGACCTCTCGGGCAGGGTCTGCCGCGGCATCCGCCTCGGCGATGGGGTCGCGTCCGCGCACCGGGCGCACGAACTGCAGCTCCGCCTCCAACTCCCCGAGCTCGCGCTCGTCGAGTTCGAGCAGCGACCGCGCGCCGTCCTCGCTGCGGCGCTCGAACGACGCCTCGCTCACCTCGGCGAGCCGAGCTCCGTCGCTGGTGGTGAAGTACCGGCGCCGCGCGCCATCCGTCACCGCCACGACGACCGCGTCGAACTCGCCGCTCGGCTCGAAGCTGCTGAGGAAGTACCTCGGGCGATCGGCGAACGGATGCCGCGCGACCGGCACCACCGGCACCTCGACGGGATGCGCGTGCGCGCCCGACCGCACGCCCGAGGGCGCGGGGTCGTCGTCGATGGGGGTCAACCGAACTCCTGGGGGCGGCCGGTCCGTCTCTCGGCGGGCCGTGGTCGGACGGTCGTCGGGCTTGCGGTGCGGATGCGGCGGGATGGGGGCCCGCGCACAGCGATGCTACGACGACGCACGCCATGCGGGGCGCGCCGCGCACGGCACGGCGCAACTTCGCGCCGAGCCGTGAACCCCGCGTTCGGGGACTCCCGTGCCGGTGCGGCGCGCTGCGAGGATCGAGGGCTGGTGCGTCCGGGCGAGGGAAGGAGCGCGGCGAGGATGTGGACCGATGTGGCGGGTGAGCTGCACGAGGAGCCCGTGAACTGGCGCGAGACCCCGGTCGCCGACGCGGTGCAGGCGATGGTCGAGCGGTTGCCGGACGGCGCGCGCGACCGCTACTCAGACTGGATGGACGAGGAACTCGAGACCCTGCGAGCCTACGCGCGCGAGCTCGTCGCCGGCGGACTCGCCGAGGAATCCGACTACCGGTACCGCCCGTGCCCGCCGTCGAGCTGCAGCGCATCCCGTGGTCGTCGATCCGTGACGGCGCCGCGCTCGAGGCCGCGCTCCGCACCATCCCGCCGCGGTGGCGACTCGACGTGATGTTCGTCGTCGAGGACGCCTTCGACGCGAACCGGCCGCCGAAGCCGAGGTTCCGGCTCCGCGACCTGTGGGACGCGTTCAGCTTCTGAGCCGGGCGATCGGGCCCGTGCCCGTGGGCATGCGGCGGAATGTCGGACGAAGGGCGCCGGGTAGGAGGAAGGGCGCGATGTCGAACGAAGGGCGCGGTGCAGGACGAAGGGCGCGACATCCGGCCGAAGGGGCGCCATGTCGGACCCGGGGCGCGATATAGGACCAGGGCGCGATGTAGGACCAGGGCGCGATGCCGGACCAGGGGCGCGATCTAGGACCAGGGGCGCGATCTAGGACCAGGGCGCGATCTAGGACCAGGGCGCGATCTAGGACCAGGGCGCGATCTAGGACCAGGGGCGCGATGTAGGACGAGGGGCGCGATGTCGGACGAAGACCCCGCCAATCGTCCGACATTCCGGCATGTGTCCTGCAAACCGTGTGGCCCTGCGAACCTCGTGGTCGGGCGAAGCCCCGCGTGTCCGATAAAGCTCAGGCCGCCTCGGAAGGCTCACCCTTCAGCTCGAAGTAGCGCTCAGCATGCGACCGCGCGCTGTCGAGATCGCCCGTGAGCAGCGCCTCGGCGCAATCGCGCGCCGCCTCGTCGAGCTCGAGCTCGCGCTCGGCGCCCTCGGTCGTCACGCGCAACGCGCGGGTCAGTCGGTTCCGGTCGTCGTAGATCACGTTCTCCCCCAATATCCGTCGAGCGAACATCGTGACACCGTTGTCAACCGGTGCAGGAGAACATACCGGCCCGGCGCGCGGCTGCCAAGCACCTTGTGACCCGGACACCGGTGGTCGATGCTGCTCTGCCGCGCCCGACGGGCACGCTTCACAGGAGAATCCGCGACCTACAGGAGCCGATCCGCGCTCGCCTCCTGTACATCGCGGATTCTCCGGTAATCGGAGGATTCGACAGGTGTGATCGAGAATGGCGCGGGCATCGGGCGCGGTCAGATGTCGAAGAACCCGCCGATCGGCCGTTCGAACGCCAGGTCCGACAGGTCGAGCAGGTCGCGCAGCCCGCCGGTGACGGTCCAGGCGATGCCGAACCAGGTCCAGCCGGTGCCCGACCAGCGGCGGATCCGGATCGTGTACTCCTCGCCGCGGCGCGCGTCGAACTCGGCGATCTCGTAGCTGTTGTCCCACGACTGGCTGTGCGCGACGAGCCATCCGCTCGAATCGAAGATGCGCAGGTCGAGGTCCTGCCGGAGCGTCGAGCCGACCGGGATGCGGATGCCGAGGAACGAGAACTCGCTGACCTCGCTGTCCCACGCGAGCGCGACCTTGACGTGCCGCGGTCCGAGCGGCCACTCGGGCACCGCGACCCGGTACGCGAACTCGGCGTCGCCGTTGCGGTCGACGTCGGCGTCGGCCAGCACGCCGACGTCCCAGCCGCGTCGGGTCGCGTCGGCGTTCCGCGACCGGCGCTGCTGCACGATCCGGTGCGACTCGAGCGCGTTCGCGGCGCCCGACCCGTCCGAGCCGTCGACCGACGACGCGACATCCCGCCACCAGGTCGAGTCCGAGACGTTGCGTCCGGCGCCGGCGAGCAGGATGGCGCGGCACCCCTCGGGCCATGAGCGCAGCACGCCGTCGGCGCCCTGCAGCTGCGCCGCGATCCCGGCGACCGCGGGCGACGCGAAGCTCGTGCCGCTGTCGCTCGTGCCGACCGCGGCGACGCCCGTGCCGTTCGCGGCGATCTCGGGCAGCTCGCGATCGTCGTGCACCGACGCGGGATTACGGAACACCGACGTGCTCGACAGCGCCGACGCATCGTCGTTGTGATTCGCGACCGCGATCGAGTTGAAGCCCTTGTGGTTGACGTACTCGTCGTCGCCGCCGTTGCCCGCCGCCTGCACGATGGTCGGGTACGGCGGCCGCAGGATCAGCCAGTCTTTGTAGACGTCGTCGAACGACAGCCCGCTCGAGGTCTGCTCGTCGTCGCGGTGAAAGCTCTGGTTCACGACGGTGCAGCGCCGATCGGCGACCGCCCATCGCAGCGCCGCGAGGTCGTACGAGTTCGCCGAGAACAGGCGGCAGTCGGGCGCGTGCCCGTTCGGCAGGTTCGCCTCGGTGTTGCGGATGACGCCGTGCACGAGCCGCGAGTGGGTCGACGTGTCGCCCGACGCGTCGAACGTGCCGCGATCGCCAGATCCGCGGTCGAGTCGGGACCGCGCTCCCACACCGCCACGCGGATGCCACGGCCCCGAGCGCCGAGCGCGTGCACGTCGTCGCTGTTCGCGACCGCGATCGAGTCGTCGAGGTCGTCGAACCCGCGCGGGTCGAATCGGAAGATCGCGCCGACCCGCGGCTCGTCCTGCAGGCGGCGGATGGCGTCGGCGTCGAGCTCGGCGTAGACGACCGGCGCCAGACCGTCGGGCGTCGCCTCGACGCCGGCCTTCGCGAGGTCTTCCTGCAGCGGTTCGACGGCCGAGCGGATGGCGCGCTCGAGACGCGCATCGACGCGCTCCGCCGCCGAGCCCTCCCCCGGCTCCGGCTCCCCGGCCGACCCGCCGGCCCCCTCGGCCGGCTCATCGGCAGGGGCCTCGGCCGACTTGTCGCCCGGATCGAGCAGGTCGTCGTCGACCTGCGCCCAGATCGCCACGGGGATCCGCTCGTCGTCCGACGCCCGGCGAAGCACGCGATCGAGGTCCTCGTCGAGCTTGCCGAACCGCTCGAGCCGCGCCGCGAGCACCTTCGCGACCACCTCGTCGGGGTCGATCTCGCGGCCACGCGCGTCGAACGCCAGCCGCACGGGCGCGCCCGACGCCCGGTCGGTCGCCTTCATGAGTTCGACGAAGTGATCGTCGCCGGGGTCCTCGAACAGCGGCAGCCGCTCGACCATCCACGCGTCGACCCGCAGTCGCGACATCGCCTCGATCGCGACGCCGTCGGGCACCTTCGCCGAGGATCGCACGAGCGCGAAGCGGATGCGTCCGCCGTCGGAGGTCCGCCGTCCGCGGCTCGAGAGCTCGTCGACCGAGAAGTCGTACCATCCCGGGGTCGCATGCTTCGACGGCGTCCAGGTGAGCCGCCGGCCGCCGTCGCCGAGTTCGATCCGGCCGTGCACGCCACGAACGCCGACCGCCCGTTCGAGGCCGTCCTCGTCGATGGGCTCGGCGGTCTCGATCACGATCGTCGAGCCGATGAGCAGGATCTCGTCCGGAACCAGGGTGATCCGCTCGATTCCCGTGATCATGGCGACCTCCCGACTGCTCCTGAGGCAAGTCGTACTCGCGTCGCGGAGAACTGACAAGCCCTCGATATCGGGGCGCGGCGCGCCCTCGCCGTGGCCGCCGGCTCAGTACCGCCAGCGCACCACCTCGGCGACCGCCTCGGGCCGCATCTCGCCGTACGCCTCCCACTCGTGCTGCCGCGTCGCGATGTAGGCATCGAGCAGCACGTCGCCGAACACGCCGCGATAGAACCGGCTCGACTCCAGCCGGTGCAGCGCCGATCCGAGGTCGGCCGGCAGGGGGCGGATGGCGGCGGCGCGGCGCTCCTCGGCGGCGAGGGTGCCCGGGTCGACGTGCACGGGATCGGGCAGTCGCGCGTCCTGCACGATCCCGTCGAGCGCAGCTGCGAGGATGGCCGCCACCGCGAGGTACGGGTTCGCCGCGCCATCCACGGGCTTCACCTCGATGTTCGACTGCTCGGCGCCCATGCCCGCCTGGCCCCGCACGTACCGGATCGCCGCCTCGCGGTTCGCCGGGCCCCAGCAGACGTCGGCGCCGGCCCACGTGTGCGGCCGCAGTCGCGTGAACGAGAGCACGCTTCCGCCGAGCAGCGCGACACCCTCCTCGAGCCGGTCGAGGATGCCCGCGATCATGCGACCGCCGTCCTCCGAGACGCCGTGCGCCGCGCCGGGCTCGGCGAAGAGGTTGCGGCCCTCGCGCGTCGCGGACAGGTGGACGTGGCATCCGTTCGTCGCCCCGCCCACGATCGGCACGGGCGCGAACGAGACGAGCAGCCCGTGCGCCTGCGCGACCCGCGTGAGCACGACGCGCGCGAGCGCGAGGTCGTCGACCGCGGCGAGCGGGTCGCGCGGGGCGAACGCGAACTCGAGCTGGCCGTTGCCGAACTCGGGATGCATCTGCTCGACCGGCACGCCCGCGAAGTCGAGCGCGGCGAGCGCGGCCAGCGCGAAGGCCTCGACCTCGAGCACCGACCGTGTCGAGTAGGCGGGGCCGGATGTCGCGGTCGCGAGGTCGTGCGGCGTGCCGCGGAACACGGTGCACTCGAGCTCGAACCCGACCGAGAACGCGAGCCGCGCGTCGTGCGCGTCGTCGACCACGCGGCGCAGCGCCGACCGCGTGCATGTCGGATGCACGCTGCCGTCGAGCGAGTACAGGTCGGCCGGCGCCCACGCGAGCCCCGACTCGGCGTCGAGCAGTGCCATCGACGAGATGTCGGCGATGCCACGCAGGTCGCCGACCACCGGGTCGAGCGCCGGCGTCGCGTTGAGGTGGTCGTCGACCGAGAACAGGAAGCCGACGCTGTTCGAGATGGTCACGCCGTGCGTGCTCGCCGAGAGCAGGCGTCGGTGCGGCAGCACCTTCACGCGCGAGATGCCGGCGTTGTCGATGTGCGAGACGAGGAGCGCGCGGATGTCGTCGAAGCGGACGGCACGGTTCATCCGGGTCTCCTCACCCGCCGACTGGTCGCGCGGGGTCGCGGTCGGCGGCTCGGGTTCAGTATGCACCCGGTGCGTTTCGGGCGGTTTTCGCGCGGCGCGCCGCGCCGCGAGCCGCGCTGCGCCCCCGGCGCCCGCCCCCGGCCGATTCGCATGAGATTTCGGGCGATGGCCGCGCGACGCGCCCTGTCGGGCGGATTCTCATGCGAATGCGCCGGACCGGCGCGCACCGCGCCCCGGGTCGATCCGCATGAGATTTCGGGCGATGCCCGCACGACGCGCCCTGTTGGCCGGATTCTCATGCGAAACCGCCGGGCCGGCGCTCACCCGCACCACGCCCCCGGGTCGATTCGCATGAGATTCCGGGCGATGCGCGCCTGAGGCGCCCTGTCCGGCGGATTCTCATGCGAGTCCGCCGCGGCCGCGCTGACCGACCGCGCGCCCAGGGTCGGTCCGCATGACATTCCGGGCGATGCCCGCCCGACGCGCCCTACGGGGCGATTCTCATGCGAAATCGTCGGGCCGGCGATCACCCCACGTACACGTGCGGCGGCGCGACCACCCCGTCCACTACGGCGGCGGCCGCATCCGCCCCGAGCTCGACGATGCGGTTCGCCGCGTCGACGTGCACGACACGCGGCGCGAAGGCCGCGGCATCCGTCGACTCGACCGACGCCCACGAAATGACGATCACAAGGTCGCCCGCGGCGGCGAGCCGCGCGGCGGCGTTCACGCCGAGGACGCCCGAGCCGCGTTCGCCCGCGATCACGTACGTCTCGAAGCGCGCGCCCGTGTTGATGTTCACGACCGAGACGAGCTCGCCCGGTAGGAGGTCGGCCGCATCGAGCAGGTCGAGGTCGACGGTGAGCGAGCCCACGTAGTGGAGGTCGGCGTGCGTGACGGTCGCGCGGTGGATCTTCGACTTGAGCATCGTGCGGCGGAAGCTGGGCATGCCTCGATTCTCCGCGCCGGGGTGGAGGAGCGCCGTCCGAGCCGTAACAATGACGGCGTGGACCAGCGCGATGGGCCGTTCGGCACTCCCCCGCGGCCCGACCGGGAGCAGGATGGGGTGAGCGGCGACGTCTGCTGGCTCGCGGCGACCTGCAGCGAGTGCGGCGCCCTCGTGGAGGGCGGCACGTGCTGGAACTGCGGCACCCGTCGCGCGGAGTGACCGACCGGCCGAGCCGACCCGCCGGGAGGGCCGCGACGCCCGGGAGTGGAGGACCGACATGTTCGATGCGACGCAGGCGACATCTGGCCTGACCCGGCTGCTCGGCATCCGGTATCCGATCGTGCTCGGGCCGTTCGGCGGGCTCTCGTCGGTCGAGCTGACCGCGACCGTCAGCGAGCTCGGCGGGCTCGGCTCGTACGGGCTCTACGGGTACGACGCCGAGCGCATCGTGCGCACGGGCGCCGAGCTCAGGGCAGCGACGAGCGAGCCGTTCGCGCTCAACCTGTGGCTGCCGCTGCCGGGGGACACCACCCCGCGGCCCGGCGTGTTCGAGCGCGCGGTCGAAGCCGTTCGCCCCCTCTACAACCAGGTCGACACGCCCGCGCCGACCGCGCCGCCCGAACGCTACCTTCCCCCGTTCAAGGAGCAGTGGGATGCGGTGCTCGAGGTGCGCCCCGCGGTGGTGAGCTTCGTGTACGGCGTGCCGCCCCAGCACGTGGTGGAGCGCGCCCGTGAATTCGGGATCCGCCTGCTCGGCACCGCGACGACGGTCGCCGAGGCGGTCGCGCTCGCGCAGGGCGGCGTCGACGCGGTGGTCGCGACCGGGAGCGAGGCCGCCGGACACCGGGTCGCCTTCCTCCGCGCCCCCGAGGCCTCCCTCGTGGGGTCGATCTCGCTGATCCCGCAGGTCGTCGACGCGGTCGACGTGCCCGTGATCGCCGCGGGCGGCATCGCCGACCGGCGCGGCGTCGCGGCCGCCCTGGCGCTCGGCGCGGCCGGCGTGCAGGTCGGCACCGCGTTCCTGCACACCCGGCAGTCGGCCGCGAACGACGCGCACCGCCGCGCGATCGAGTCGACCGCCGCCGAGGACACCGTGCTGACCCGTGCGATGAGCGGGCGCCTCGCGCGTGGCGCGCCGAACCGCGCCATCCGCGAGATCGAGGCGGATGGCGCGATCGCGCCGTTCCCGGTGCAGAACTGGCTCACGGGCGGGTTCCGCGCCGCGGCGGCTCGGCTCGGCAAGGGGGAGCTGCAGTCGCTGTGGCTGGGTCAGTCGTCGCGGCTCGCGGTGCACGACGACGCGCGCGACCTGTTCGCCGAGCTGCTCGCCGGCGTGCCGGGCCTCACCGCGACCGCGAGCGCCGGCGCCCGCTCCGGATGACGCGACGCCCCCTCAGCGAACCACGTCGAACACGTTCTTGACGACGCCGTTGGAGTAGGCCTCGTGCTCGACGAGCTTCAGCGAGCCCTGCTCGCGGCCGCTGAAGAGGCGCTTGCCGTCGCCGAGCACGACCGGGAAGACGAGCAGGTGGTACCGGTCGACCAGGCCCGCCTCGGCGAGGCCCTGCGCGAGCGTCGCGCTGCCGTGCACGAGGATGCTCCCGCCGTCGCCCTGCTTGAGCTCGGCGACCTCGTCGAGCGAGCGCAGCACCGAGGTGTTGTTCCACTCGGGATCGGTCAGGGTCGACGAGACGACGTACTTCGGCATCGCGTTGTACTCGGCGAACTCGTCCATCTTCGGCCAGACGGGCGCGAACTCGTCGTAGCTGACGCGCCCCAGGAGCATCGCGCCGGCCTCGACCTGCTCGCGGCCCTTGATCTCGTAGGCGTCCTCGACAAATGGGACCTCCTTGAAGGTCCACCCGGCGCGCGGGTGGTCGCCGCCGCCGGGCGAGTCGACGATGCCGTCGAGGGTGATGAACTCGGTGACGATGAGGGTGCGCATGGTGGTCTCCTGTGCCGGGTCGGTGGTGCGGATCGTTCGGGCGGTCTGTCCGCCCTCACTCTGGACGTCGAACGGGATGCCGGGCAATCGACACGACCGTGGGATTCACCGCCGGGATTCGCCGACGGCGGTGTCACCGGCGGTGGCCGACGATGGGGCGCCCGGCTCGACCGCCTGCTCGGCGCACGCCTCCTCGAGCCCCTCGGCGGCGACCGGCTCCCTCCGCTTGCGGGTGACGAGGTAGGAGCCGAGCAGCACGAGCACGAATCCGACGATCGTCCACACGGTGACGCGCTCGCCGAGCACGAGGGCACCCGCGACGATGGCGACGGCCGGGTTGACGTAGGTGATGGTCGTCGCCTTCACCGGGCCGATCTCTGCGACGAGCGCGACCATGAGCAGGAACGCCAGCGCGCTGCAGATCACGGCGAGCACCACGATGGAGACGACGACGGAGGTCGAGGGCCAGGCGGCCGGCCAGGCGCCCGTGACGAACACGAACGGCACGTACACGATCGCGGTGGCGGCGAGCGACACCGCGACCACGCCGACGCCGGGCAGGTCTGGCATCCACCGCGCGAGGATCGCCGGCCCGAGCGCGTAGCCGATCACGACGACCGCCATCTCGGCCACCGCGATGAGGTCGGACCCGGCGATGTCGAGCCCGACCAGCGCGGCCACGCCGAGCATGCCGAGCGCGATGCCGAGCCAATTCAGCCTCGTGAGCCGCTCGGGCCGCCCCATGATGAACGCGATGGCGACGCCGGCGAGCGGCACCGTCGCCAGCAGGAGCCCGGCGGTCGAGCTGGGCAGTCGCTGCTCGGCCGAGCTCAGGAAGTACCAGGGCAGGATGATCTCGACCACCGTGTAGGCGAGCATGGGCTTCCACCGCCGCACCACCTGCCAGACCTCGCGCCGGAAGAACGCGAGCGGCATGAGCAGGAGCGCAGCCAGCGCCGATCGCGCCAGAACGACCATCGCCGGATCGAGCTCGCTCACCGCGACCTTGATGAACAGGTACGGGATGCCCCAGGCGACGCCGAGCGCAGCGAACAGGAACAGCCCACGACGAGTCACCCGCCCAGTCTGACGGGTGCCCCCGACACGGTGCGACCGCCCGGACTGCCGAATGGGCGCTCGGAACCGCCACGCGGCGCGTGCCGAGCGCCGCGTCGCGAGGGTGGTGCTCAGCGCCGGGCCGCGCGGAGTCTGCTCAGCGCCCGGCGACGAGGTCGGCGACGTGCGCGACCGGTGACGTGCTCGCGCGTCCACGCAGCTCGGCGCGGTCGGCGGCGTGGTACGCGCCGTAGATCGCCTGCACCGCGAGCCACCGCAGCGGCTCGGGCTCCCACCTCCGCACGCGGTGGCCGACCCACGGCAGGCGGGTCAGCTCGGTGTCGCGGCCGAGCACCAGATCGGCGAGCGTGCGCGCCGCGAGGTTCGTGGCGGTGACGCCCGTGCCCACGTACCCGCCGGCCCAGCCGAGCCCGGTCGCGCGGTCGAGACCGACGGTCGCGGACCAGTCGCGCGGAACGCCCAGCACGCCCGACCAGGCGTGCTCGATGGCGGCGCCGGCCGCGGCCGGGAAGAACCGCCGCAGCAGCGCGGTGAGGCTCTCGATCGTGCGCGCCTGCGTGACGCCGTCGTCGTCGACGTGCGAGCCGTAGCGGTACGGCACGCCGCGACCGCCGAACGCGATTCGGTCGTCGGCGGTGCGCTGGGCATACATGTAGACGTGGGCGAAGTCGCCGAGGGTCTCGCGGCCGTGCCATCCGATCGCCTCCCAGACGGATGCCGCGAGCGGCTCGGTCACGATCATCGACGAGTTCATCGGCAGCCACGTGCGGTGCTCGCCGCGCAGGTCGGGCGTGAAGCCCTCGGTCGCCCGGATCACGAACGGCGCGCGCACGGTGCCGTGCTGGGTGCGCGCCTCGCCGGGGCGGATCTCGGCGACCGTCGTGCCCTCGAAGATCTCGACGCCGAGCCGCTCGACGGCCGCCGCGAGTCCTCGCGCGAGCTTGGCCGGGTGCACGCGGGCGCAGTGCGGATGCCACACCCCGCCGAGCACGCCGGCCACGTCGATCCGCTCCGCCGTCTCGCGCGCGTCGAGCTCGACGACATCCGTCACCGGCCATGACCGCTCGGAGGCCGCGAACGCGCGCAGCCGCGCGAGCTGGGCGGACGCGTACGCGACCTCGAGCTCGCCGCCCTTGTGGATGTCGGCGTCGATGCCCTCGCGCCCGGCGACCGCGATCACCTCGTCGACGGTCTCGTTCAGCGCGCGCTGCTGGGCGATCGCGGCGTCGCGACCGTGAGTCTTCACGTACTGCTCGCGACCGCCCGTGACCGAGTTGGTGAGCCATCCGCCGTTGCGACCCGACGCCCCGAACCCCGCGAAGCGCTGCTCCAGGATCGCGATGCGCAGGTCGGGCTGCTCGCGCTTGAGAGCGTAGGCCGTCCAGAGGCCGGTGTACCCACCGCCGACGATCGCGACGTCGACGTCGCGATCCCCCGGCAGCGCCGGGCGCTGCGCGGGCAGGCCGATCTGCTGCCACCAGAACGAGACGCCGCCGTTCGCGGTCATGGCCCTCCCCGTACTAAAGCACCGTTTTACAACAGTGTTTGGAAACGTAGCGGGGCGCATGGCAGGGTGTCAACATGCCCATCGAGGTCGACACCGGTGCACGGCTCGCCGACATCGCCCGAGCCACGATCGAGGTCGCGCGGGAACGCGGCACGCAGGCCGTGACGCTGCGCGCGGTGGCCGACCGGCTCGGTCGCTCGACCGCGTACATCACGAACTTCGTGCCGTCGCGCGCGCACCTCATGGCCAATGCGCTCGAGCACGCGCGCGCCCGCTGGGACGAGGATCGCGCGGCGCACCTCGGCGACCTGACGGGCGTCGAGCGCCTCGCCGAGCTCGCGCGGTGGATGTGCGGCACCTCGCCCGAGGAGCAGGTGCTGCGCAGCCTGTGGGTCGAGGTGATCGCCGACGTGCGCGGCGCGAACCGGCGCGCGTACGAAGTCGTGCGCTCGGTGACGGATGCCACGTACGAGAAGTTCCTCGCGGGCGCCGGCGAGGTGCGGCGCGGCGGCTCGGGCGCCCCTGTCGATCGCGACGAGGCGGCGCGCATCGCCGACATCCTGTACCTGTACTGCCGTGGCACCGAGGTCAAGTCGATCGAGGACCCGGAGGCCTGGACCGACGACCGCATGCAGCGCTCGCTCGAGACGCTGCTCGAGGCGCTCGTCTTCCGCCGCGGCACGGGGCCCGCGCTAGCCTGACCGCATGGACGCGTCGGCCTCGGCATCGGCCCTGCTCGCCGAGCTGCGCGCCGCGGCGCGCCCGGAGCAGTACCCGCAGAAGCACTACCACGGCGGGGCGCCCGTGCTCGGCGTGCGGATGGGCGAGCTGTTCGACATCACGAAGCGGTACGCCGCGATGCCGGTCGACGAGCTCGACCGACTGCTCGACGAGCCCGAGTACGAGCCGCGGCTCGCCGCGCTCTGCGTGATGGACTTCGCCGTGCGCGGCCGCGGCGCTCGCGACGAGACCGTGCGACGCGAACGGTACGAGCTCTACCTGCGGCGGCACGACCGCATCGACACGTGGGACATGGTCGACCGCGCCGCCCCGCGCGTGATCGGCGAGTACCTGCTGACGCGCTCGCGCGACCCGTTGTTCGAACTGGCGGCGTCGCCCGACCCGCTGCGCCGTCGCACCGCCATGACCGCACCGCTCGGCTTCCTCCGTCGCGGCGACGCTGCGACGCGCGACGACCTCCTCCGCCTTGCCGCCCTTCTCATGGACGACCGCGACCCGGTCGTCGCCAAGCCGGTCGGCATCGCGCTCCGTCACCTCGGCGGCGTCGACCCCGGGCGCCTCATGGCATTCCTCGATACTGAGGCCGAGCGGATGCCGCGGCCCACGCTTCGCGCCGCCGTCGACAAGCTCCCGCCGGGCTCGCGCCACTTGCGCGTCGCACCGTAGCGGTCGCCCGTCCGACGTCTCGGGCACGCTCGGATGCCGCGCCGCCATGCTTTCGATCTCGCTCGCGTGAGCCCGCCCTCATGTGAGGGAAGACTCACATGACTCTCCGGGGACCTAGCGACGGATGGCGCGAGCGCAGGTCGCTCGTGTGAACGCGCCCTCATGTGAGGGAAGGCGGGCATGAGCCATCCGGAAACCATCGCCCGTCTCGCCGCGATGACGGCGGACCCCGCCGGATGCACAGCAGCGCCGCAGCAACGCGATCGCGCCGGCAGGGGCTCCAGTCCCCCGCCGACGCGATGTTCGTGCCGGCCGGCCCGGGTACCGCCCCCCGAGCCGACCGGAGTCGGTGCCGCGATCAGGCCGCGAGCAGCCCCAGCGTGTCGATCACGCGGTTCGAGAAGCCCCACTCGTTGTCGTACCAGGCGACGACCTTGATGTGCTTGCCGTCGACGCGCGTGAGGGCGGCGTCGAAGATCGACGAGTGCGGGTTGCCGACGATGTCGCTTGAGACGAGCGGCTCCTCGGAGTACTCGAGCACGCCCGCGAGCGGGCCCTCGGCGGCGGCGCGGTAGGCGGCGAGCACCTCGTCGCGCGTGACCTCCTTCGACACGGTCGCGTTGAGCTCGACGATCGAGCCGACCGGGACCGGCACGCGCATGGCGTCGCCGTTGAGCTTGCCGTCGAGGTTCGGCAGCACGAGGCCGATGGCCTTCGCGGCACCGGTCGAGGAGGGCACGATGTTCTCGGCCGCGGCGCGGGCGCGACGCGCGTCGGAGTGGGGCGAGTCCTGCAGGTTCTGGTCCTGCGTGTACGCGTGCACGGTGGTCATGAAGCCGTGCTCGATGCCGGCGAGGTCGTCGAGCACCTTCGCGAGCGGCGCGAGCGCGTTCGTCGTGCACGACGCGTTCGAGACGATCACGTGCTCGTCGGCGTCGTACGCGTCGGTGTTCACGCCGTAGGCGAGCGTCACGTCGGCGCCCTTCGCCGGGGCGCTCACGAGCACCTTCTTCGCGCCGGCCTCGAGGTGGGCGCGCGCGGCCTCGGCGTCGGTGAAGCGCCCGGTCGACTCGAGCACGACGTCGACGTCGAACTCGCCCCACGGCAGCTTCGAGGGGTCGCGCTCGGCGAGCACCGTCACGCGGCGGCCGTCGATGACGAGCGTGTCGCCATCCACCTCGACCGAACGGCCGAAGCGGCCGCCGACGGTGTCGTACTTCAGCAGTCGCGCGAGCGCGGCGGGGTCGGTGAGGTCGTTCACGGCGACGAGCTCGAGGTCGGCGTCGCGCTCGATGAGCGCGCGGACGACGTTGCGGCCGATGCGACCGAAACCGTTGACGGCGATGCGAGTCATGGCAGGTGGTTCCTTTCTGTTGCCGCATCCCACCCTCGTCGGCCGGCACCATTGATGGCAGTGGCTCGGGCGACAGCATGCGAAAGGATCTCGCCAACCCGTCCACCGTCACAGCCCGAGCACTGGCGCCGCAGAGCGGACTCGGAGGGAGGTCTCAGGCAGTCTCGCCACGATGGTGGACATGCGCCCGTCCCCCCTCGCCGCCGTCCTGCTGTTCCTCTACGCAGGCCTGGTGCTGTGGGTGACGCTCGGTCCGGTGCCGTGGGCGGGGTTCGGCAACCAGTCGCCGAACGGGGTGCTCGACTGGCGGCTCTGGTTCGAGCCGTCGACCTGGAGCACCGGGCTCGAGTCCGAGCTCTGGCTGAACGTGGTCATGTTCGTCCCGTTCGGCGCGTTGCTCGCGTTCGCCCTGCGCGGCGTCCCGTTCCTCATCCCCGCCCTGATGGGCGCGGGCTTCAGCCTCGCGATCGAGCTGGTGCAGATCCCCATGTCCGATCGGATCTCCGACCCGCGAGACCTCGTCGCGAACGCGTTCGGAGCCCTGATCGGCGTGATCGCCGCCCGCACGCTCGACGCGATCATGCGCCTCGTGACCCGGCTGACGCGCGCGTCCGGGTCTCCCGTGCCGGCCCCGGCGCCCGCCTCGGGACTGCGCGACACGGGCCGCACCGGCGAGCTGACGACGAGCCGGCGAGCCTAGGCCGGCCCTAGGCCGCGAACGTGTGGCGGTACTCGCTCGGCGACGTGCCGAGGATCCGCTGGAAGTGCAGCCGCAGGTTCGCGCCCGTGCCGAGCCCGACCTGCGCGGCGACCTGCTCCACCCCGAGGTCGGTGCGTTCGAGCAGCTCCCGCGCCAGGTCGATGCGTGCGCGCAGGATCCACTGCATGGGCGTGTAGCCCGTGTCATCCACGAACCGCCGCGAGAACGTGCGCGGCGACACGTTCGCGTTGCGCGCGAGGTCGCCGAGGGCCAGCGGCTCCTGCAGGTGCTCGAGCGCCCACTGGCGCGTCGCCGCGAACACGTCGCCGAGCGGCTCGGGCAGTGCGCGCGGCACGTACTGCGCCTGCCCGCCGCTGCGGTACGGCGCCGCGACGAGCCGCCGCGCAGCGTGGTTCGAGACCGCGACGCCGTGGTCGCGCCGCACGAGGTGCAGGCAGAGGTCGATACCGGATGCCGCGCCCGCCGACGTCAGCACCTGCCCCTCGTCGACGAACAGCACGTTCTCATCGACGCGCACGAGCGGATGGCGCGCGGCGAGCGCCCGCGTGTAGTGCCAGTGCGTCGTGGCCCGCCGACCGTCGAGCAGCCCCGTCGCGGCGAGCGCGAAGGCCCCCGTCGAGATCGCCGCGATCCGCGCGCCACGCTCGTGCGCCGCGCGCAGCGCCTCGACCACCGCGGCGGGCGGGTCATCGCGATCGGGATGCCGGTACCCGGGGATGAAGATCGTCTCGGCCCACTCGAACGCCTCGAGCCCGTCGGCGACGTGATACGAGAGGCCGTCCCCGCCCGCCACTGGACCGGGCTGGGCACCGCAGACCCGTACCTCGTACGGCATGCTCGCCCGCGTCGTGAACGTCTGCGCCGGAATGCCGACGTCGAGCGGCTTCGCGCCGTCGAGCACGAGCACCGCGACGCGGTGGTTCCGCTTGGTCATCTGGCAAGGATGCCACTGTGCGCAAGGATCACGCACGCGCCCCTGCGCCGACGCGCCCGCTCGGCGCGTGCTGCGCCACCTCAGCTGGCGCACCGGCCACCGAAGTGGCGCGCAGAGTGGCGGCGGTGCGGCGCCACGCGGCCACCGCATCAACGCCGGCGCGGCCACCAGCTCGGCATGAGCCCCGAGATGCGGGCAGCGGATGCCGCGGCATCCGTCTCATCGCCCATCGCCCAGGTCTCGACCGCGCCGACGAGCCCGCCCGCGATGAAGGCCGCGGCCTCGTCGACCTCAGCATCGGCGACGGGCGCGCCGGGCACGCGCTTGGCGCGCCACACCTCGAGCGCGATGCGCGCGCGCCGACGCAGGCGCTCCTCGAGCGCGGCGCGGAACACCCCGCGGCTCGCCGAGCCGAACAGCGCGCGGTAGCCGACCCGCTCCTCGACGATGTGCTCGAGCACGCGCGTGAGCGAGTCGAAGTAGCGCTCGGCGATGTGCTCGGGCGTCTCGGCCGACGGCTGGACCGCGACGGCCGTGCGCTGGTCGAGGTCCTGCGTGAAGACTGTGAGCGCGAACGCGTGCACGTTCGGCGCGTGCCCGTAGAACGTCGTGCGGTGCACGCCCGCCTCGCGGCAGAGCGCGGCGACCGAGATCGCGTCGAGCGGCGCCCGCTCGAGCAGTCGCAGCAGGGCCGAGGTGAGCGCGGCGCGAGTACGCAGCAGCCGCGGGTCGTGGCTCGCGGACGGGGCGGGCGAGGCGCCCGCCGTGGCATCCGCGTGGGTCATGCCGTCACCCTACCGATGCCGACCGGCGTTGCGGCGAGGCGGAGTAGAGTCCGAGCCGGAGGCGGTGATGGACGACGGACTGGTACTCGTCACGGGCGGCACGGGCTTCGTCGGCATCCACTGCGTCGTCCGGCTCCTCGCCGACGGCCGGCGTGTCCGCGCGACCGTGCGCGACCTCCGGCGCGCCGACGATCTGCGCGCGCTCGTCCGGCTCGGCGGGGCCAACCCCAGCGGGCTCGAGATCGTGGCGGCCGACCTGCTCGACGACGCGGGATGGCGCGAGGCGGTGCGCGACGCGACGCACGTGCTGCACGTCGCCTCCCCGTTCCCGGCGCGCCAGCCGCGCAATGCCGACGAGCTGATCGTGCCCGCACGCGACGGCACGCTCCGCGTGCTGCGGGCCGCACGCGACGCGGGCGTGCGGCGCGTGGTGCAGACCTCGTCGTTCGCGGCTGTCGGCTACGGTCCCCATCCGGGTCGGCGGTTCACCGAGGACGACTGGACCGACCCCGACCGCCCCGGCGTCACCGCCTACGTGCGATCCAAGACGCTGGCCGAGCGGGCCGCCTGGGACTTCGCCGCACGCGAGGGCGGCGACCTCGAGCTGTCGGTCGTGAACCCGGTCGGCGTGTTCGGGCCGGCGCTCGGCGCCGACCTGTCGAGCTCGCTCGGCCTGCTGCGCTCGCTCCTCGACGGCCGGTTCCCGGCGGTGCCGCGCGGCACCTTCAACGCGGTCGACGTGCGCGACGTCGCCGACCTGCACGTGCGAGCGATGGGACATCCGGATGCCGCGGGCGAGCGGTTCATCGCCGTGTCGGGCGATGCCTTCACCTACGTGGAGCTCGCGCGACTGCTGCGCGCCGAGCTCGGCGAACGCGCCCGGCGCGTGCCCACGCGCATGATTCCGGACTGGATCGTGCGTGCGGGCGCACCGTTCAATGCCGACCTGCGCGCCATGGCCGCCGAGCTCGACGTGCGCCTCGACGCGTCGCACGAGAAGGCGACGCGCGTGCTCGGCTGGATGCCGCGCCCGCGCGAGGAGGCCGTGCTCGCCTCGGCGCGGAGCCTCCTCGAGCTCGGCCTCGTGCGGCCCTGAGCCCGTCAGCTCTCGTAGTGCGCGAGGCCCGCGGTCTCACCGCCGTCGGCGACGAACTCGGCCCCGGTCGAGAAGCTCGACTCGTCGCTCGCGAGGAACAGGACGAGGTTCGACAGCTCGATCGGCTCGCCGACCCGGTGCAGCGCGACGTGGTTCTGCGGGGTCTCGAGCTCCTCCGTCATGGGGGTGCGGATGACGCCCGGGTGCACCGAGTTCACGCGGATGTTGTACCGGCCGAGGTCGAGCGCCGCGTTCTTGGTGAGCCCGCGCACGCCGAACTTGGCGGCGTTGTAGCCGGGCAGCGCCTCGTAGCCCTGCAGTCCGGCGGTCGACGAGACGTTGATGATGGAGCCCGCACCCGACTCCTTCAGGGCGGGGATCGCGGCCTTGATGCCGTAGAAGACGCCGGTGAGGTTGATGTCGAGGATCTTCTGCCAGGCCTCGATCGTGTACTCCTCGATCGGGCCGAAGTTCGCGATGCCGGCGTTGTTCACCACGATGTCGAGCCGGCCGAACGCCTCGGTGGCCGCGGCGACGGCGGCCTCCCACTGGGCGTAGTCGGTGACGTCGAGGTGCACGTACCGCGCGTTCTCCTCGCCGAGTTCGGCCGCGAGCGCGGCCCCCTCGTCGTCGAGCAGGTCGCCGATGACGACCTGCGCACCTTCGTCGACGAGCAGTCGGGCGTGCGACGCCCCCATGCCCCGGGCTCCGCCGCTGATGAGTGCGACCTTTCCGCTGACGCGTGCCATTCGATGACTCTCCTTCTCGTTCGGGAGGTCGGCATCGGGCTCGGACTGTGGAGCGGGTCGGTGTCGACCTCATCGTCGAAACAATTCTACATGTGTCGAATAGCGGATGGCTGGACGACGGCTGTGCGTCGCGAACGACGCCGAACGAAGGAACCGGCTCCGTTCGTGACGGCTCCGTGACCGTCGTGACCAGATCGCAATCGTCGTGACCAGATCGCAATCGTTCCGGCCGTCAATCGGAGGTCGTGCGCTATCCCGGCGCGGGACGATTGATGGAGGGCCCGCGACCGCGGGCGTGATGAAGGGGGGTCGGTGCCGCATGTCCGCCGTCGCGCGCGGTCCCGCCGCCCCCGAGCCGCAGGTCGATCCGCCGGTCGTCCAGGGCGCCCTGCGCCTCCTCGGCATCCTCGCGCTGGTGCTGGGTGCGGTCGCCGCCGTGGTCGCGTTCGTGACCCCGGTCCGCCCGCCCGTCGCGACGGGCGTGCTGGCCTCGCTCGCCGTGATCGCCGTGGCGCTGGGCGGACTCGTCCAGGCGGCGGCCCGTCGCACCGGGCACCGCCCGAGCGGGCCCGCGACCGCCGGGCTCATGCTCGGCGTCGCCGCGCTCGGCATCCTCGCGGTCTCGTTCGTCCCGGCCGCCGTCGGCCTGGAGATGACGAGCTGACCCGATGATGGGTCAGCCGGGTCAGGCGCCCGCGCCTCCCGCAGACCGGTCGCGCCATTCGTGCTCGGGCTCGAACCCGAGCTCGGCACGCGCCCGCTCGATCGAGAACAGCGACTCGTGCTCGCCGAACTCGCGACGCAGCTCGACGCCCGGGAAGAACTCGTCGACGAGGCGGCTCGTGGAACGCGCCATCACCGTGTCGGCGTTGGCGATAACGTACGCGCGGGCGCCCGAGACCTCCGCCTTGAGTCCCCGTCGCACCGATTGCGCGGCATCCCGCACGTCGATGTAGCCGAACGCGTTGAAGAGCCGCGAGGCCGGGTCGGCCTCGAACCCCGCGAACTCGCCGTACCGCTCGGGATCGATCACGTTCGAGAAGCGCAGCGCGACGAACGGCATGCCCGACCAGGCCGACACGTGCTCGGCCATCGACTCGCCCAGCACCTTCGAGAGCGAGTACGTCGTCGTGGGACGCGGGTAGTGCTCCTCGTCGAGCGGCAGGTACCAGGGCTGGTTGTCGGGGCCGAATTCGAGGCCGAGCGTCGTCTCGCTCGACGCCCAGACCACGCGCTCGACGCCCGCCTGGGCGGCGGCGAGGAACACGTTCGAGTTCATCGCGTTGTTGACGTTGAGCGTGCGCGCCGCAGTGAACATGCCCGGGGCCGGGATGGCCGCGAGATGCACCACGGCGTCGACGCCGCTCACGACCTCGATCGTGTCGCCGAAGTCGGTCAGGTCGGCCTGCGTGTAGACGAGGTCGGGCCGTGACCCGCGTGGCGGCAGCAACGGCGACGGTGGCACGAGGTCGGTGGCGAGCACCTCGTAGCCGTGCTCGAGCAGGTCGGCGACGACCGCCCGCCCGGTGAGCCCCGACGCGCCCGTGACGCAGATCCGCTTCGACATGTGCTCCTCCTCCGCGGCGGCCCGCTTCGGCACGCTGCCTGACGGATGCTACTCCCCGCCTCTCAGCGGAGCTCGACCAGCCGGGTGACGTCGTCGCCCGGCAGGTCGATCCCCGCCTCTCAGCGGAGCTCGACCAGCCGGGTGACGTCGTCGCCCGGCAGGTCGTCGACGACGGCCGTCACCTCGACCGACTCCAGCGTCACGGCGCCGCCGTACGAGGAGAGGAACGCGGTGTCGGCCGCGTCGCGGCCGGTGGAGATGCGCAGCAGCGTCGACCGCGGGGCGAGCGCCGTGGCGTCCACGACGTGCCACGCGCCGTCGACGTACGCCTCGGCGACCGCGTGGAAGTCCATGGGGTCGAGCCCGGGCGCGTAGACGGCGGCGAGCCGCGCCGGCACGTCGAGGCCGCGCAGCAGGGCGATCACGAGGTGGGCGTAGTCGCGGCACACGCCCTGCCGCGCGAGCAGCGTCTGCACCGCGCCATCCGTCGGGCCGCTCGACCCCGGCACGTAGGCGAGCCGCGTGCCGACCCACGACGACACCGCGTCGAGCAGCGCGACGCCCTCGAGCCCCGCGAACTCGGCCGCGGCGGTCGCCGCGAGCGTGTCGGACTCGCAGTAGCGGCTCGGTCGGAGGTACGTCAGCAGGTCGGCGTCCTGCACCGGTGCGGCCGGCGCGCGGCCGTCGACCTCGGCCGAGTACGACAGCGCCAGCGGCCCGGCGGGCGCGTCGACGACGTGGATGCGGCTGCCCGCGGCATCCGTCAGCTCGGCCGGTTGGACGGGCCGACCTGCCGAGGTCACGGTCAGTGCCTCGGCGGATGTCGCGCCGGCGACCGCCACGATGAACGCGAGGCGAGCCGGCTCGTCGATGCCGAGCGCGATCTCGGCGGACACGGTGCGACGCATGGGAGTACCCCCGGTTCGTCATCGTCGATCAGGACTGGACGTGCCGAGCGGCACCCGCCCATTCTGCGGGCCGGGTGCCGCCGGCGTCCACCCCCTGGCCACCCCGAGCCGCGCCCGCCATCGCGAGCCACCCCTCGGTTCACAGGAGATTCCGCGATCCGCATGACCGAGAACGCGAATCGGCCCTGCGAAACGGCGGGACTCCTGCGATCGCGATCGCGATCGCGGGCGGCGGCGCGCTACTTCCGTCCGACCGGCGCCCACGCCCCGGTCTCGACGGCGTCGGGCACCGCGTCGGCCTCGAACCGGTCGAGGCGGAACGACGCCAGGACGGGCGACGGCGTGCCCGTGAGGATCTCCTCGGCGAGCAGTTCGCCGAGCACGAGCCCGAGCGTCGCCCCCGAGTGCGTGAACAGCGTGTACAGGCCGTCGATCGCGGGCACCGCCCCCACGACGGGCTCGCCGTCGCCCGGGATCGGCTTGAGTCCCGCCCCGACGCGCTGCGCGGTCAGCCGCGGGTTGCCGGCGAGCACCTTCGACGCCTCGTCGAGCAGGCCCTGCACCGACTCCTCGGGCACGGTGATGGACCCGTCGTCTCCGACCAGCACCGACTGCTCCGCCCAGTCCGCATCGAGCACGAGCCGGCCGTCGGGCGTGGGCCGCACCGCGACGCGCGGCGTGTTCAGCACGGTTCTGACCTCGACGTCCACGGGATCGGTGAACAGCACGAACGCGGCGGGCGTGGCATCCGGAACCGTGACGCCCATCGCGGCGAGGTGGGCCGGCACGGCCGCGCCCGTCGCGAGCACGACCCGGTCGGCGGGCAGGCGCGTGCCGTCGCCCAGCACGACCCCGACCGCGGCGCCGTCCTGCACGTCGACCCGTGCGTCGCCCGCCTGCTCGATCACGCGGGCGCCGTCGGCCACGGCCTCGTCGACCAGTGCGCCGATGAGGTCGGGCAGGCTCACCCAGCCCTCGCCGGGGTTGAAGATCGCGCCCTCCTCGGCGACTGCGTCGGCGTCCACGTCGGGCGCGACGGCGGGCACGTCGGCCCGATCGACCCACACGGCGTCGTAGCCGCCGGCGCGCTCGAACGCGAACGTCTCGGCGAAGCTCGCCCCCGGGGCGGCCCACTTCAGCGCGCCGTCGAAGCGCAGGTAGTCGCGGCTCTCGGGGTGCCGGGTGCTCCACGTGCGGTACCGGTCGAGCGCGAGCAGGCGCAGGTAGTGGTAGTCGGCCGAGCGGTCGCCCGACGAGTTCAGCCAGGCGATCGAGCGACCGGATGCGCCGTCGGCGAGTGGGCCGGCGGTGACGAGCGTCACCTGCGCGCCGCCGCGGGCGAGGTGCGCGGCGGTCGACGCGCCGAGGATGCCGCCGCCGATGACGACGACGTGCTGCGATTCAGTTCCGGACATGGTTCGGCTTTCCTTCTGGTGTGGTGATTCAGGCGGTGACGGATGTCGCGGCGTGCGCGCGCTCGATGAGCTCGAGCACCGCGACCGCATCGGCCGGGTCGACGGGCACGGGCGCGCCGTCGCGGATCGCGGCGGCGAGCTCGCGGTAGAACCCGCCGTAGTCGCCGGGTTCGGTCGGCACGGGCCGTGCGGCGCCATCGACGCCCAGCACGCCCCAGCGCGACTCGGCGGTCTCGCCGAAGCCGGGGTCGCCGGGCAGTGCGCCGGCGATGAGCGACGGCTCCTGCGGGTCGAGCCCCCAGCTCGTGTACCCGGCACGCGAGCCGAGCACGTGGAATCGCGGGCCGGGCACGGGCGCGACGGCGTTCATCCAGAGGTGCGAGCGCACGCCCGACTCGTGCCGGATCGCGAGGAACGCGTCATCGTCGGCGGCCGCGCCCGGGCGGCGCTGCTCGATCTCGACGGCCGTCAGCTCGGCGACCGGCCCGAACAGCCGGACCGCCTGGTCGATGAGGTGCGTGCCGAGGTCGTAGAGGATGCCCCCGCCCTCGGCGACGGTCGCCTCGGTCTTCCACGAGGCCCCGGGCTCGGGCTTCCACCATTCGAACCGCGACTCGAAGCGCCGGACCTCGCCGAGCTCGCCCGACTCCACGAGCCGCCGCACGGTGCGGAAGTCGCCGTCCCACCGGCGGTTCTGGAACACCGTGAGCGTGCGGCCGAGCCGTGCCGCCTTCTCGATGAGCGCGCGCCCCTCGTCGGCGGTCACCGCGAACGGCTTGTCGACCACCACGTCGAGCCCGGCGTCGAGCGCGGCGTCGGCGAGCGTCGCGTGCGTGCCGCTCGGCGAGCCGATGACGACCAGGTCGAGCCGGTCGGCGGCCGCCCACAGCTCGTCGACGGTCGCGACGGTCGAGGCCCACGGATGGCGCGCCTCGGCGGCCGCACGACGGCCCGGGTCGCGCGTCACGATGAGGTCGAGCGCGTAGTCCGGGTCGGCGTCGAGGAACGGGGCGTGGAACACGCGGCCGCTCGTGCCGAAGCCGACGACGGCGGTGCGGATCGGGTCGCGCGTGCCGTCCGCGCGGGTCGTGCCATCCGTCATCAGAGCACCTCGCTGAGGAAGCGGCGCAGGCGGGGGCTCTTCGGTTCGTCGAACAGCTCGTCGGGGTGGCCGTGTTCGACGACGCGGCCTTCGTCCATGAACACGACCTGGTCGGCGACCTTGCGGGCGAAGCCCATCTCGTGCGTGACGACGAGCATGGTCATGCCGCGCTGCGCGAGGCCGGCCATGAGGTTGAGCACGCCCTTGACCAGTTCGGGGTCGAGCGCGCTGGTGGCCTCGTCGAAGAGCATGACCTCGGGCTCCATGGCGAGGGCGCGGGCGATCGCGACCCGCTGCTGCTGCCCGCCGCTCAGGTCGCGGGGACGGTGGTCGGCGCGTTCGGCCAGGCCGACCTCGGCGAGGCGTTCGCGGGCGATGCGCAGCGACTCGGCCCGGGAGAGGCCCTTCACGTTGCGCAGTGCGAGCGCGATGTTCTGCTCGGCGGTGTGGTCGGGGAAGAGGTTGAAGTGCTGGAACACCAGGCCGATGCGGCGGCGCACCAGGTCGGGCTTCTGGGTGAGGATGCTCTGCCCGGCCAGGAGCACGTCGCCGCGGCTGGGTTCGTGCAGCCGGTTCACGCCGCGCAGCAGCGTGGACTTGCCCGACCCGGAGGGCCCGATGATGCAGGTCGTGGTGCCGGGCGCCACGGTGAGGTTCACGTCGCGGAGCACCTCGATCTCGCCGTACGCCATGCTCAGGCCGCGCAATTCGAGGCTCGAGCCGGTGTAGAGGTGCCCGTCGGTCACGGGGACCGGGGAGGTGTACGTCATGAGTTCTCTCCGTAGGTGAGTGCGACGGGCGTGGCCTGCTGCTGCTCCTCGACCTCGTCGAGGCCGCTCTTGGGCGGGGTGGGCTTGCGTCGCCCGGTGCGGAAGCGCTCGTCGAAGTAGTTGACGAGGTGCGTCAACGGCACGGTGATGATCAGGTAGAACAGGCCCGCCATGACCAGCGGGGAGAGGTTGCCGGTCAGCACCGCGGCGTCCTGGCCCACCCGGAACAGTTCGCGTTCGGACACGAGCAGCCCGAGGAAGTACACGAGGCTGGAGTCCTTCACGATCGCGATGAACTGGTTCACCAGGGCGGGCAGCACCCGGCGCACGCCCTGCGGCACGACGACCAGGCGCATGGCGCTGCCGTAGCCCATGCCCAGCGCGCGGCAGGCCTCGAGCTGGCCGCGGTCCACGGACTGGATGCCGGCGCGGAAGATCTCGCCGATGTAGGCGCTCGCGATCAGGCTCAGCGCCAGGATGCCCAGCGGGTACGGGGAGGGGCCGAAGACCTGCTGGCTGATCCGGGCGAAGCCCTGCCCGATCAGCAGGATGGTCAGGATCGCGGGCAGGCCGCGGAAGATGTCGGTGTAGATGCGGGCGGGCACGCGCAGCCAGCGCGAGCGCGAGATGCCCATGATCGCCACGATCATGCCCAGCACGACGCCGATCACGGTCGCCGCGATCGAGATCACGAGCGTGTTGACGAGCCCGATGCCCAGCAGCTGCGGGAACACCTGCCACATCGCGTCGAAGTCGAGGAAGGTGGCGACGAGATTGTCGAGCCAGTCCATGGTGGATTCCGTTCGGTCGGTTGGTGGTCCGGTGCGGACCGCGGGCGGCCCGTCGGGTGACGGAGGTCGCGACGCGACCCGCACCGGAGCGTCGGCGTGCGGCTACTCGCCCTGCTCGCTCGACGGCAGGTACTGCTCGGGCATCGGGGAGCCCGGGAACCACTTCTCGTAGAGCTCCTTCCAGGTGCCGTCCTCCATCGCGGCGGCGAGCGCCTCGTTGAGGGCGGCCTGGAACTCGGTGTTGCCCTTCGCGATCGCGAAGCCGGCCGGCGCGTCGAACGACGGGATGTCGATCGCGTTCACGAGGCCGAACTGGTCGGCGTACTCCTTCGCCGCCTCGTAGTCGAGGAAGTGCGCGTCGATCGAGCCGCTGTTCACGGCCGAGATCGCGGCGTTGTTGTCGGGGAAGCGCACGAGCTCGGTCTCGGTGAAGTTCTTCACCGCGTACGCCTCCTGCAGGGTGCCCTGCACGACGCCGAGGCGCTTGCCCGCGAGGTCGTCCTCGTCGGCGATGCCCGCGTCGGGGTGGCCCATGACCGTCAGGTAGCCGGCGAGGTACCCGTCGGAGAAGTCGACCGTCTGCTTGCGCTCGTCGGTGATGCCGATCGCGGCGACGCCGACGTCGAACTGGCCGTTCGCCACGGCGGCGAGCAGGCCCGAGAAGTCCTGGCCGGTGAACACGACGTCGTCGATGCCGATCCGCTCAGCGACATCCGTGAACAGCTCGACGTCGAAGCCGGTGAACTCGCCGCTCTCGTCGGTGAACGTGTAGGGCTTGGCGTCGCCGAGGCTGGCCACGCGGATCTGGCCGGGCGTGATGAGCCCGTACGGGTTGTCGTCGGCTTCGTCGCCCGAGGTGCTTGCGGCGCCGGCGGCGCAGGCGGAGAGGACGAGGGCCGTGGCCGCGGCGACGGCCGCGACGGCCGTGCGCCGGAGGAGGGTGCGCTGGTTCACGATGGTTCCTTCGTGTCGTTGGGCTGTGCGTATTCGGTGTGGGTGATGCGGATGGTTCGGGGTGCTGCTGGTGCCGGTGCTGGTCCGCTCGCGCGTGATCAGGATCCTGCTCTTGTTGAGACCGGTCTCAGTCGAGTAGATTGAGACCGGTCTCAACGCGTTCCCGGAACACTAACCGCGATCCGAGACATCCGTCAACACTTTTTTCTGAGGAGTTCTCGCCATGCCGGTGGATCCGCTGAACGGCCGCAGGGAGGTCACCGTCACCGACGTCGCGGCCGCGGCGAAGGTGTCGAAGGCGACCGCCGCGCGGGTGCTCGGCGGCTACGGCGCGGTGAGCGAGGCCGTGCGCGATCGCGTCCAGGCGGCGGCCGACCAGCTCGGCTACCACCCGAACGCGCTGGCGAAGACGATGAACACGGGCCGCTCGAACTCGATCGGCATCGTCGTCGGCGACATCGAGAACCCGTTCTTCGCCCAGGCGACGCGCGGTGCGGCCGACGTCGCGAAAGCCGCGGGGTACGACCTGATCCTGCTGAACGCCGACGAGGACGCCGAGGCCGAGCAGAACGCGATCTCGGTGCTGCTCGCGAAGCGCGTCGACGGCATCCTCGTGGCGCCGGCCTCGACCATCGACCCGGCGAGCCTTCGCGAGGCCGTCGACCGCGGCCGCCCGCTCGTGCTGTTCGACCGCGTCGCCGACGGACTCGACGTCGACACGGTCGTCGCCGACAACGCCGAGGGGGCGCGCCGGCTCACCGGCCTGCTGCTGGATGCCGGGCACCGCCGCATCGCGTTCGTGTCGACGATCGCGCATCCCAGCGACTACCGCGTGGGCGACCGGCTCGGCTCGAGTTCGGTCGACGACCGCGTCGCGGGCTTCGTGGGCGCGCTGCAGGCCGCCGGCGTCGACGACCCGGCTCGCGACGTGCGGTTGAACGCGCGCCGCGACGGTGTCGACGCGATCGTGCGCTCGCTGGTCGGTGACGGCATCACGGCGATCGTCGCCTCCGACAGCCTCATCGCGCAGGCGGCGTTCCGCACGCTGCGCGAGCTCGGCCTGGGCATCCCCGGCGACGTGTCGCTGGTCGCGTTCGACGACGCCGACTGGACGAGCCTCTCGGCGCCCGCGATCACCGTGATGGCGCAGCCGATCCACGAGATCGGCGCCGAGGCCGCCCGCTTGCTCGTGCGCCGCATCGCGGGTGACCGCGCGCCCACCGAGCACCTCGTGCTCCCGCAGACGCTCGTCGAGCGCGAGTCGATCGCGCCGCCGCGCGCATAGCGCGCCCTCCTCGCCCTCCCCCCCCTCGCCCCTCGCCCCTCGCCCCTCGCCCCTCGCCCCTCGCCCCTCGCCCCTCGCCCCTCGCCCCTCGCGGATTACAGGAGATTCCGCGATGTGCCGAACCGTTTCCGCCGATCCGTCCTGTGCATCCCCGACTCTCCTGCACAGCCGCCCACGTGCCGGGCGTCGGGCGCGATCCCCGACAAGCGCAACGGTGCGCGAGGCGGGCGGATGGCGCGGCAGCGCGCCGCGGCTCGTACGATCGACGCATGACCGATCCGGCCGAGCGAAGCGATCCCGACGAGCCCGACCGCGGGCCTCGCGGCGCGGGCGACGGCCGCCCCGCCGAGGGCGGCGTCCCGACGCCTTGGTGGCAGGACCAGTACGACGTGGGCGGCCTCGGCATGGCGCGGCTGTTCGCGTGGGCGGGCCTGCTGATCGGTGCGGGCGCGCTCGGTATCGCGCTGTTCGCGCCGCTCGAGGGGCAGGCGCTGCGCGCGGTGTGGATCGCGGGCTTCGGCGCGGCCGGAATGTGGGTGCCCTGGATGGCGATCCCCCGCTACCGGCGCGCGGGCGTGCCCGTGTCATGGGCGGTGCCGGTCGCGATGGGCCTCGGCGCGCTCGCGATCGCGGTCGCCACGTACGCGTTCGTCGTCATCTGGGCGGCCTCCGGCGGCGTGATGCTCCCGGCGCCCGAGTACTGGCTGCCGCCGGCGGCCCCGACCGCGCCGGGCGTGCCGACCTGATTGGTGAGCGGATGTCGCGACATCCGCTCATCGCACCCTACGGCTGGGCTGGCGGACGGTTGTAGTTCGCGATCGAGTCCGCTGCGCCGTCGCGCGAGATCACGCCGAAGGACTGCCACTCGGGCTCGCCGATCGTGCCGCCGACGATGCACTCGCTGCCGCCCGACTCGACGAGGTCGGGCGTGCGATTGCCGTCGTCGACCTCGATGTAGACGAACCAGTCCTGGTCGTCGCGCTGGAGTACCGTCGCGTCGGCGAACGGCGCGTAGTCGAGCAGCGCGAAGTCGCCCGGGTAGTAGGCGTAGGTCTGCGCGCGGCACAGCGCGTACGCGTCGATCGCCTCGAGCGGGCGGTCGGCGCTGCCGGTCGCCGGGGAGTCGGACGCCGGCGGCATCGTCGTGGGCGGCGGGGTGGTGCCGACGGGGGTCGTCTCGGCGGGCGGGGCCGTCGTCGCCGGTGTGGATGGCCCGTTGGAGCCGCACCCCGCCAGGACGGCGACGCCGGCGGCCGCGGCGAGCGTCGCCGCTGCGATGCGGGCGAGCGGGCCGGGGGTGCGGCGGGAGGCGGGGTCGGGGTGGGAGCGGGCGCGACGGATGGCGCGGTGGTTCGGGTCCATACGCGGAGGCTATCGAGGTGCCCGCGGCTCGCGCGTCAGGGCGCGCCCCGAGTGCGGCGGTGGCAGCCTCGGGCGCCGCAGCAGGCGGTGGCGACGGCGCCGCGTGCGGCGTCGACGTCGCGTCAAGCCCGTCGACGCGACGCGTTGCGGCTGGCAGCGTGGGTGTCGGCGAAGGGGGTAGGACATGATCGACACCGACGGCGGCCTCGGCACCGAGGGCACGATCCCCGACGAACCCGACGGCGTCGGCGTCGGGGCGGGCGACGCGACGACATTCGAACCCGAGGAGGATCCGGAGGTCGCCGCCCGGCGGGACGGCGCGGCCGAGGCCGACACTGACGCCGACGATTCGGACTGAGCTCCGGGCCGAAGGGCTGTGGTCCTCAGCCCCAGAAGCCCGCGTGCACCTGGGTCGCTTCGGGCAGGTCGGCCGGGCCGGCGACCGTGACCCGACGCCCGCCGCGCGCGAACACCTCGCGGCACGGCAGGCGCATGGTCGGCACGTCCTCCTGCTCGGCGACGATGTAGGCTAGCCCTGACTCGGACAGCGCGAACACCACCCGCGGGATGCCGCTCCAGTAGATCGCGCCCGCGCACATCGCACACGGCTCGGTGCTGGTGTACAACGTGGATGCCGAGAGCTTCCCTGGCTCGAGCCGCGCCGCAGCCTCCCGGACCACGTTGGTCTCGGCATGCCCGGTCGGATCGCCGCTGGTCACGACCGTGTTCAGACCCTCGACCACTCGCCCGTCGGCGGTGACGACGACCGACCCGAACGGGTGGTCGCCCCGGTCGCGCGCCCGCTGCGCGAGCTCGACGCATCGCCGCAGGTGCCCGAGATCGCGCTCGGTCACGTTCGTCCCGTCGCCCACGCGCACTCCCTTCGCCGAGCGGATGTCGCTGCGCCTCCCATTCTGCGTCGCCCCCGGCGCCGGGGCTGTGGATGAAATCGGATGGCGCTCCGCCGATCCCCTACGGTGGAGCGCATGCCCCGCACCCCGCGCCGTCTCGCCGCGCTGCTCCTCGCGAGCGCGACCCTGACGTCGCTCGCCGCGTGCGCGCCACCCGAGCCCGAGGTGGAGCCCACGTCCGCGCCCTCCGCGGCGCCGACCGACGCGCCGATCTTCGCCTCGGACGAGGAGGCGCTCGCGGCGGCGGTCGCCGCATACGAGGCGTACAGAGAGACTTCGAGCGACATCACATCCAGTTCGAACACTGAGATCGAGGCGATTCGCGAGGTCGTCAAGGCTCCGTACGCTGATCAACTCGTCCGCGAGTTTCAGGCTCTCCGTGAGTCTCAAGTGACGACTGTCGGTGATTCGCGATCTTTCGGCCATCGGTTGGCGGATCGCTCGGAGAGCAACGGAATCGCCGAGGTATCCGCGTATGTGTGCAGAGATGTCAGCCAAGTTCGACTCGTGAACGCCGCAGGAGAGGATGTAACACCCTCTGACCGCAGCATCACATCGGCGGTGCTGGCCGTGTTCGAGTCGACAGCGACGGATCCCGGGACGCTCATAGTCACTGAGTTGGAGAGATGGGACGACACAGCGTTCTGCGGCTAGCAGTGCTCGCCGCCATACTTGGCCACTTTCTTGGGGGCGCCAACGCCGCTGGTGCGCTGAACCCTGACGACCCGATGGACTGGGGCTCCGGTTCGGAGCTCGACGCCTTGGTCAACAGCCACGGTGATGCTCAGACGGTCGACATGATCGCGGAACTGAACCTTGGGCAATTGCCGTCAAGCGGCATTCAGGGTGGTGGCGGGGGAAGCGAGAGCGAGGCTAGTGGCTCGAACGACGAGCCAGCGGACCGCCCCGCTGCACCAGTCAACGATTTCTGCAGCCCGGTTGACCCCACGGAATGCAGGATGTCGGCGGCGGAACCCGAACCACTGCCCGCGGGTGAGCCTGCGGTGACGCTGCGCGACATCGCGTCGTTCCGACCGGCCGCTCCCGGTAACGGCATGGAGCCGAGCGGGTGGGCGGTGGTCGGGCTCCCGGCGAACTTCGTCGCCGAGTCGTCGGTGCAGACGCTGTCGGGCACGCTGCTCGGCCGGCCGGCCGAGGTGCGATTCCACCCCGTCGCATACCGATGGACGCACTCCGACGGGGCCGTCGTGCAGACATCCACGCCGGGATCCACCTGGGAGGAGCTCGCCCAGCCCGAGTTCACCGAGACCGCGACCAGCCACGTGTTCGGAAGCTCGGGCGAGTACACGGTCGAACTCGCGGTCGTGTTCGCCGCCGAGTACCGATTCAACGGCTCGAGCTGGCGGTGGATCGACGGCACCCTGAGCATCCCCGGCACACCGCAGGAGGTGCTCGTCGGGGAGTTCGATACCGTGCTCGTCACCGGGGACTGCCGCGTCGCACCCGAGGGCCCCGGCTGCTGAGACAGAGACATCATTCGATCGCACGATCTCCGGTACTCCGGTACTCCGGTACTCCGGTACTCCGGTACTCCGGTACTTCGGTACTCCGGTACTCCGGTACTCCGGTACTTCGGTACTCCGGTACTCCGGTACTCCGGTACTCCGGTACTTCGGTACTCCGGTACCGGATCGTGAGAGGGGAAGCGTTCCGGCGCGGGGTCAGGTGCGGTCGAGCGCGGTGAGCACCCGCGGCACTGCGCCCCCGAGGTTCCATTCGCCGGCGAGCGCCTCGAGCGTCGATCGAGCATCGCCGGTCACCGGCGCCAGCCGCGCGCCGAGTTCCTCGGCCGACGGCAGGTCGAGCGTGCGGACCACGTTCACGACCGTCGGGGCGACGGCGAGGTAGTCGTGCGCGGCGGCGAGCTTCGCCCGCATCGACGCGGAGAGGGGCGGCGCGGCATCCGCTGCATCGGGATCCCCGGAGGCGACCGCGAGCATCGCTTCGAGCGAACCGTACTCGCCGAGCAGTCCGGCCGCGGTCTTCTCGCCGATGCCCGCGACGCCGGGGAGGCCGTCGGACGTGTCGCCGCGCAGCGTCGCGAAGTCGGCGTACTGCGACGGCTCGATCCCGTACTTCGCCACGACCCACTCGGCGTCGACGAGCTCGAGTCGGCTCATGCCGCGCGCCGTGTAGATCACCCGCACCGCCGCGTCGTCGTCGACGAGCTGGAACAGGTCGCGGTCACCCGTGACCACGTCGACCGGCATGCCGGCACCGGTCGCGAGCGTGCCGATGACGTCATCGGCCTCGTGCGCTTCGACGCCTACGACCGGGATGCCGAGCAGGCCCAGCGTCTCGCGGATCATCGGCACCTGGGCCTCGAGCGGGTCGGGGACCTCCTCGACATCGGGACCACCGGGCACGACCTCCTCGACGCGGTGCGCCTTGTAGCTCGGGATGAGCTCCACCCGCCAGTGCGGACGCCAGTCGTCGTCCCAGCACGCGACGAGGTGCGTCGGCTCGAAGTCGGTCACGAGGCGCGCGATCATGTCGAGCAGCCCGCGCACCGCGTTGACGGGCGTGCCATCCGCCCGCGTGATCGAATCTGGCACTCCGTAGAAGGCGCGGAAGTACAGCGACGCGGTGTCGAGCAGCATCAGGCGATCGGGCATGGGGAGATTCTCCCACCACCCGGCGACGGGCGGGGTCTCGTATCAGGCGGCGCCCGCTCGTCGACCACCGAACTCGGTCACAGCGAACCCACAGCAAGCGGGCGCATCCTGCGGAACACGCGCCGCCCCTCCGGGGTTCTTCCATGTGGACGCGTACGTAACCGGCTCAGCCGGTGTCGGCGTCCGAGGGCGGCCCAGCCGGAGCCGCCCGGAGAAGGAGCAACCGTGTCACACGACTACCGCAGGACTCCCGAGGCGGTCGACCGTCTCACCCCGCTGCAGCGCAAGGTCACGCAGGACGATGCGACCGAGCCGGCGTTCCGCAACGAGTACTGGAACAACCACGAGCCGGGGCTCTACGTCGACGTCGTGTCGGGGCAGCCGCTCTTCGCGAGCGTGCACAAGTACGACAGCCGATCGGGCTGGCCGAGCTTCACCCGCCCGATCGAGGACGCGGCGGTGACCGAGCACGTCGACCGCTCGCTGTGGATGAAGCGCGTCGAGGTCCGCTCGTCGGGCGCCGACAGCCACCTGGGCCACGTCTTCGACGACGGCCCCGCCGACCAGGGCGGCCTGCGCTACTGCATCAACTCGGCCGCGCTGCGCTTCGTGCACCTCGACGACCTCGAGGCCGCGGGCTACGGCGAGTACCGCCGCCTGTTCCAGAACGCGGATGCCGCGACATCCGCCACCACCACCGCCCCCACCGAGAGCGAGGACCGCGCATGACCACCCCCGGCACAATCACCACCCTCCCCGGCGCCGAGACCGCCGTCCTCGCGGGCGGCTGCTTCTGGGGCATCGAGGAGCTCGTCCGCAAGCTGCCGGGCGTGCTCGGCACGCGCGTCGGCTACTCCGGCGGCGACGTCCCCAACGCGACCTACCGCAACCACGGCACGCACGCCGAGGCGCTCGAGGTCGTGTTCGACCCCGCCAAGCTGAGCTACCGCGAGCTGCTGGAGTTCTTCTTCCAGATCCACGACCCCTCGACGAAGAACCGCCAGGGCAACGACATCGGCACGAGCTACCGCTCGGCCATCTACCCGACCAGCGAGGCCCAGTACGACACGGCGATCGACACGATCGCGGATGTCGACGCCTCGGGTCTCTGGCCCGGACCCGTCGTGACCGAGGTCGCTCCGGCCGGCGCGTTCTGGGAGGCCGAGCCCGAGCACCAGGACTACCTGCAGCGCATCCCGTGGGGCTACACCTGCCACTTCGTCCGACCCGGATGGCGCCTGCCGAAGCGCGACGCCGCCCAGGCGGGCTGAGTCCCCCGCTGGTCCACGTCGAGGGCGTGTCCGCTACCCGGCGGGCACGCCCGACGCGTCCCACGAGACCCGGTACGAGTAGAGGTCGTCGTTGCGGCGGTCGTCCATCGCGTTCCGCAGGAACAACGGGAGCATGGCGTCGCGGAGCGCGACACCGACGCGCGACCGGGTCACGCGCTTGTTCCGGTCGACCGCGCGGGCGTACCCCACGATGCGTTCGACGCGAGGCTGCCGCATCCGCTGGAACGCGGCGAACGCGGTCTCGTGGTCGGGAGCGTCGCGCAGCGCGCGGGCGAGCACGATCGCATCCTCGAGTGCGAGCGAGGCACCCTGGCCGGCGCTCGGGCTCGTCGCGTGCACGGCGTCGCCGATCGCGACGACCCGGCCGCGGTGCCATCGCGGCACGTGCGGCAGCGCGTGGATCGGGTGGGCGCTCACCGGGCCGACGGCGCCGGCGAGCAGCGACCTGCTCGCCCGTGCCGCCGAGGTCAATCGGCTCGAGGTCGAGCGCATGCGCGGACGCTAGCGTGAAGCCCATGCGGTTCTCCGAACGGTTCCGCGCGACCCGGCGGGCGCCTATCCTGCAGGTCCTGAAGTCGGCCGTCGCGACGATCGCCGCATGGCTCATCGCGGGCTGGCTCATCCCGGGCCCGCTCCCGGTGTTCGCGGCGATCGCCGCCCTGCTGGTCGTGCAACCGAGCGTCGACCAGTCGCTCGGCAAGGCGATCGAACGCAGCGTCGGCGTGATCGCGGGCGTCGTGATCGCCTCCGTGCTGGGGCTCGTCTTCGGCCCGAACAGCTGGGTCGTCCTGCTCGCGATCGTCGTCGCGATCCTGGCGGCGTGGGCGGCGCGGATGACGACTCCCACGTCGAACCAGGTCGCGATCAGCGCGATGCTCGTGCTCGCGCTCGGGGGCACCTCGCCCGAGTACGCGCTCGACCGCATCCTCGAGACGCTCATCGGCGCGGCCATCGGCATCGTCGTCAACGTGCTGATCGTGCCGCCGGTGCTCGTGGGCCCGGCGCGCGAGCAGCTCGCCGGCCTCGGCAGCGAGCTCGCGGCATCCGTCGACCGCCTGGCCGCCGCCCTCGGGACCCCCCAGCGCCGGGCCGACCTCGAGGCGCTCATGATCGAGGCGCGCCTGCTGCGGCCGATGCGCGATGCGGCGGATGGCGCCATCGCCGACGCCGAGGAATCGCTCACCCTGAACCCCCGCAGGTCGGCGCATCGCGCCGAGCTCGCCGAGCAGCGCAGGCTCCTCGAACGCCTCGGGCCCATCGTCACGCAGGTGATCGGCATGACCCGCGCCGTGGTGGACCACTACGACGACGGCCTGGCGAGCGAACCCACGGTGCGCGCGATCGCCGAGCAGCTGCGGCGGGTCGCCCACGACATCCGCCTCGCGGTGCACCTCGCCGACGTGGATCCCGAGCCGCTCACGTCCGTGATCCCCGCGCTGACCGCGCCACTGGTCGTGGCGGCACCGAAGTCCGAGCACTGGATCCTGGTCGGCTCGCTCATGGAGGACCTGCGCCGCATCCGCGACGAACTCCTCGCCGACGAGGCGCCTCCCGCGGCCCGCTGAGCGCGCCGCCGGCAGGGCGGGCCGGCTGTCAAGGGGATTCTGCCGCCGGCGGCGCGCCCGTATCGTCGCGGGATGGTTCGTCCCCAGGAACCCCCGTCCGACCCGAACCCGCACCGCCCCCACGGCACGCCCATGCTCGTCTACGCCGCGATCGTCGCGCCGGTTGCGATCGCCGTCGTGGCTGCCGCGACGCAACCCTGGCTGCCGCCGAGCCACGTGCTTCGCGACAGCCAGGTCATCGCCGCGGAGCACGGTGACGCGAGCCCCGCCTACGGACTGCTCTCCAACCTCGGCGTCCTGGTGATCGCGATCGCCAGCGGCATGGCGCTCCTCGGCTGGATGATCGGCCGCCGGAACGGCGACCCGCTCGGAGCGCTGCTGGCGTGGAGCTTCGGGCTCAGCCTCGCCTTCGTCCTCGACGACCTGCTGCTCCTGCACGAGGCGGCGTCGGTGACGTCGTGGGGTTCCATCGCGGTCGCCGCGACCTATGGCGCGGCGTTCCTCGTCTACGTCGCCCGGTTCCAGGAGGTCGTCCGCGAGCGGTTCGACGGCGGAGTGCTCCTGCTTGCGATCGCGGCCTTCGGCGGGTCGGCGGTCGTCGACGTGCTCGTGCGGCCCACCCAGGCATCGGTGCTCATCGAGGACGGCGCGAAGCTGCTCGGCATCGTGGCGTGGTCGGTGTTCGTCGGGCGAGCGGCGCTCACCGCGGTCGGGTCGGCGAGGACGCGCGCCGAGGAATCGGACGCGGCGGGCGTGATCGCGCGCGTCGAGCAGCACCCGACCGGCGCGGCCGCGTCGCTGCCGGGCGCAAACTGAGCGCCCGGCTCAGCCGAGGAGGTCGCGCACCGCCTCGCCCCACTCGAAGCCGCAGTCGCGGCAGTCGAAGATGGGCGCCTCGGCGTGCAGGCCGAGGGCGGAGGCATCGGCCTCGACCTCGAGGTCGAGCGGGCCGTACACGATGACCCGCACCGCGGCGGAGCCGCAGCGCAGGCAGGGCTCGTCGAGCACGTCGGGCTCGAGGGTCGAATGCGTCGGGTTCGTCATGCCGATCACGGTAAGCGAGGCCGCCGACATCCGTCGCAGCCGGGCCGCGCGTCGTCCTCATGCCGGACGAACGGTCCGCCTGTCAAGACCCTCCATCGGTGGCGTTCCCCCGTCTACCGTCTCCTGACACCAGCTCAGGGAAGAGGTGCCGACATGGACGTCCTGCTCACCACGCTCAGTGCGCTCGGCCTCAGCGCGCTCGCGGTGTCGATGCTGTTCGCGCTCGCCGCCGTCAACGGAACGCCGCTCATCCGCCGCCGCTCGGCCGCCCGCTCGTCGGCGACGCCTGCCGAGGACGAGCAGCGGATGCCGCGCCACCGGGCGTAGCGCACGGCACGGCGCCGGGCCGGGCGCAGGCCGGACCGGCGAATCGCCGGGGCCCGGCTCGACGCGGCGGCACTCCTGACGCGGCACGCGCGCCGTCTATCGTCGAGTCGATGCCGCCGATCGTCGGCGGCCGAGGAGACGACCCCATGACGCACGGCCCCGCCGGATTCGACTTCTTCTCGGCGGGCGAGCTTCCCGCGCCGAGCCTGCCCGCCGACGAGGTCGCGCGGATCGTGCGCGAGCACTGGGCACTCGACGTCGTCCTCGAACCACTCGGCAGCCAGCAGGACCAGAACTTCCTCGCGCGCTCACGCGACGGCTCCGACCCGTCGGCCGTCGCGACAGCCGGCTCCCCGGTCGGCGTCGTGAAGATCACCAACCCCGCGTTCACGGCCGACGAGCTCGAGGCCCAGGACCAGGCCGCGTCGCGCCTCGCCGCCCGCGCGCCGCAGCTGCGGATCGCGACGACCAGCCGCGCCGCCGACGGCGCCCCGCGCTCGGTCGTCGCCGACACGAGCGAGGGGCCCCGCGCCATCCGCCTGCTCGACTACCTGCCGGGCGGCACGCTCACCGGCAGCGCGCACCTCTCGCCCGCCGTCGTCGCGCGCATGGGCGAGCTGGCCGCGCACGCGAGCCTCGCGCTCGACGGATTCGACCACCCCGGCCTCGACCGCGTGCTGCAGTGGGACCTCCGCCACGCCGACCGCGTCGTCGAGCTGCTGGCGCGCTTCCACCCCGACCCGGCCAAGCGGGCGATGGTGACGGATGCCGCTGCGCGCGCCTGGCGCGACGTGCAGGCCGTCGCCGCCGACCTGCCGATCCAGGCCGTGCACCTCGACCTGACCGATGACAACGTCGTGTGCTCGACCCGGCACGGCATCCGGATGCCCGACGGCATGATCGACTTCGGCGACGTCACCGCGAGCTGGGCGGTGGCCGAGCTCGCGATCACCGTCTCGTCGGTCCTGCACCACGCGGGCGCTGAGCCCGCCTCGGTGCTGCCCGCGGTGCGCGCGTTCCACGAGCTGCGTCCGCTCTCGCCCGCCGAGGTGCGCGCGCTGTGGCCGCTCGTGGTGCTCCGCGGGGCGGTGCTCGTCGTCAGCGGCGAGCAGCAGGTGCAGATCGACGGGGGCGCGAACGCGTACGCGGCCGCGGGCGTCGAGCGCGAGTGGCGCATCTTCGAGCAGGCCGTCTCGGTGCCGTCGGCGGTGATGACGGCGGTCATCGCCGACGCGCTCGCGGTCGACCTCGGCGGTCGAGCCGGAGCGGCGAGGGCACCCCGTATCGAGACCTCGTCCGGATTCGACGCGGCCCGCGCCATCCGCCTCGACGTGTCGATCACGTCCGACGACGTGGACGCCGGCGCCTGGCTCGACGCCGACCTGGAGGACCGGCTGGCCCGCGAGGCGCTCGACGCCGGGGCGTCCGCCGCCTGGCTTGAACGCGGCACCCCGCGCCTCAGTGCGAGCCGCATCCGCTCCGCGGACTCGTCGGCGACCGTGCCGACCGGCATCGACGTGTGGTTCGCCGAGGCGCAGCACCTGACGGCGACCGGCGGCGACGGGACGCGACTCGTCGTCGAAGGGGCGGACGGGGCGACGATCCTGGACGGCACTGTCCCGGCGCGCGTGCGCGCCCGCATCCGGATCGAGGCGGATGACGCACCCCGCGTGCCGCACCTCGTCCGGCCCGAGTACGCAGCGGGGTGGATGGCGCTGGCGGAGGACCCCGGCGCGGCGATGGGCCTCGGCGACTCGGGTGCCGATGCGCCGCTCCACGGCCACCCGACCACCCGGACCGATGACGCCGCCGAGCTCGTCGCACGGCGCGACCGCACCTTCGCCGAGGTGCAGGAGCACTACTACGACGCCCCGCCCCGCATCGAGCGCGGCTGGCGCGAACACCTCGTCGGCACCGACGGGCGGGTCTACCTCGACATGGTCAACAACGTGACGCCGCTCGGCCACGGGCACCCGAAGCTCGCCGCGGCCGTCGCGAAGCAACTGCGCACCCTCAACACGAACTCGCGCTTCAACTACGGCGCGGTCGTCGAGTTCTCCGAGCGGCTCGCCGCGCTCGCGCCCGACCCGCTCGACACGGTCTTCCTCGTGAACTCAGGCTCGGAGGCGACCGACCTCGCGATCCGCGTCGCGATGGCCGCGACCGGTCGCCGCGACGTCGTGTCACTGCTCGAGGCGTACCACGGCTGGACCTACGCGTCCGACGCGGTCAGCACCTCGACGGCCGACAACCCGAACGCGCTCGCGACCCGGCCCGACTGGGTGCACGCCCTCGACGCCCCGAACCCGTTCCGCGGCATCCATCGAGGGGCGGATGCCGCGCGCTACGCGCACGAGGCCGCCGACCGCATCCGCGAGCTCGCGACATCCGGACGACCCCCGGCCGGGTTCATCGCCGAGACCTTCTCCGGCAACGCCGGCGGCATCCCGCTGCCCGACGGGTACCTCGCCGAGGTCTACGCGGCCGTGCGCGGGGCCGGCGGGCTCGCGATCGCCGACGAGGTGCAGGCCGGGTACGGCAGGCTCGGGCACTGGTTCTGGGGCTTCGAGCAGCAGGAGGTCGTGCCCGACGTCATCGCGGTCGCGAAGGCCGCCGGCAACGGGTATCCGCTCGGCGCGGTCATCACCACGCGCGAGATCGCCGCGCGCTACCGCACGCAGGGGTACTTCTTCTCGTCGACCGGGGGGAGCCCCGCGTCGAGCGTCGCCGGGCTCGCGGTGCTCGACGCGTTCCGCGACGAGCGGCTCCAGCAGAACGCGGTCGAGACGGGCGCCTACCTCAAGGGGCGGCTCGAGGCGCTGGCCCAGCGCCATCCGCTCATCGGAGCCGTGCACGGGCTCGGGCTGTACCTCGGCGTCGAGTTCGTGCGCGACCGGGCGACGCTCGAGCCGGCCACGGAGGAGACCGCGGCGATCTGCGACCGGCTGCTGACGCTCGGCGTGATCATGCAGCCGACGGGCGACCACCAGAACGTGCTCAAGGTCAAGCCGCCGCTCGTGGTGGCGCGCGAGAGCGCCGACTTCTTCGTGGCGATGCTGGATCGGGTGCTCGACGAGGGCTGGTAGTCCCGGAGGGCCGCGCGACCATGCCCTACGCTCGGGCACGTGGACGGATCGGAGGGTCGGTACACGCGCGACGGGCTCGTCGAGCGTTCCGGGGTCGACGCCGCGTTCGTGGACCGGCTGCTCGAGCTGGGCGTGGTGTCACCCGCGGCCGACGGCACGTTCAGCGCCGGCGACGTGCAGCGTGTCCGTCTCGTCGAGGCCTGCGATCGCGCGGGCCTAAGTGCCGAGGCGATCGGCGAGGCCGTCGCGAGCGGGCGACTGCCGCTCGACTTCATGGACTCCCCCCAGTACCGCTGGTCGGAGCTCCGGACCGAGACCTATGGCGAGCTCGCCGCCCGCCTCGGCATCCCGTTCGAGGTGATCCGGGAGACCAGCGCGGCCCTCGTGGGTCGGCAGCTCGCGGCCGAGGATCGGTCGCGCGACGACGACGAGGCGATCTTCACGCTGATCGGCATGGTCGCGACCATGGCCGACCTCGATGCGCTCACCCGGATCGGGCGGGTGTACGTCGACGGGCTGCGCCGCGTCACCGAGGCCGAGAACGAGCTGTACGTGCGGTACATCGTCGGCGGGCTGGTCCGGGCCGGGCTCACGTACGGCGAGGCGCTCGAGCGATCGGCCGCGATCGGCAGCCAGCTGGCGCCGCTCATGGAGCGGATGGTCCTCACCCTGTACCGCCGCCAGCAGGAGCGAGGGTGGACCGAGGGGATCGTCGAGGGGATCGAGCACGCGATCGAGGCGTCGGGCTCGCACCGCCGGCTGGCACGCCCGCCCGCCTTCGTCTTCATCGACCTCGCAGGCTACACGAGCCTCACCGACGAGCAGGGCGACGCCGCTGGGGCGCGGCTCGCGCGCGACATGAGCGCGATGGTGGAGCGGATCGTCACCGGACACGACGGCACGCCGGTGAAGTGGCTGGGCGACGGCGTGATGGTGCACTTCCCGCGGGCCGCCGGGGCGGTGCGCGCCGCCCTCGAGATGGTGGCCGCGGCACCGCGCATCGGCCTGCCGGCTCACGCCGGGATCGCGGCCGGCCCGGTCGTGATGCAGGACGGCGACTACTTCGGCCGCGCGGTGAACCTCGCCTCCCGTATCTCCGGCGCGGCGGCGGCCGGGCAGACCCTCGTCACGCGTTCGGTCGTCGAGTCGGCCGGTGACCCGGCGTTGTCGTTCCGCGAGGTCGGGCCGGTCGCGCTGAAGGGGTTCGTCGAGCCCGTCACCGTCTTCGAAGCGTCGTCCTCTAGCGCGTGACGCCGCCGCGGTTCGAAAGCCCTTGACAGGGGGCCCCCCGCAGCGCAGGCTTCGAGCAGCGGTCGCGCGGGTCGCTCGGGGAGACCTGCGCGGGTGGCGGGAGGAGCGGCGATGACGACGTTCGGAATCGAGGAGGAGTTCTTCTTCATCGACCCGTCGACGATGCTGCCGGCAGATGTCGCGGAGCAGGTCTACGCCCGGCTGGCCGACGATCCGCGGTGGGCCGGGGCGACCCATCGGGAGTTCCTCGCCTCGCAGGTCGAGTTCGCGTCCCCGGTGTTCACCCAGATCACGGAGGCGAGCGCCGCACTGCTCGGGTTTCGACGCGAGATCGATGCCGATGCCGCCCGCCTGGCCGTGTCGGCGGCGAGCATCGGCACCACTCCCGATGCGCACGCGTTCCCCTCGGTCGCCGACGTGGATCGCTACCACCGGATCGTGCGCGACATGGCGGGCCTGATCGCCGACCACCAGATGTGCGGACTGCACGTGCACGTCGGCATCCCCAGCCGCGAGCACGGCGTCGCGGCGCTGAACGCCGTGCGTCCGTGGCTGCCGCTGCTGACCGCGATGACCGGCAACTCGCCCTTCTGGCGGGGCAACGTGACCGGGTACGAGAGCTGGCGCACCGTCGCCCTGCGGCGGTGGTCGACGGCGGGCTGCCCGCCGCGGTTCGCCGACGCCGACGACTACGACCGGCGCATCCGGCGGCTGCTGGGGCACGCGGGCATCAACGACCTCGCCCTTATCGCGTGGAACGTGCGACTCTCCGAGCACCTGCCCACCATCGAGTTCCGGATGGCGGACGCGCAGCTGACCGTCGACGACACGCTGCTCGTCACCGCGATCTGCCGGGCGCTCGTCGTGCGGGCGATCGACGAGTTCGACCGGGCCGGTCGGGACCACGCTGCGATGCTCCACCGCGTGCGCGCGGTCGACGACCCCGACCCCGACCTTCCGCCCGAGCTCCTGAGCGCGGGCAACCTGCACGGCGCGCACGCCGGCCTGAGCCGCGACGCCATCGACCCCGCGACCGGCGGGCTCCTCCCTGCTGCTGAGGCCGTCCGGCGGCTCGAGCGCTACCTGGCGGAGCCGCTGCACCGCATGGGCGACCGCGCGCTCGTGCACGACCTGCTCGAGCGGCGCCTCCACGAGGGCACGGGGGCGGCACGCCAGCTCGCTGCGTGGCACCGCAACGGCCACGCCGGGCTCAGGCGCCTGTACGCCGCGACGATCGCGGCACCGCCGACGCTGCGGCCGACGCGCGCCGGCGGCGCCTCGCGCGCGACCGACGTCCCGCGCGTCGCGAACGGCAGCGTCTGAGCCGCGCGGATCCATCGATGGGTTGAGGCGGCAGGGCGGCGGCGCCGCCTATCCTGACGACACGCCGAATGGGTTCGACCGAGGATGCAGGAGACCCGATGAGCACGACGACCGACGACCGTCCGACTGGAGTCGCCGCGCGTCCGGCGGGTCCCGCCGACACCCTGCGCCAGATCGTCGTGCTGCTGACATCGCTGATCGCCATCGGCGCCGCGTTCATCGGCTCGGGGGCGGTCGTCGGCACGCCGATCCAGGATGCCGCGGGCGGATGGCTCGACGCGGATTCCACGCTCATCGCCCCGGCCCGCCCGGCCTTCGCGATCTGGAGCGTCATCTACACGGGGCTGCTCGCGTACGCGCTCTGGCAGCTCCTGCCGGCGCAACGCGCGGCGGCGCGGCACCGGCGCATCGGGTACGCCGTCGCCGCGTCACTCGTACTCAACGCCCTCTGGATCGGCGTCGTGCAGTTCGGCCTCCTGGGCGTGAGCGTGGTCGTCATCGTCGTGCTCGTCGCGGTGCTCGGCTGGCTCTTCCTGCAGCTGCGCCGCCTGCCGCCGCGCAACGCGCTCGACGCGCTCATCACCGACGGCTCGATCGGGCTCTACCTCGGCTGGGTGGTCGTCGCGACGGCGGCGAACGCGACCGCGGTGCTCGCGGCGGCGGGCGTCGACGGCTGGGGCGTCCCGCCGGTCGTGTGGGCGGTCGTCGTGATCGCGGTCGCCACCGGGGTGGGCGTCGCGATCGGCATCGCCGGGCGCGGACGGCTCGCGCCGATGCTCTCGCTCTGCTGGGGGCTCGCGTGGGTGGGAGTGGCCCGGCTGACCGACGAGCCGGCGTCGCGCATCACCGGAATCGCGGCGCTCATCGGGGTCGGCGTGGTCGTGGTCGCGACCCTGGGCGCGCGGATCGGGGCGATCGTCGCCGACCGGGCCGATCGCCGCGATCGCGCGTGGGCCGAACTCGAGCGGGAGCGCGGGGCCGGATCGACGACCGCGCCGCCCACGGGCACGATGGAGGCATGAGCGTCGACGAGCAGTCCCTCACGATCGAGGTCGGCGAGGGCATCGGCCCGGTGCCGGGCGTGCTCGCGCGACCCGCCGACGCACGCGCGACGATGGTCGTCGCACACGGTGCCGGCGCGGGCAAGGACCATCCGTTCCTCAGCGGCTTCTGCCGCGCGCTCGCGGGCCACGGCGTGGCGACGCTGCGCTTCGACTTCGCGTACCTCGCGGCCGGGCGGCGGTTCCCGGACCGCCCGCCGGTCGCGATCGCCACGTGGCGTGCGGTGGCCGACGCGGCAAGATCGCGCGCCGACGACGGCGAGCCCGTGTGGGCCGCCGGCAAGTCGTTCGGCGGCCGCATGGCGTCGATGGCGATGGCCGAGGGCATGGATGCCGCGGGGCTCGTCTTCCTCGGCTACCCGCTGCATCCGCCGGGCCGGCCCGAGAAGGCGCGTGACGAGCACTTCGCCGCGCTCGGGGGCGTGCCGATGCTGTTCCTGCAGGGCCGCAACGATCCGTTCGCGATCCCCAACGAGCAGCTCGACGAGCTCGTGCGTCGCATCGGACCGACCGCCGTGCTGGAGTGGATCGACGGTGCGAACCACTCGTTCGAGGTGAAGGGCGCCAAGCGGCCAGCGGCCGAGATCGGTGCGTCGCTCGCCCCGCGGGCCGCCGCCTTCGTCGCCGAGCGAGCGGCACGCTGAGGGACCTTCGCCCCGGCGGCCGGCGCGCAGGCCTCGCAGACTCGAGGCACGTAACGGATGGCACCGAGGGGAGTGACCATGAGCGCGTACCCGCCCGCAGCACCCGGGCCCGCCGCACCCAACCCGCACGTCGCACGCGCGTCGCAGGAGACGACGTCGAGCCGGTCGTTCATCGCGACCTGGCTGTTCGCCTGGTTCCTGGGGGTCATCGGGGTCGACCGGTTCTACCTGGGCAAGGTGGGCACCGGCATCCTGAAGCTGCTCACCATCGGCGGCTTCGGCATCTGGTGGCTCGTCGACCTCGTGCTGACGTTGACCAACTCGCAGAAGGACAAGGACGGCCGGAAGGTGATGGGCACCCGGCAGGAGCAGACGATCGCGTGGATCGTCACCGCGGCCGGCATCCTGCTCGGCTGGGTGATGGGTGCCGTGACGCAGGCGTTCGCGGTCCTCGTGGAGCAGATCCTCCCGGCACTGCCCTGGTGGCCGCAGGTCGGAGGCTGACGCCCGACTGCGCCTGCGTCGTCACACGGCGGTGTACCCGCCGTCGACGAGGTGGTAGCTGCCCGTGATGAAGCTCGCGGCGTCGCTCGCGAGGAAGGCGACGAGCGCCGCGACCTCCTCGGGCGTGCCGAGGCGGCCGATGGGGTGCTTGACCGCGAGGAACTCCTGCGTGGCCTCGTCGAGGTTCGCATCGAGGAGCGGGGTCCTGATGAAGCCCGGACCGATCACGTTCACGCGCACGCCCTGCGTGGCGTACTCGATCGCGGCGTTCCTGGTGAGCCCGATGAGGCCGTGCTTCGCGGTGACGTAGGCCGACGAGTTCGCGTAGCCGACGCTGCCGAGGATCGACGCGACGTTGACGATGGCGCCGCCGCCGTTCTCGACCATCGCGGGCAGCTGCGCCCGCATGCCGAGGAAGATCGAGTGCAGGTTGACGTCGAGCACCTTGTCCCATCCGTCGACCGGGTACTCCCCGATCGGCACGGCCGGGCCGCCGATGCCGGCGTTGTTCACGGCGATCCTCAGCGGCGCGAGCGCGTTCGCCGCATTGATGGACGCCTCGATCCAGGTCGGGTCGGTGACATCGCCGACGGATGCCTCGGCGTCGCCGCCCGCCGCGCGGATCTCGTCGACGACCGCCTCGGCGTGCTCGCCGTCCATGTCGTTGACGAGCACCGATGCCCCGTTCGCCGCGAGCAGCAGCGCCACCGCTCGGCCGATGCCGCCCCCTGCTCCGGTCACGATCGCCGATCGGTCCGCAACGTCGTACTGGGCCATGAGCCTGTCCCCTCGGGTCGAGTTCTCGGTGGGGGCGAGCGGATGCCGCGGCAGCCGCTCGCCATCCTCACACCGTGGCACGCGCCCTGCGTTGCCGACAGGGCCTTGCGTCCCGCCCACCGACCCGCGGCTCCGCACCCTCACCCGTCCTCCCCAACGCCGCCCCCGACCAGCCGCTCCCAAGCTCGCACCAGCACCCCGCCTCGGGCACACCGCCGCCGGAAGATGTTCTCGTCGCACGATCTCCGGTACTCCGGTACTCCGGTACCCCGGTGCTTGGGCAGCTCGGTACTCCGGTACTCCGGTACTTGGGTAGTCCGGTAGTCCGGTAGTCCGGTAGTCCGGTAGTCCGGTAGTCCGGTAGTCCGGTAGTCCGGTAGTCCGGCAACTCGGTACTCGGGTGGCTCCGGCGCTTCGATGTTTGTGACCCCCGGTACTTCGGTACTCCGGTACTCCGGTACTTCGGTACCGGCTTGGAGGAGCGGATCATGTCTGGAGAGCGGCGACGGACGAGATCGAACGCGCGACATCCGAGGAGGCATGTGCTGGAGAAGCCGATCAAGGTGGACGAGGAGACCGATCGAACAGTCTCGGAACTCGCCTTCTTCCTCCGAACGACAAAGAAGGCCGTGGTCCGGACCGCCGTCGCCGAGTACGCGGAGGCGAGGACGTCCTACCTCGGCGATCGGCCACCGTCGGAGAGCGACCGCACGCTCGTGGCGCTTCCGCCACTCGAACGGCTCGGACTGCGTCGCAACGAGCTCATCCGCGAGTTCGGGCGATCCGGCGCTACGGCGGTCCGCCTCCTCGATCCGGCGGCGAACGATCGTGACGACACCACGCTCATCCTCCTTGCTGAGACCGACCCGGTCGACGGGAGCATCGGGCACCTCCCCCTCCAGCGAATCGCGACGCGGCTCCTCGCGACACCCGTCGAGGTGATCTCGACCACGATGCTGCAATTGTTCGACCGCGAGGGCCATCGACGCGCCATGGAACGGTCGCGACCCCTGTGAGGGCGATCAGGGAAGGCGCGGGGTGCGCGGCGGCTCGGCGCGGCGGGGCCCGAGCGACTCGAACGCCGCGGCCAGGCGCAGGAGGGCCGTGTCGTCGTGGGCGCGCCCGGCGAACGTGAGGCCCACCGGCATCCGGATGTCGCTCATCAGGCCCATCGGCACCGTGACGGTCGGGATACCGAGGTGCCGCGGCACCAGGTTGCCGTTCGCGACCCACACGCCGTTGCGCCATCCGAGGTCGGCGGACGCCGGATTCACGTCCATGTCGGAGGGCCCCACGTCGGCGACGGCCGGGAACACGACCGCGTCGAGGCCGAGCGAGTCCATCCACTGCTCCAGGTCGACGCGACGCGTCTCCTCGAGTCCCCGAAGGCCGTCGGGCAGCTCGGGCATATCGGCCAGCGTGGCACCGGGATGCGCGCGGACCCAGTCCGGGTAGTCGGCGAGGTCGTCGTCGAAGCCCGTGTACCGGTCGGGCAGCGCGCCCGGCGGCTGCGGGAAGATGCGGGCCCCCTCGACGTCGGCGAGCGAGTGCAGCGCCGGGTCGCCGTTGGCCTGCAGGAAGTCCTCCCACGCCCACGCCGACAGGTCGACGATCTCGCGCGTCAGGTACTCCGGGCTCACGAGCCCGCGGGTGGCGACGGTGGGCGCGCCCGGACGGTCGCCCTCGTAGTTCGACACCACCGGGAAGTCGACGAGCACCACCTCGGCGCCCGCCGCCTCGAGATCGCGGCGTGCGGCCTCCCACAGCTCGATCACGCTCGCGCGGGTCTCGATGCGCTGCCCGGTCGGGCCGCCGATGCCGACCGTGCCGCCGGGCTCGGTCGTTCCGGCGTCGGGGTCGGCGTTCACGTACATGCGCGGCACCCCGATGCGCGCGCTCGCGAGCGCCGCCCGGGCGCCCGCGGCACCCGCGACCGACAGCGCCGGATAGGACGGCGGGCGCACCGCGGAGGGCGCGGGCAGCTCGACCCACGGCTGCGAGCGCCAGAAGTCGCCCCGGGTCTCGGGGTCGTCGGCGACGATCACGTCGAGCACCTCGAACAGGTCGGCCATGGTGCGCGTGTGCGGCACCACGACGTCCATGGTGGGCACGAGCGGCCAGTTGCCGCGCACCGAGATCACGCCGCGGCTGGGCGTATACGCGCACAGCGCGTTGTTCGACGCGGGCGCGCGGCCCGACGACCACGTCTCCTCGCCGAGGCCGAACGCCGCGAACGACGACGCGGTCGCGGTGCCCGAGCCGTTCGACGACCCCGAGCCGAACGCGGCCGTGAGGTACTCGGCGTTGTAGGGACTCTCGGCGCGCCCGTACACGCCGCGCTGCATGCCGCCGTTCGCCATGGGCGGCATGTTCGTCAGGCCCAGGCAGATCGCTCCGGCCGCGCGCAGGCGCTCGATCGTGAACGCGTCGCGTTGCGCCACCAGGTGCTCGAACGCGGGACTCCCCGCCGCTGCGGTGAGCCCGCGGACGAGGTACGAGTCCTTCGCGGTGTACGGGATGCCGTCGAGCGGCCCGAGCACCTCGCCGCGTGCGCGGCGTTCGTCGGACGCGCGGGCCTCGTCGAGCGCCGCGGGATTGCGCACCACCACGGCGTTGAGCGCCGTCGCGGTGCCCGGCGCGTCGTACGCGTCGATGCGCGCGAGGTACGCCTCGACGAGGCCGACGGCGGTCGCGCGGCCGTCCTCGAGCGCGGCGCGCAGGTCGGCGATCGACGCCTCGACGACGTCGAACCTGCCGGCTCTGTCGCGCGGCGAGGCGCCGCGTGCGGCGGCCTGTTCACCGAGAGCCATCTGCTCGTTCATTTCACACCTCGGCTGATCGCGTTGTAGGACGTTGAGCGGAATGCAGGACAGCGAACGGAATGTAGGACGAACTCCGGCCTCATCGTCCTACAGACCGGCGAAGGTCCGACAATCGGGAAGACGTGGAGTGCGGCCGCGGCGGTGCGCCCACCAGGCGCGTTCATCGGGCCACCTCCGCGGCGGTCGGCAGCGCGGGCTGCTGCTGCGTGATGCAGTGGATGCCGCCGCCGCGTGCGAAGATCGCGCGCGAGTCGACGGTCACGACCCGCCGGCCGGGATACGCGTCGGCGATGATCTGCGCGGCCCGCTCGTCGGCCGACGGTTCGCCGAACCCGCACGCGACGACGCCGTCGTTCACCACGAGGTGGTTCACGTAGCTCCAGTCGACGAAGCCCTCGTCGTCGCGCAGCGTCGCGGGCGCGGGCAGGTCGACGATCTCGAGCGGGCGGCCCGCGGCATCCGTCTGCCCCTCGAGCAGCGAGCGCAGCTCGCGCGTCACGTCGTGGTCGGGGTGCGCCGGATCAGCCTGGTGGTGCAGCAGCAGGCGGCCGGGCGACGGGATCGTCGCGACGATGTCGACGTGCCCGCTCGTGCCGAAGTCGTCGTAGTCGCGGGTGAGGCCGCGCGGCAGCCAGATCGCGTGCGTCGCGCCGATCGTGCGGGCGAGCTCGGCCTCGACGCGGGCGCGGTCGGCGTAGGGGTTGCGGCGGGGGTCGAGCTGCACGGTCTCGGTCACCAGCACCGTCCCCTCGCCGTCCACGTGGATGCCGCCGCCCTCGTTCACGAGCATCGAGCTCACGAGCTCGGCGCCGACGCGCTCGGCGACGAACCGGGCCACCTCGGCCGACACCGTCCATTCGGCCCACTCGGGCGCGCCCCAGCCGTTGAAGATCCAGTCGACCGCGCCGAGCACGCCGGGTCGCTCGTCGTCGACCACGAACGTGGGGCCGAAGTCGCGCATCCAGAACTCGTCGAGCGGGGCCTCGACGACCTCGATCTCCGACGACAGCATGCGACGGGCGCGCGCCAGCTCGGTCGGGTCGACGACCATCGTGACGGGCTCGAACTCGGCGACCGCGTGGGCGACCGCGGTCCACGCCGCGTAGCCCTCCTCGCGTTCGGCGGCCTCGGCGCCGAGGGTGATCCCCTCGCGCGGGAACGCCATCCAGGTGAGCTCGTGCGGTGCGGTCTCGGCGGGCATGCGCCAGGTCATGCGGGGTCCTCCTGGGTGCGGGCGGATGCCGCGGCATCCGTCTCGATGTCGGCAGCGCGGTGCGCGGATGCCTCGGGGTGGGTGGATGCCTCGGGGTGGGTGGATGGCGCGCCCGGCCGTCGCGCCGGGTCGCGGTACGGGTTCGTGGTCAGCCAGAGGACGGCGTAGAGGCCGCCGCCGAGCACCGGACCGACGATCGCCGACAGGTCGGCGCCTCCGAGCGCGGTCGCGATCGGCCCGACGTACAGCGTCGTGTTGGCCATGAGGACGGCGACCGCGGTGGCGACGACCATCGCGATCGTGCCCGGCAGGAACCATCCGCGGGTGTACCAGAACGGTGCCCCCGGCCTGAGGTCGGCGAGCGCGCGACCGTCGTAGCGGTTGCGGCGCAGCAGGATGTCGACCGCGTACACGGCGACCAGCGGGCCGAGCACGGTGACGCTGAGCTCGAGCGACGCGTTGAGCGTGTCGAGGAAGCTCGGCGCCACGTAGACGAACCAGCCGGCGGCCAGGGTCGCGAGGATGCCCGTGATGACGACCGTGCCCGCGCGCGAGACCCGCACGCCGAGGCCCTGCGCGTAGAAGCCGGTCGAGTACGCGACGAGCGAGTTGTTCGTGATGCTGCCGAGCACGACGATGGCGAGGAAGATGGGGGTGAACCACGCCGGCACGATCTGGCCGATGGTGAGCTGCGGGTCGGTCATGTCGATCGCGGTCGCGGCGATCACGCCGAGCGAGCCGATGAGCACGGCCGGGATGAATCCGCCGAGCGCGGTCCACAAAGCGACGCGCCGCTTCGAGACCTCTTCCGGCAGGTACCGCGCGTAGTCGGCGCCGGTCCCCCACGACAGCGGACCGGATGCGACGATCGCGTACCCGAGCAGCAGCATCGCCCACCGCTCGCCCTCGGGCAGCGGCGCGGGCTCGTACGAGAAGTCGGCCGCGCCGAGCACGTAGACCGCGAGCACGACGAACGCGAGCGCGAGCGCCGCCGAGAAGTACGGCGACAGCGCGAGGATCGTCGCGTGCCCGTACACGCCGAAGACGAAGCTGATCACGGCGATCACGACGAGCACGATCCATCCGCCCGCCGGGCCGAGGTCGACGCCGAGCAGGGCGAGCAGCGCATTGGCGGCGAGCGTCGCGACGGCGATGTTGATGATCTCGTAGAACAGGCCGATGGCCACGCCGAGGCCCGCGCCGAAGACCGTGTTGCCGCGCACGCCGAACATGGCCCGCATGATCGTGACGCTCGGCGCGCCCGCGGCCGGCCCGCTGATCGCGAGCCAGCCCACGGCCGCCCACCAGAGGTTGCCGATCACCGTGATCGCGAGCGCCTCCCAGATCGAGAGGCCGAGCAGCACGAGCACGCCGCCGAGCACGAAGTAGAGGTAGACGACGTTCGCCGACATCCACACCCAGAAGAGGCTCGACGGGCGGCCGTGGCGGTCGCCGTCGGGGATCACCTCGATGCCGTGCGTCTCGATGTGGCCGACGCGGTCCGAGGCGGGGTCGTGAGTGTGCTCGTGGGCGCGTGCGGTCGCCGGGTCGGCGCGGGTCGCGTCGGGGGTCTGGGTGCTCATGGTCGGAAACCTCGTCGTTCGCCGATGAATTCTTATTGATCGTGTGATCAATAGTGAGAGAGGCTACATAGACTGTCGGCACGATGTCAACTCCCACCCGTACGCGCGCGTCCCGCAAGAGCCCGGCCGAGCGATCCGCCGAGATCGCGGATGCCGCGCGGCAGGTCGCGCTCGAGCACGGCCTGGCCGCCGTGACCCTGCGCTCCATCGCGGCCCGCGCCGGGGTCGCCCCCGCGCTCGTCGCGCACTACCAGCCGAACATGGACGCCCTCGTCGCGAGCACCTTCGGCACGATCGTGGCCGGCGAGCTCGCCGAGGTGCGCGAGGTCGTCGCCGCGCTGCCGACCCCGCGCGAACGCCTCGCCCACCTGCTCGACACGCTCCTCGACGGAACCCGCGATGACGTCACCGTCGTCTGGGTCGAGGCGTGGGCGCTCGGCCGCCGCAACGAGCCGCTCGCCGAGACCGTGCGCGCCGAGATGGACGACTGGCGCGGCTTCGTGCAGGGCATCATCGAGTCGGGCGTCGCCGCTGGCGAGTTCGAGACGGATGACACGGCATCCGTCGCCTGGCAGCTGCTCGGCATGATCGACGGGCTCAACGCCCACGCGCTCGTGCGCTGGGAGGACGCCGCCGATCGCGGGTCGCGCATCGGGCACGCGGTCGAGGGCATGCTCGGGATGGCGCGCGGCGCGCTCGCCCCCGCGCGCGGCTGAGCCGCGGCATCCGCTCGGCCGCCCCCGGCCGGCTCAGTCGCCGTGGCGGGCGTACCACTCGTCGGCGAGCCGCTTCGGTGCGACCGCGAGCCACGCGTCGGCGACGACCTCCTCCAGCCGGCGGCGCGAGACCGTGTCGAGCCGCACGAGGATCGCCGGGAAGCCGTCGAAGTGCGGCGTCGTGAAGAAGACGCTCGGATCGACCTCGGCGAGCGCGAACTTCACCGCCTCGTCCTCGACGCGCGCGCCGAGCACCGGCCACGGCTGCTCGTCGAGGCCCAGGAACTCGAGGTCGGCGCGTCGAAGCGGGCGCTCCCACACGAACCCGCGATCCCGGACGCGCCAGTGCGGCAGCCCGCGACTCAGGGACTCCGTCGCCTCGGGCATCGCGAGGGCGAGCTCGCGCACCTCGTCCCACTCGACCATGCGCGCCACGCTACGCCGCGGGCCACCACGGAACAACGGGTGGCATGAGACGGTTGGAGGCACCATGACCACGCTCCCGAACACCATGCAGGCGGTCGTCGCGACCGGATCCGTCGCCCTCGACGACGAGCGCGCCCTCGCCGACGTCGAGCTGCCGTTGCCCGAGCTGCGACCGCGCGACGTGCTCGTCGAGGTCGCCGCCGTCTCGGTGAACCCGGTCGACGTCAAGACGCGGATGCGGCGCGGCGCCGACGCGCCGCCCGTGGTGCTCGGCTTCGACGCCGCCGGCACGGTGGTCGCCGTCGGCCCCGAGGTCACGATGTTCGGCCTCGGCGACGAGGTCTACCACGCCGGAGTGATCAACCGGCCGGGCACGAACGCCGAGTACCACGCCGTCGACGAGCGGGTCGTGGGGCGCAAGCCCGCGAACCTGTCGATGGCCGAGGCCGCCGCGATGCCGCTCACGACGATCACGGCCTGGGAGTCGCTGTTCGACCGTTTCCGGCTGACGGCCGACGGCGACGGCACGCTGCTGGCGGTCGCCGCGGCCGGCGGGGTCGGCTCGATCCTCACGCAGCTCGCTACCGCGCTCACCGAGGTCACCGTGATCGGGACCGCCTCGCGGCCCGAGTCCCAGGAGTGGGTCCGGAGGATGGGCGCGCAGCACGTCGTCGACCATCACGGCGACCTCGCGGCATCCGTTCGCGCCGTCGCGCCCGAGGGCGTCGACCGGGTGTTCACCCCGTCGACCGGCGGCCGCCTTCCGATGTACGCCGACCTGCTGCGGCCCTTCGGCTCCATCGTCGCGATCGACGAGGACCCCGACATGGACGTGCGCGTGCTGAAGTCGAAGAGCATCGCCTGGCTCTGGGAGTCGATGTTCACGCGCGGCGTGTTCGAGACGCCCGACATGATCGGCCAGCACGACCTGCTCGACGCGGCATCCGCCCTGTTCGAGGACGGACGGCTGCGCTCGACGCTGACACGCGAGATCGCGGGCATCGACGCGGTGGGGCTGCGGGAGGCGCACGCGCTCGTGGCATCCGGTCGCAGCATCGGCAAGGTCGTGCTCGCGCGCTGAGCCGCCGTCGGCGTCGCGGCCGTCGGGCGATGTCGGATGGCGCGACTAGCGTGGTCTCGACGACGAAGGGAGCCCGATGTACCTGGTGGACGGCTCCGTCGTCACGAGCGCGAGCGACCTGAAGAAGGCCTCCGACTGCGAGTTCGCGTTCCTGCGCGAGCTCGACGTCAAGCTGGGCCGCGACACGTTGTTCGAGCCCGTGGCCGACGCGATGCTCGAGCGCGCCGGGCGGCTCGGCGACGCGCACGAGGTGCGGGTGCTCGAGAGGTACCGCGCCGAGTTCGGCGACGGTGTCGTCGAGATCGACCGTCCCGACCTGCGGGATCCCGAGCAGCTCGCGGCCGCCGTGGACGCCACGCGGGAGGCGTTCGCGTCGGGCGCTCCCGTGGTGTTCCAGGCCACGTTCGTCGACGACGGGTTCGTCGGGTTCGCCGACTTCATCGTGCGGCAGCCCGACGGCCGCTACCTCGTGCAGGATTCGAAGCTCGCGCGCCGCGCCCGCGTGACGGCCCTGCTGCAACTCGCGGCCTACGCGACCCAGCTCGATCGGCTCGGCATCCCGCGTGCCGACACCGTCGAGCTGCTCCTCGGCGACGGCACGACCAGCTCGCACCGGCTCGACGACATCGAGCCCGTCTACCTGCTCCGACGCGACCGGTTGCGGCACCTCGTCGACGAGCGCGTCGCGGCCGACGGCCCCGTCGAGTGGGGCGATCCGCGGTACGCGCTCGACGGCCGCTGCCCCACGTGCGACCTCGAGGTGCAGGCGAGCCGCGACCTGCTGCTCGTCGCGGGCCTGCGCATCACGCAGCGCGCGCACTTCATCGACGCCGGCATCACGACCATCGACCAGCTCGCCGCCTCGTCGGGGCCTGTCGAGGGCGTCCTCGACGCGACGCTCGACGGGCTGCGCGTCCAGGCGCGGCTGCAGCTCGCCGCCGAGGCGAACGAGCTCGAGGCCGCGGCTTCCGGAAGCCGCACGCCTGACGACCCCCCGCTGCCGCCGCCGGTCGAGGTGCGCGAGCCGGGTGCGCTCGCGGCGATCCCCGAGCCCGACGCGGGCGACCTCTTCTTCGACTTCGAGGGCGACCCGCTCTACACCGAGGGCCCCGCGACCGACTGGGGGCTCGACTACCTGTTCGGCATGATCGACACCGCCGAGCGGTTCACGCCCATCTGGGCACACTCGTTCGCAGAAGAGCGCGAGGCGCTACTGCAGTTCCTCGCGTTCGTGAAGGAACGCCGGGAGCGGCACCCGAACCTGCACATCTACCACTACGCCAGCTACGAGCGTACGCACCTCACCTCGATCGCCGCGCGGCACGGGGTCGGCGAAGCCGAGGTCGACCAGCTGCTGGCCGACGGCGTGCTCGTCGACCTCTACCCGATCGTCAAGCGCGCGGTGCGGGTCGGCAGCCGCTCGTACTCGATCAAGAAGCTCGAGCCGCTCTACATGGGCGACCGGCTGCGCGAGGCCGACGTGAAGTCGGGCGGCGACTCCATCCTCGAGTACGTGCGCGCCCGCGAACTGCTCGCCACGGGCGAGCTCGACCCCGCGACCGGGCTCTCGGGTGCCGAGGCAGCGCAGCACGTGCTCGACGACCTCGCCGAGTACAACGAGTACGACTGCGTCTCCACGCTGCGCCTGCGCGACTGGCTGCTCGGGCTGGCCCGCGCCCACGGCATCGAGCCGGTCCCGGCGCTCCTCCTCGCCGAGCCGACCGGCAAGCACTACGCCGCGAGCCCGCTCGCGGTCGAGCTCGACCGGCTCGCCGGCCCCGCCGACGAGCGACGCGACGACGCCGACCGCACGGCCCTCGCGCTCGCGGCCGCAGCCATCGACTACCACGACCGCGAGATGAAGACGTTCTGGTGGGGGCACTTCTTCCGCGTCGAGCAGCCGCTCGAGGCGTGGGAGGATCACCGCGACGTGCTCGTCGTCGACCCAGCACGCACTGTCGTGACGCAGGACTGGTACCGCGAGGGGCGACAGCAGCACGATCGCCGCGAGCTGCTGCTGCGGGGCCGCGTCGCCCCGGGCTCGCGCTTCAGCCCGGGCGCCGACCTGTACCTTCTGTACGAATGGCCGGCGCCGTTCCCCTCCGACGCCCGCCGACCCGGGTCCCGCGCCTCCTCGCGGGCCACCGTGCTCGAGGCGACCGCCGACGGCGTGCTCATCTGCGAGCGCTCGGTCGCAGGCGAGACCTGGCGCGCCCTTCCCTCCGCCCTGGTCCCGGGCAATCCGCCGCCCGCCGGTCGCCAGAAGGATGCGATCGCGGAATGGGCTCGCCCGATCGTCGAGCACCATCCGCGCTGGCCGAAGGACCCAGCGGTCGACCTGCTGCGGCGCATCCCACCGCGTACGCGCTCGGGCGCCCTCGCGCCGCTGCCCGACCACGAGTACGTCGGCTCAGTGGTGCGCTCGCTCGGCGACCTCGACGACTCCTACCTCGCGGTGCAGGGCCCGCCGGGCACCGGCAAGACCTACGTCGCCTCGCGGGTCATCGCCCGCCTCGTCGGCCACCACGGCTGGAAGGTCGGCGTGGTCGCGCAGTCGCACGCGGTCGTCGAGCACCTGCTCGACGCGGTCGCGGCCGCCGGACTCGACCCGCGCCTCGTCGCCAAGGCACCGAAAGACCGCGACGACACGACGGCGCGCGCCTGGACCGCCATCGAGAAGGACGGCGCCTCGGCCTTCATCGCGGCGCACCAGGCGAGCGGGTTCGTCTACGGCGGCACCGCGTGGGACTTCGCCAACGCCGACCGCGTCGGCCGACGCGCGCTCGACCTGCTCGTCATCGACGAGGCCGGGCAGTTCTCCCTCGCGTCGACCATCGCCGCGTCGGTCGCCGCACGTCGCCTGCTGCTCCTCGGCGACCCGCAGCAGCTCCCCCAGGTCAGCCAGGGCACGCACCCCGAGCCCGTCGACATGTCGGCGCTCGGCTGGATCGCCGACGGACACGACGTGCTCCCGGCCGAGCTCGGCTACTTCCTCGCCGAGAGCCGGCGCATGCACCCCGCGCTCGCCGCGCCCGTCTCGCGGCTCTCGTACGAAGGCGAACTCCAGTCGCACGCGTGCGCGGCGCTCCGGCGGATCGACGGCGTCGAGCCGGGTCTCACGCCCGTGCCCGTCGAGCACGAGGGCAACACCACCGAGTCCGTCGACGAGGTGGTCGAGGTCGTCCGCATCGTCCGATCGGTCCTCGGGCGTGCGTACATCGACACCTCAGAGAGCGCCGACGGGCCGGCCGCCGCGGCATCGCGACCGCTCGCCCAGTCCGACGTCATCGTGGTCACGCCGTACAACGCCCAGCTCGCCCTGGTGCGCGCCGAGCTCGATCGTGCGCGCTATCGTGATGTGCCCGTCGGCACGGTCGACAAGTTCCAGGGCCAGGAGGCGGCGGTGGCGATCGTCTCGCTCGCCGCGTCGTCGGCCGCCGCAGCCCCGCGGGGCGTCGAGTTCCTCCTGCTGAAGAACCGCCTCAACGTGGCCATCTCACGCGCGAAGGTCGCCGCGTTCCTCGTCTACTCCCCCGGCCTGCTCGACGCGCTGCCGCGCACGCCGCAGGGCGTCGCGCAGCTCAGCGCGTTCGCGCGCCTCGTCGGCGTCGAGCTGCCGTCGCTCGACCGAGCCGCCGCGGGAGCGACCGGATCCTGACCGCGGCCTGCCGGGTGCAGCGGGGGCGACGCTGGGAGTCGCGCACAGGATATCCACGTACCGTATCCGTGTGACTTCCCCCACCGACCTCGCCCCTGCCCGCATCACGATGTACGGCGCCGCCTGGTGCGGCGACTGCCGCCGCTCGAAGGCGCTGCTCGACCGCCGCGGCGTCGACTACGAGTACGTCGACCTCGAGGTCGTGATGGAGGGCGCCGAGCGTGCGAAGGCGATCTCGGGCCGCACGAGCATCCCCGTCGTGGTGTTCCCCGACGGCACCCACTTCACCGAGCCGAGCGACGCCGAGCTCGGCGCGAAGCTCGACGAGGTCGAGCAGCAGGACGCCGGCGCCGCGGCCTGAGCCGCGGCATCCGCTCGTCTCTCGCACTGGGCCATCCCGCCCTCACCCGCCCTCCGCACGCGCCGCACCTTTCCCGCGAATCCCGGGTTCGTGCGGGTACACCCGCACAAACGCGGAACTCGCGAGGGAAGACGGGAATGCGCCGCCATCCCCCATCCGCGAATCCCGGGTTCGTGCGGGTACACCCGCAGAAACGCGGGACTCGCGAAGGATGACGCGGGATGCACCGCCATCCCCCATCGGCGAATCCCGGGTTCGTGCGGGTACACCCGCAGAAACGCGGGACTCGCGCGGGTAGACGCGGGATGCGACACCTTCACCTTCCGCGAGTTCCGGGTTCGTGCGGGTGCAACCGCAGAAACGCGGAACTCGCGAAGGATGACGCGGGAGCGCCTCCTTCCGTCCGCGAATCACGGGTTCGTGCGGGTGCACCCGCGGAAACGCGGGACTCGCGAGGGAAGACGCGGGATGCGACTTCATCACCACCCGCCAATCCCGGGTTCGTGCGAGTGCACCCGCGGAAACGCGGGATTCGCGAGGGATGACGCGCTGGCGACTCCTTCCACCATTCGCGAATCACGAGTTCGTGCGGGTGTACCCGCAGTAACGCGGGTCTCGCGAGGGAAGATGCGGGATGCGACTCCCGCGAGCGCGAGCGCGCGCGGCGTCAGCGCAGCGCGGGGATGACCTCGCGCTCGTAGAGCTCGAGGCCACTGCGGTCGTACGCGAGCTCGGGCATGTAGTGGATGGCGTATCCGAGCCCGCGCCGCTTCATGTCGAGCAGCCGCTCGGTGACCTGCTCGACCGTGCCGACCGCGATCGCCGACGGGCCGCGGTAGTCGTGCATGAAGCGCCGCGTCGCCCCGTCGCCGAGGTAGGGCGCGACCCGCGCCTCGAGCCGGTCGAGGCGCGCCGCGACATCCGCCTCTGACTCGCCGACGACCGTGTTGAAGTTGGCGCTCCGCACGATCGAGGAGAAGTCGCGACCGAGCCGGTCGGTGTGCCCGCGCAGCACCTCGCTCTTGTGGCTGAACTCGTCGGGGCTGCCGTAGAAGTTCGTGTAGGCGGCGTACTTCGCCGCGATCTTCAGCGTGACCTTCTCGCCACCGCCGGCGACCCACATCGGGATGCCGCCCTCCTGCAGCGGCTGCGGCTGCACGATCGCGCCGTCGACCTGGTAGAACTCGCCGTCGAGGCTGGCGCGGCCTGTGGTCCACGCCTGGTGCATGACCTCGACGCCCTCGCGCAGCATGCGCAGTCGCGCGGGTGCATCGGGGAACCCGTAGCCGTACGCGCGCCACTCGTGCTCGTACCATCCGGCGCCGATGCCCATCTCGAGCCGGCCGCCCGAGATGACGTCGACGGTCGCGGCGACCTTCGCGAGGTAGGCGGGGTTGCGGTACGCCATGCACGTGCACATCTGGCCGAGGCGGACGCGCGAGGTCGACGCGGCGTAGGCCGCCATCAGCGACCACGCCTCGTGCGTGGCCTCGGTCTCGCTCGCGACCGGCACCGTGTGGAAGTGGTCGTAGACCCAGATCGACTCCCACGGCGAGCCCTCGCGGTCGGCGTGCTCGACGAGCCCGTGCATGGTGGCCCAGTGGTCGGCCGGCTCGACCCCGACGAGGTCGTGGCGCCATCCCTGGGGAACGAAGTATCCGAATCGCATCCGCTCAGCCTAGGGCGAGGGTTCAGCGCCAGCACTGATGCCGCCGGGCCTTGACATCCGTAGGTTCGCGATCATGCACCACCTGACCGATCACGCGCATGTGCACGCCGACGACCTCATGGCGGTCGCGATCACGACCGGCGGCGTCCGCGTCATCCACCTCTCGGGTGTCGCGGTCTGCCCGAGCGAGCTGTGGCGGGTCGAGTTCGTCCCGGTGGGGCCGACCCTGCCGGGCAGCGCGCACCCCGACCGGCTGACGCTCGGCGTGCGTGGCACGCCGCCGCGGCGCCGCGGGCGCGTGCGGTCGGCCCGGGTCGCGTTCGAGGCGATCATCGAGGACTCGCGGACCCGCGAGGTCGAGGTGCGCCTCGAGTGCCAGCCGGCCGTCGTGGTGCCGGTGCTCGAGGCGAGCGGCTCGTTCGGCTCGAGCGCCCGGGCGTCGCGACCCGATCCGCGCGCGGAACGCGTGGCGTGGCCCGAGCGTGCCCGGGCCCTGTCGCGGTCGGCGGCGGATGTCGCGCGTGCGGCGCTCCGCGCGCTCGACCGGCCGTTCGGGGGCCCGCCCGCGGCCGTCGCGGTCTGAGCGGGCCCGTCGGGGTCGCGCCTACGTCAGGGCGAACCGCAGCTCGGCGATCGCCGGACCGGACCAGTCGGACGCGTCGAGGTCGTCGCTGCGGACGGTGACGACCTTGCCGCCCTTGGAGATGACGAGCATCGCGAGTTGCGGCAGCAGGTCGCCGGCGTGCGTGCCGTCGTGCAGCTCCTCGCCGTTGCCGTTGTCGGTGGCGAACTCGATCGCGCCCGACTCGGGGTCGAGCGTGCCGTTGACCGAGGTCGTGAAGTCGAACCAGAGCGTCTCGACCGCGCCCTCCGCGGCGAGGTGGCCGATCGCGGCGACGTCGCGCTCGACGCGGCCGGCGCTGCCGTCGGCGAGCCGGTGCAGTGCGGCCTTCGCCTCGTCGACGTTGAGCTGCGCGAGCCGGCGGCGCAGCTCGTCGTCGATCTCGGCGCCGCCGAGGCGGTCGGAGCCGCCCTGCACGGGGATCACGCGCCGGCCGTTCCTCGCGCGTTCGAGGAACGAGCTGAGCAGGGGCTCTGCGGCGAACACGAACAGCGGGACCCGCTCGTCGGGGTCGTGGGCCTGGAGTTCCTGGCGGACCGCGTCGGCGACGCGCTTGGCGTAGATGTCGTGGATCTCGGGACGACGGTCGCCCTCGTGGGTGCCCCGGTCGCCGTGTCCGCCGGTGCGGCGTTGGCCCGCGTCGCCGGGCTCGCGGTTCGCGGCCTCTTCGAGGTTCTTCGGCAGGTTGGGGTCGAGGGGCATCTGCTCGGCGCGCGCGGTGGGCTCGGCGTGCCAGAGCGTCCATTCGTTCGACGAGAGCAGGACGGCGAACGCCTCCTGGTCCTGGCTGGGCGCGCGAAGCAGCTGCCCGAGCGTGAAGTGCGAGCCGACGTGCACGGCGTCGTCGAGGCGGTTGGGCAGCACGTACACGTCGCTGAATCCGGGCGCCACGAAGATCGCGAGTGAGCGGGCGAGGTTGCCCCAGATGCCCTTGTCGGCGAGGATCGCCTCGCGTTCGGTCCTGAGGGCGTCGATCTCGGATGCCTCGGCTCCCGAGGCGCGCACTCGCTCGAAGGCCTCGTCGAAGAGGCTCCGCACGGCCACCTCGGCGCGTTCGCGCTCGCTCACGACGGGCGAGGTCGACGCGTAGATGGTGATCGCCGGATGGTGCTCACCTGCCAGTGCCTGGAAATCGGTCGTGGTGGGCAGTTCGTAGTGGACCGTCATGCGTCCCCTCCCCGAGGTTCCGGCGACGACGTCGTCGCGTGAACCCAGCCTAGGAAGCTCGTCCCCGATCCGACACCCCTGATTCCGCCTCGTGCGCCGGACAGGCCCGGCTGCGTTCAGCCGGGCCTGTCGGGCGGTGCGCGAGCCGAGCGGATGTCGCATCCGCGGCCGCACGGACGTGTCGCGTCAGCGGCGCACGGGGTGGTTCGAGCGGATGACGCCGGTCGGGTCGACGGCCGCCTTCAGCGCGCGAAGCCGTGCCATCCGGCCGTCGTCGCCGAAGAAGCGCTCGCCCGCCAGGGGGCGCTCGACGAAGTTGAGGTACTCGGTCGACGCGCGCCAGGGTTCCATGCGGGAGAGCAGGCGACCGAGCGACGCGACGACCGCCTCCCTGGTCTCGGGCACGGCGATGCCGACGGCGAAGACGAGGTAGCGGCCCTCGAGGCCGGCGATGGCGCCCGGCGCCGGCCGGCCCGTCTCCGCGGCGAGCTCGACGGCCGCGGCCGGCTCGAGCGCACCGCCGAGGTGGCGGATCTCGGCGGAGAGCAGGGCGGTGTCGGCGTCGGGGCCGACCGCGTCGACGAAGGCGCGCACGGCCTCGGGCGAGAGGTCGGACAGCATCATCGCGTCGCCGTGCCCGGGCGTGGGTCCGGGCGGGTCCATGTGCAGCTGCAGCAGCTCGGCGGGCACCTGCGGATGCACGGTGTCGATCTCGGGGTGCAGCGCGCGCAGCGGCGAGAGCAGCTCGTCGGCCCGCTCGGGCGACTCCTGGATCACCGCCTCGATGAGCGCGAACGACCGGCCCGAGAGGAAGGGCGGCAGTTCGGGCATCGGCGGGAAGCGCAGGACGCGTCCGACCGAGGTGACGGTGTCGGGCACCGAGCGGGTCCACTCGGCCCAGGTCTCGAGCACCTCGCCGGCGCGGTCGATCGGGAAGAACAGCGTGCCCGCCACGACCTGCGCGATCTCGAACAGGCCGAACTCGATGGCGGTGACGACGCCGAAGTCGCCGCCGCCGCCGCGCACGGCCCAGAACAGCTCGGCGTCGTGCTCGGCGTCGACGCGGCGGAACTCGCCGTCGGCGGTCACGAGCTCGACGGCGACCACGTGGTTCGCGGCGAGGCCGTGCTGGCGACCGAGGAACGAGACGCCACCGCCGAGCGTGTAGCCGACCACGCCGACGTCGTGGCTCGATCCGGCGAGCGCGGCGAGCCCGTGCGGCGCGGTCGCGGCGACCACGTCGCCCCACAGCGCGCCGGCCTCGACCCGCGCGATGCGCTGGGTCGGGCGCACCTCGACGGCGCGGAGCTCGTGGGTCTTGAGCAGGATCGCGTCGGCGAGGCCGCCGCTCTCGGCGAGCGGCGCGGCGTTGTGGCCGGTGCCCTGCGGGGCGACCGCGAGGCCCATCTCGCGGGCGGCGCGGACCGTGCGGGCGATGTCGGCGGTCGACGCGGCGACCACGACGGCCGCGGGCCGCTGGTCGACGGCGAGGTTCCAGGCCGCGCGGGCGGTGTCCCACTCGGCCTCGCCGGGGAGGTGCAGCCGGCCGTCCAGCCGCTCAGCGAGCATTGCGAACGCTTCGCGCAGGGACAGCGCGGCCGTGTCGAAGGCAAGGGAGTTCATGGTGGTCCTTTCGGGATGCGTGGGGGTCGCGGGCCGGGCGGGCGGGATGCCTGGTTCCGACGGCCGCCCGGGTGTCCGGGGGCGCTCACGACGGGTTCCATCCAATTCGGAGGGCGCCGTCCGGGGATCAGGAGGATCCCGCCGTTCGGCTCAGGGTTATCCCGAGTTCCCGGCGGCCCGGAATAGTCGGCCGACCGGCCCGGTTGCGCTGAGGGATGTCTTCCTCGCCTCGCCTGTCCGTGTTGGATCTCGTGCCCGTGCGGGGCGGCCAGTCGTCGGCCGATGCCGTCGCGGCATCCGTCGGCCTGGCGCAGGCCGCCGACCGCCTCGGCTTCACGCGCTACTGGTTCGCCGAGCACCACAACATGCCGGCGGTCGCCTCGACGACGCCGCCGGTGCTCATCGCGGCGACCGCGGCGCGCACCGAGCGGATCCGCGTCGGCTCGGGCGGCGTGATGCTGCCCAACCACGCACCGCTCGTCGTGGCCGAGCAGTTCGCGGCGCTCGAGGCGCTCGCGCCGGGCCGCATCGACCTCGGCATCGGGCGCGCGCCGGGCAGCGACCCGGTGATCACGCAGCTGCTGCGCATCTCCGGTCCGACCGCCGAGGTCGACCGGTTCCCCGACCACGTCGCCGACATCCTGGCCATGCTGTCGCCGGATGGCGCGACCCTGCGCCTCACGAGCGGCCGCGAGTACCCGATCCAGGCGACGCCGGCCGCCGCGGGGGTTCCCGAGCTGTGGCTGCTCGGCAGCAGCGACTACTCGGCGCGCCTCGCGGCGGAACTCGGCCTGCCGTACGTGTTCGCGAACCACTTCTCGGGCGAGGGACTCGAGCGGGCGCTCGAGCTGTACCGGTCCGGGTACCGGCCGAGCGAGCGCCATCCGGCCCCGCAGACGATCCTGACGCTCAACGCGGTCGTCGCCGACGCGGCCGACGAGGCCGAGGAGCGCGCGCTCCCGCAGCTGCGCTCGATGGCGCGGCTGCGCCTCAACCGGCCCATGCGCCCCCTCGAGACGGTCGACGAGGCGCTGGCCGCGACCCGCGACTCCGAGGCCGACGAGGTCATCGCGCGGATGCGCCCGCGGTGGGTGATCGGCGATGCGGATGCCGCGGCCGCGGCGGTGCGCGGCCTCGCGGCGCGGCACGGCGTCGACGAGGTCATGCTCGCTCCCGTCGCGGGATCGCGGGCCGACGAGCCGGCGGACGCCGCGCTCGGCCGGGTGCGCACCCTCGAGCTGCTCGCCGACCGCCTCGCCGCGTAGCGCCCGCGCGCTTCAGCGCCGCTTCAGCGGCATCCGACAGGATGGGCGGAGCGGAGGGAGGGCCGATGCGGCTGCTGGTGGTCGAGGACGAGACGCGGCTCGCCGAGGGCCTCAAGCGCGGACTCGAGGTCGAGGGGTTCGCGGTCGACGTCGCCGCGAACGGCACCGACGGGCTCTGGTTCGCGCGCGAGAACCGCTATGCGGCGATCCTGCTCGACATCATGCTGCCGGGCATGAGCGGCTACCTCGTGTGCCGGGCGCTGCGCGAGGCCGGCGACTGGACCCCCGTGCTCATGCTCACGGCGAAGGACGGCGACTGGGACCAGGTCGAGGCCCTCGACACCGGAGCCGACGACTACCTCACGAAGCCGTTCTCGTTCGCGGTGCTCGTCGCCCGCGTGCGGGCGCTCATCCGACGGGGCGGCGCACCGCGGCCGGCAGTGCTCTCGGCAGGCGACCTCGAGCTCGACCCGGCGACGCGCGGGGTGCGCCGCGGCGGCACCGCCGTCGACCTCACCGCGCGCGAGTTCGCGGTGCTCGAGTTCCTCATGCGCCGCACGGGCGAGGTCGTGTCCAAGCGCGAGATCCTCGAGGGCGTGTGGGACTTCGACTTCGACGGCGACCCGAACATCGTCGAGGTGTACATCCGGCACCTTCGCAACAAGGTCGACCGGCCGTTCGCGCGCGAGAGCATCCAGACGCTGCGCGGCGCCGGCTACCGGCTGGCGGTCGACGGTGGGTGAGGCGGCGGCCGCAGGACGCCGCATGGGCGTGCGAGGGCGGATCACGCTGGCCGCGGCATCCATCGTCGCGCTCGCGCTGCTGCTCGGCGCGCTCGCGTTCTGGGCGACGCTGGCCCGGTCGCTGCACGACGGCGTGCGGGCCGCGGCGGAACAGGACGCGGAGACGATCGCCGCCAGGCTCGACGAGGGCGGCGCGGATGCACCGGCGATGGCCGACGAGTTCGACGATGAGCGCTTCGTGGTCGTCGTCTCGGGGTCCGGCGAGATCGTCGCGGCCAGCGAGGAGGGTCCGAACCCGCCGCTCGGCTCGGGCGAGCTCGCCGCGGACGCTTCCGTGCGGGTCGACGACGAGCGATACCTCATCGCGGCCGAGGAGACCGATGACGGCATGACCGTGATCGCCGGGCGCAGCACCGAATCGATCGACGAGACGCTCGCGACCGTGGCGCAGCTGCTCGCGATCTCGGTGCCGCTGCTCGTCGCGCTCGTCGCCCTCACGACCTGGCTCGTCGTCGGGCGAGCGCTCGCGCCCGTCGAGCGCATGCGGCGCCAGGTCGACGCGGTGACCGCGACCACCCTCGCCGAGCGGCTCGACGAGCCGCCCACCGGGGACGAGATCGCGCGACTCGCGCACACGCTGAACGGGATGCTCGGGCGGCTCGAGTCGGCGCAGGCGACCCAGCGGCGCTTCATCTCCGACGCGTCGCACGAGCTGAAGTCGCCCCTCGCGACCCTGCGCCAGTACGCCGAGCTCGCGCGGGCGCATCCGGAGCGCGTCGGCGAGCACGAGCTCGGGGCGGTCGTGCTCGAGGAGGGCGAGCGGCTCGAACGGCTCGTGCAGGGCATGCTCGTGCTCGCGCGCGCCGACGAGGGCGCCCTGCACCCCGACACCGCCGACGTCGACGTCGACGACCTGCTCCTCGAGGAGGCGCGGCGCATCCGCGGCACCGGACTCGGCGTCGACACGCGCGGGATCGGCGCCGCGCGCGTCCGCGGCGACGGCGGCCTGCTCGCCCAGCTCGTGCGCAACCTCGTCGACAACGCGGCGCGGCACGCACGCACGCGGATCGCGCTCGCGGTCTCCGGCGACGGCGATCGCGGACCCGTCGTGCTGACGGTCGACGACGACGGCGACGGCATCCCGGCGGACGAGCGCGACCGCGTCTTCGACCGCTTCGTCCGGCTCGACGACGCACGGGCTCGCGATACGGGCGGCAGCGGCCTCGGCCTGTCGATCGCGCGCGAGATCGCGCGGGCGCACGGCGGCGACGTGCGCGTCGAGGATGCGCCGTGGGGCGGCGCGCGCCTGCGCGTGGAACTGCCGGCGGTGCCATCCGCTCGCCCCTCGCGCACCGCCGCGCCGATCGGCTGAACCGGCGTTCAGGATGCTTCAGGCTGGCTTCAGCGCCGTCCCGCGAGTCTGGTGGCGAACCATCGAACGGGAGGCACGACATGAAGAAGCGCACCATCTGGATCTCGTCCGCCGCGGCCGCGGGCGTGCTCGCCCTGGGCGGCACGGCGATCGCGTACGCCGCGACGGACGGCTTCGAGACCGACCACCGCGCCGATGCGTCGCAGGAGGCGGAGAGCGACGAGCAGCTGGCCGGCGCCGAGCTCGAGAAGGCGACGGACGCGGCCCTCGCGGAGGCCGGCGAGGGCGAGGTCACCGAAGCGGAACGCGAGGACGACGGCGCGACCGGCTACGAGGTCGACGTGCGCCTGGACTCGGGGAAGTCCGTGGAGGTCACGCTGGACGAGAACTTCGACGTCGTCGCGGTCGAGGACGACGACGCGGAGGACCCGAACGACGCGGATGACGCGGACGACGCGGACGATGCGAACGACACCGACTGAGAGGCCGATCGCGCCGTGACGGGCGCCCGGAGCTTCGGCCCGGGCGCCCGTCGCCGTCCAGCATCGGTGCGGTGCGCGCCGCGGGTCAGTCGCCCGCGGCGTACACCCGCGCCTCCCACGGCGCGAGCGGCGCGTCGAAGGGCGCGGGCGAGTCCGGGATCGTGTTCGTGAGGATCGGCACGTCGCCCGGCTCCCCCGGGCCGCCCGGCCAGCGCTCCGAGACCTCCGGCCCGAAGACCGGCACGTGCTCGGCCGACGACAGGTTCACCACGACCAGCAACCGGTCGGCACCCAGCACGCGCTCGAAGGCGAAGATCGCCGGGTGCCCGGCATCCGCTCGCTCGAAGTCGCCGTGCGCGACGACCGGCCGCTCGTGCCGCAGCGCGATCAGGGTGCGGTAGTACTCGAACACCGAGCCCGGGTCGCCGACCTGCGCGGCCGCGCTGATGCGGTCGTGGTTCGGGTTGACCGCGAGCCACGGCGTGCCGGTCGTGAACCCCGCGTTCGCCGTCGCATCCCACTGCATCGGGGTGCGCGCATGATCGCGGCTCATCAGGCTGAGCCCTGAGAGCGCGTCGGCGACCGCCGTGCCGCTCGCGACCTCGTCGGCGTACGCGTTGAGCGACTCGACATCCCGGTACTCGTCGATGACCGAGAACGGCGCGTTGGTCATGCCGAGCTCCTGCCCCTGGTACACGTACGGCGTGCCGCGCATGAGGTGCAGCATCGTCGCGAGCGCGGTCGCCGACGAGTACCAGTGCGCCTCGGCGTCGCCGAACCGGCTCACCGAGCGCGGCTGGTCGTGGTTCTCGAGGTACAGGCTGTTCCAGCCGGTCTCGTGCAGGCCCTCCTGCCACTTGGCGAGGGATGCCGCGAGCTCGCCGGGCGCGAGCGGCCGCGGCCGGAACTTCGTCATGCCGTGGTCGAGCCCGACGTGCTCGAACTGGAACACCATGTCGACCTCGCGGCGCGCCGGATCGGTGAACAGGATCGCGTCGTCGAGCGTCGCACCCGGCGTCTCGCCGACGGTGATGAGGCCCTCGCGGCCCGCGAACACCTCGCGGTGCATCTCCTGCATGAACTCGTGCAGCCGCGGGCCGTTGACGTACGACGCGCCGCCGTCGCCGTACCGGCGGCCGTCGCGGACCGGGCCGTCGGGCAGGTGCGGGTGCTTCGAGATCAGGTTGATGACGTCCATCCGGAAGCCGTCGACGCCCCGGTCGAGCCACCAGCGCATCATCACGTACACGGCCTGCCGCACCTCGGGGTTCTCCCAGTTGAGGTCGGGCTGCTTCACGTCGAACAGGTGCAGGTAGTACTCGCCGGTCGCCTCGTCCCACTCCCAGGTCGGGCCCGAGAAGAACGACTCCCAGTTCGTGGGCTCGGCGCCCGGGTCGCCGCCGTGCGCGCCGGGCCTCGGCGGGCGCCACCAGTACCAGTCGCGCTTCGGGTCGTCGCGGCTCGAGCGCGACGCCACGAACCACGGATGCTCGTCGGAGGTGTGGTTGACCACGAGATCCATCACGAGCTTGATGCCGCGCGCGTGCATCGCGGCGAGCAGCTCGTCGAAGTCGGCGAGCGTGCCGAACGTGGGGTCGATGTCCTGGTAGTCGCTGATGTCGTAGCCGTTGTCGGCCTGCGGCGACCGGTAGATCGGCGACAGCCACACGACGTCGACGCCCAGCCGCACGAGGTGGTCCAGGCGGTTCAGGATGCCGCGGAGGTCGCCGACCCCGTCGCCGTCGGAGTCCTGGAAGCTGCGCGGGTACACCTGGTAGACGACGGCCGACTTCCACCAGTCGGGTGCGGTGGACGGATGCCGCGGCTCGTGTGCGTTCGACATGCCCCGATCCTCGCACCCGCGCCCCGTCGCGTCACCCGCTGGCGCGCAACCTCCGGATCGCGAGTTGCCGGTTCTGCCGGGTGCGCGTCGGAAGATCCCGGCGGAAGTGGCAACTCGCGATCTGCGCGGCGGCGGCGGGGGCAGGGCTGGCGGGCGGACATGACGATGCCCCGGGCGCGTGCCCGGGGCATCCGTTTCGCAGTGCGCTGCCGCGGCCGGCGGCTCAGGCCGCGAGGCCGAGCCGGCGCAGGTCGTCGCCCGACGCGCGGTGCTCGCCACCCTCGGCGACGTGCGCCTCGCGCGGAACCCGGGCGCCGTTCTGCACGCGCGCCCCCGCGCCGACGGCCGCGTACGGCCCGACGACCGCGAAGCGGCCGACGACGGCACCGCGGCCGACGCGAGCATTCACGCCGATGGTCGCCTTCTCGGCGACGATGGCGTCGGCTTCGACCCAGGCGCCGTGCGAGATGGTCGCACCGCGCTGCACCTCCGCGCCGGGGTCGACGTAGGCGGTCGGGTCGACGAACGCCGTCGGGTCCACCTTCGCGGTCGTGGCCACGAGGCCGCGGCCGTTGACGTGCTTGCGGTAGCGACGCAGGATCCCGGCTTCGTCCTCGAACTCGACGTAGCTGATGCCCACGTGTCCTCCATTCGCCGGGTGCGGAGTCTCCGCGCCCGGATACAGGTACAACATCCCGGCTGACCGGGACATTCCCTCAGTCTCGGGGCCTGCCCTGAATACCGGCGGGGATATCCCTGATTCCGCGCTGGAAGCCTTGTCGGCACCATTCCCGCGGTCGTAGCTTCGCCGTCGTGCCGCCGCCCGGCGGGCACGATCGCCGCCCGCGAGCGGCGACCCCGGATCACCTCGGAAGACCGCATCCCATGTCGACCTACCTCCTCTGCGCGAGCCCGATCCAGGGCCACGTCGCGCCCGTCATCGCCATCGCGCGCCACCTCGTCTCGCGCGGCCACGACGTCGCCGTGCTCACCGGCTCCCGCTTCCGCGACGCCGTCGAAGCCGTCGGGGCCTCGCACCGCGCACTCGGCGGCATCGCCGACTACGACGACCGGATCATGCAGGAGCACCTGCCGGACCGCGATCGGCACCACGGCATCGCGAAGCTCGAGTACGACGTACAGACGATGTTCGTGCGCCCCATCCCCGACCAGTTCCGCGCGGTCGAGCGGGCCATCGCCGAGCTCGCGCCCGACGCGATCCTGGCCGAGGGCGCGTTCGCGGGCATCGTCCCGCTGCTGCTCGACGACCCCGCCTCGCGTCCGCCGATCGTGGGCGTGGGCGTCATCCCGCTCGTGCAGCTCAGCGCCGACACGGCCCCCGCCGGCCTGGGACTCGCGCCGCTGCCGGGCACCGTCGGCCGCCTGCGCAACCGCGTCCTGAACGCCCTCGTGACGAGGGTCATCTTCCGCAAGACGCAGGCGCTGGCGCAGCGGATCATGCACGACCTCGGGCGACGCCCGCTCGATTCGTTCGTGTTCGACTCGACGCGCGGCTGCGACCGCTACCTGCAGCTCTCGCCCGCCGAGTTCGAGTACCCCCGCAGCGACCTCAGCCCCAACGTGCGCTTCGTCGGCACCGTGCTGCCGCCGGCGCCCGCCGAGCCGGCCCTACCCGAGTGGTGGGACGAGCTCGACGGCGACCGACCGGTCGTGCACGTCACGCAGGGCACGATCGACAACAAGGACTTCGGCCGGCTCGTGCGGCCGACGCTCGACGCGCTCGCCGACCGCGACGTGCTCGTCGTCGTCGCGACCGGCGGTCGTCCGATCGAGGAGCTCGGCGAACTGCCGGGCAACGCCCGCGCCGCGGAGTTCCTGCCCTACGACCGGTTGCTGCCGAAGACCGACGTATTCGTCACCAACGCGGGCTTCGGTGGCACGCAGTACGCGCTCAGCCACGGCGTGCCGATCGTCGCCGCGGGCGACACCGAGGACAAGCCCGAGGTCTCGATGCGCGTGCAGTGGTCGGGCGTCGGCGTGAACCTGCGGACGGGCACCCCGACGGCCGGCGCCGTCGCGAAGGCCGTCGGCGAGGTGCTCGCCGACCGCTCCTACGGGGACCGCGCGCGTGCGATGGCGGCGCGGATCCGCGAGTACGACACGTTCGACCTCATCGCGTCCGAGCTCGAGGCGGTGGTGCTGGCCGCGGGCCCGCGCCTCGGAGCGCAGGTCGGCTAGGTCCCCGCGATCTCAAGGAGAAACCACGATGTGCAGGCCCGGATCAGTGATCCGGTCCTGCACATCGGCGGTTGTCCTGTAAACCGCGGGTGGCGGGGTCGAGGGCCGCGGGCGCCTACTCGGCGTCGGCGCCCTCGGTGTCCTGGATCTCGACGACGAACACGAGCGTCTGCCCGCCGAGGCCGTTCGCGGACTCCTGCTCGCCATAGCCGAGCGCGGGCGGAATGGTCACCACGAGCTTCGTGCCGACCGTCTGGCCGACGAGCGCGCCGCCGAAGCCAGGGATGACGTCGCCGGTGCCGAAGCGCGCCGCATCCTTGCCGTAGCTCTGGTCGAAGATCTCCTTCGTGGCCCAGTTGAGGCCCTGGTAGTGCAGGGTCACGGTGTCGCCCGCCTGCACCTCGGCGCCGTCGCCCTCCTCGACGACCTTCACGAGCAGCTCGGTCGACGGCTCGGCGTCGGGGATCGTGACGGTCGGCGGCTCCTCGCCGTTGAACTGCACCTCGGGCACGTTCTCCGTCCACTCGCCCGGCGTCGGCAGGTCCTCGGCCTCGACGATCTCCTGCACGTCGGTCACGATGACGAGCGTCTCGCCCGGTGCGACGCCGATGCCCTCGTTGCCCTGGTCGCCGTAGACCGCCGACGCGGGCGCGACCGTCACCACGCGCGAGCCGACCGCGACGCAGTCGACGCCCGCGAGGAAGCCCTCGTAGAGCGAGCCGTCGCCGACCGTGAGCGAGGCCGGCTGCGAGAACACCTGCTCGCCGGACGTGCCGGAGAACGCGGTGACGACCGCGGACACCTCGTCGCCCGACGTGGTCTCGTCGCCGTCGCCCTCGATGTCGATGGTGCGCTGCAGATCCTCGGCCTCGAGCGGCGTCTCGAAGGTCGCCGTGAGGGCGGTGCCGAAATCGCCGGTGACCTCGACGGCGTCGCTCTGCTCGCCCGCCTCGACCTCGAGGCAGGCGGCGGCCTCGTCGGTGGCGCTCGGCTCGGGGTCGGAACCGCTGCCCGCGCAGCCGACGAGGAGCAGGGCGGTCACGGATGCGAGGGCGATGGGCGCGCCGCGGCGGAGGGCACGGTTCATGGTGGGGGTTCTCGTTTCGATCGGAGGCGAGGTCGAGGGACCAGTCTGCACGATCCGTGTCTCGATTCCCTGAGTCTTCACCGATCCGCGGGCGGTGCAGCGGCCGACCGAGGCGTGGGGTCGTCGCCCTCGGGCCGCGGTCCCGTCGCAACGGGCCGGTCGGGCCGGTTCGACCACTGGCTGAAGGAGCCCGGGTAGAGCGCGGCGTCGATGCCGGCGATCGCGAGCGCCGCGACCTGGTGGGCTGCCGTGATCCCGGAACCGCAGTACGCCGCGACCGGGTGCGCCCCGTCGATCCCCAGCCGGAGGAATCGGGCCCGGAGCGCGTCGGCAGGGAGGAACCGCCCGTCGGGCGCGAGGTTGTCCACGGTCGGCGCCGAGACCGCGCCCGGGATGTGCCCGGCCCGCGGGTCGATCGGCTCGACCTCCCCCCGGTACCGCTCGCCGGCCCGGGAGTCGAGCAGCACGCCGCCCTCGGCCGAGGCGAGCGCGTCGGCCTCGTCGAGGTCGATGACCGGCATCGCGCCGAAGTGCGCGGTCGCATCGCCCGGTTCGGGGTCGACGTCGCCGGTCTCGAGCTGCAGGCCGGCCTCGCGCCACCCGGCGAGCGCGCCGTCGAGGATGCGGACGTCGGCGACGCCCGCATGGCGGAGCAGCCACCAGGCGCGCGCGGCCGAGGTGCCGCCGGCGTCGTCCATCACCACGACGGTGTCGCCGTCGTGGACGCCCCACCGGCGCATGGCCGCCGTGAAGGCCTCCTCTGCGGGCAGCGGATGGCGCCCCTCGCCGGGCACGTCGTGATCGGCCAGCTCGGTGTCGAGGTCGACGTACACCGCGCCGGGAACATGCCCGGACCGGAATGCCTCGCGTCCGTCGGGTTCGGCGAGCGTCCAGCGCACGTCGAGCACCACGGTCCGGGCGATGCCGGCCTCGAGTCGGGCGGCCAGTTCGGCCGGCTGGATGAGCAGGGGCATGCCGCCATCCTCCCATCCGCGCGCCCGCGACATCCGTCGCCCCTCGCACAGACCGGTCGCCCCCGGACCGTCCGGGCCGCGCCGGTAGACTGGAGGCCGGACTGACGGTGCGTGCGCGATGGGAGAACGGATGATCTTCTCCCTCGTGGCGTTCGCCGCCGTCGCCCTGGCCACCCCGTTCGCCGCGAGACCGCTCGGCCGCCGTGTCTTCCCCGTCGTCGCGATCGTCCCCACCGCCGTCTTCGCGTGGCTGCTCACGCTCGTTCCCGCCGTCGCGGGCGGTGACGTGCTGGTCGAGCGCATCGAGTGGATCCGCGCCCTCGACATCGCGCTCTCGTTCCGCCTCGATGCGCTGTCGCTGCTCCTGGCGCTCGTCGTGACGGGCATCGGGGCGCTCGTGCTGCTCTACTGCACGTGGTACTTCCGCGACGACGAGCCGGCGCTCGGGCGGTTCGCCGCGCTCCTGCTCGCGTTCGCCGGCGTCATGCTCGGCCTCGTCACCTCCGACGACGTCTACGTGCTCTTCACGTTCTGGGAGGCCACGAGCGTGCTGTCGTACCTGCTCATCGGGCACGACGCCGCCAAGCGCGAGGCGCGCGGCGCCGCGCTGCAGGCGCTCACGGTGACGACCTTCGGCGGGCTGACGATGCTCGTCGGCATCGTGGTCCTCGCGGTCGCGGGCGGCAGCACGTCGATCTCCGAGCTGGTGGCGGATCCGGTGACCGGCGCCGCGGGCGAGGCGGCGATCGCGCTCATCCTGGTGGGCGCGATCTCGAAGAGCGCGCTCGTGCCGTTCCACTTCTGGCTCCCCGCGGCGATGGCCGCACCCACCCCGGTGTCGGCGTACCTGCACGCGGCCGCCATGGTCAAGGCCGGCGTGTACCTCGTCGCACTGCTCGCACCGGGCTATGCCGAGCTCGCCGTGTGGCATCCGATCGTGATCGGCATCGGCGGGTTCACGATGCTGGTCGGCGGATGGCGGGCCCTGCGGCAGACCGACCTGAAGCTGCTGCTCGCCTACGGCACCGTGAGCCAGCTGGGCTTCCTCGTGATGGTCGTCGGACTCGGCACGCGCGATGCGGCCCTCGCGGGCACCGCTCTGCTGCTCGCGCACGCGCTGTTCAAGGCCGCGCTGTTCCTCACCGTCGGCATCGTCGACTACGCCGCGGGCACCCGCGACTGGCGCAGGCTCTCGGGTCTCGGGCGCCGGATGCCGTGGCTCGCCGTGTTCGCCACTGCTGCCGCCGCCTCGATGGCGGGCGTGCCGCCGCTGCTCGGCTTCGTCGCCAAGGAGGCGGTGTTCTCGGCACAGCTGGAGGCCGGAGCCGCGGGCGTGCCGTGGGCCTGGGTCGCCCTCGTCGCGGCCGTGCTCGGTTCCATGCTCACCGTGGCATACAGCGTGCGGTTCGTGTGGGGCGCCTTCGGCACGCGGCCCGAGGTCGCCCCCGTCGAGCTGCACCGGGAGCCCGCACTGATGTCGTTCGCCCCGGCCGTGCTGGCCGTGGCGTCGCTGGTCACCGCGTTCGCGGTGCCGGCGATCGAGCCGCTGCTCGCGACGTACGCGGCGACGCTGCCCGGGCCCGACGAGTACCACCTCGCGCTGTGGCACGGACTCGAGCCCGCGCTCGCCATCTCGGCGCTCGTGTTCGGCGTCGGCGCCCTCCTCGTCTGGGGCCGCGCTGCGGTGGCCCGCCTGCAGGCCGCCGTGCCAGACCTGATCGAGGCGGCGCGCGGCTACGTCCACGTCGTCAGCGCCGTCGACCGGGGCGCGGCGCGGCTCACGAGCTTCATCCAGTCCGGCGGCCTGCCGGGCTACCTGGCGACCATCGTCGCCGTGTTCATCCTCGGGCTGGGCGGCGCGGCCGTGCTGAACGACACCTGGCCGGCCGACATCCGGCTCGCCGACGACCCGGCGCAGCCGCTCGTCGGACTCGCGATGGTCATCGCCGCGATCGCGGCCGTCGTGCTGCGGCAGCGGATCGCCGCGGTCCTGCTGGTCGGCGCGACGGGGTACGGCATGGTGCTCGTGCTCGGCATGGCGGGCGCTCCCGACCTGGCCCTCACGCAGGCGCTCGTCGAGACGATCACGATCGTGGTCGTCGTGCTCGTGCTGCGGCGGCTCCCCCGTCGGGTCACGACTCGGCGTGCGGTCGTGCGGGCCCCCGTCCGGATCGTGATCGGCGTGCTCGCGGGAGCGGTGATGGCGGTCGTCGGCGTCGTCGCCCTCGGAGCCAGGACCGCCCCGAGCATCGCCGAGGGCCTCACCCCGCTGGCCGTCGAGGCCCACGCGAAGAACATCGTCAATGCGCTGCTCGTCGACCTCCGGGCTTGGGACACGCTCGGCGAGATCTCGGTGCTCGTCGCGGTGGCGACGGGCGTCGCGAGCCTCATCTTCGTGTCGGGCCGCATGGGCGGTGCGCCGCGGCTCGAAGGCGCCGGGCGACGCGAGCGACTCCTCCCGCTCCCCGAGCAGGCGGCGAGCATGCGCTCGGCGCGACGACCGCTCGCCGACGTCGAGCATGAGACGGATGCCGCCTCCGAAGCCGCCTCCACGCGGCAGACCTGGCTGCTCGCCGGTCGCACGATCTCGCCGCGGAACCGCTCGATCCTCGTCGAGGTGCTCGTGCGGCTGCTGTTCCACCCCGCGATCGTGGTCTCGGTGTTCCTCCTCTTCGTGGGGCACAACGCGCCCGGCGGCGGGTTCGCCGGCGGCCTCGTCGCCGGCCTCGCGCTCGTGGCCCGCTACCTCGCGGGCGGGCGCTACGAGCTCGGCGAAGCGGCCCCCGTCGACGCGGGCAAGCTGCTCGGCACGGGTCTGCTCCTCGCCGCCGGCACCGCGGCATCCTCGCTCGTCTTCGGCCTGACGGTGTTCGAGTCGAGCTGGTTCGAGACCGAGGTGCCCGTGCTCGGCACGATCTCGATCGGCACGTCGACGCTGTTCGACATCGGCGTGTACCTCGTCGTGGTCGGGCTGGTGCTCGACATCCTCCGGACGCTCGGCGCCGAGATCGACCGCCAGATCGACGAGGCCGGCCCCGAGACCGTCGCCGAGGACCCGGCGGAGGTGCGCGCATGACCGCCTCGCTGACGCTCGTCATCGTCGCCGCCGTGCTGTTCGGCGCCGGCGTCGCCGTCATGCTCGAGCGCAGCCTCACGCGCGTGCTCATCGGGTTCCTGCTCGTCGGCAACGGCGTGAACCTGTTCATGTTCACGATGGGCGGCGAGCCCGGCGTCGCGCCGATCCTCTCCGACGGCGTCGACGCCGACGAGCTCTCCGATCCGCTCCCGCAGGCGTTCATCCTCACCGCGATCGTGATCAACCTCGGCCTCACGGCGTTCCTGCTCGCCCTCATCTACCGCAGCTGGTGGCTCGCGCAGCTCGGCGAGGCGGGCGACCTCATCGGCGACGAGGACGAGATCATCGAGGACGCCGAGGAGGCCGCCGACCTCATCCGCAGTTCCGCCGCCGACGAGCGCGCCATCCAGGAGGTGCTCGACGCGAGCGACGAGGCCGGTGGTCGCCGGTGAACCAGGCCCTCGTGCCCCTGATGGTGCTGCTGCCGATGCTCGGTGCGGCCACGGCGCTGATCCTCGGCCGACGGCTCCGGGCGCAGATGGCGGTGTCGACCATCGTGCTCGCGGCCGTCGTCGCCATCGCCGCCGTGCTGCTCGCCGAGGTCGACGGCGACGACGCCGGCGTGGTGGTGGCCGTCGGCGCCTGGCCGCCGCCCTTCGGCATCGTGCTCGTCGTCGACCGCCTCTCGGCCATCATGATCATCATCTCGGCGCTCATGCTGCTCGGCGTGCTCGTGTACGCCGTCGGCCAGGGCATCGCCGACCAGCACCGCGAGACGCCGGTGTCGATCTTCCACCCGGCGTACCTGATCCTGTCGGCCGGGGTCTTCAACGCGTTCATCGCGGGCGACCTGTTCAACCTCTACGTCGGGTTCGAGATCCTGCTGTCGGCGAGCTACGTGCTGCTGACGCTGGGCGGCACGGGCGAGCGGATCCGCGCGGGCGTGACCTACATCATCGTGAGCCTCGTCTCGTCGCTGTTCTTCCTCAGCGCGATCGCGCTCGTGTACGGCGCGACCGGCACCGCGAACATCGCGCAGCTCTCGGTTCGCCTCGCCGAGCTGCCGCAGGACGTCCAGCTGATCCTGCACCTGCTGCTGCTCATCGCGTTCGGCATCAAGGCCGCGGTCTTCCCGCTCTCCTTCTGGCTGCCCGACTCGTACCCGACCGCGCCCGCGCCGGTCACGGCGGTGTTCGCGGGCCTGCTCACGAAGGTCGGCGTCTACGCGATCATCCGCACCGAGACCGTGCTGTTCCCCGAGAGCGACCTCACGACCCTGTTCCTCGTGGTCGGCGGGCTCACGATGGCGGTCGGCATCCTCGGCGCGCTGACGCAGGCCGACATCAAGCGACTGCTCTCGTTCACCCTCGTCAGCCACATCGGCTACATGATCTTCGGCATCGGCCTCGCGAGCGTGGCGGGGCTCGCGGCGACCATCTACTACGTCATCCACCACATCAGCGTCCAGACCACCTTGTTCCTCACGACGGGCCTCATCGAGCGCTTCGGCGGCTCGACGTCGATCACGCGGCTCGGCGGCCTGCGCGGCGCGTCCGCCCTGCTCGCCGTCCTGTTCTTCGTGCCGGCCATGAACCTCGGCGGCATCCCGCCGTTCTCCGGCTTCCTCGGCAAGGTGGGCCTGTTCATCGCCGGTGCGGATGCCGCGAACGGGACGACCGCGACCGAGACGCTCGGCACGTCCGCGACCGGCCCGGGCTGGCTGATCTGGGTCCTCATCGCGGTCGGCGCCGCCACGTCGCTCATCACGCTGTACGCGCTGACGCGCTTCTGGAACCTCGCGTTCTGGCGGCCGCGCGGCGAGCTCGAGGGCTACCGGTCGCGCCTGATCGACTCGGTGCAGGAGGCGCCATCGGGTGCGACCCTCGTCGAGACGCGGACCACGCCCGTCATGATGCTCGCCGCCACCGGGGCCATGGTGGCCCTGACCGTGGCGCTGACGGTGTTCGCCGGCCCGCTGTTCGACCTGTCGGGACGGGCCGCCGAGAACCTCCGCGATCCCGGCACCTACGTGTCGCTGGTCTTCCCCGAGGGGGTGGCGCCGTGAGCGAGCTCACCCGGTGGCAGGCCGTCTGGCGCCAGGCCCCCCTGCTCGTCGGCCTCGTCGTGCTGTGGGTCTTCCTGTGGGACCACGTCGACGTGCTGACGATCACGACGGGCGTCGTGCTGGCGATCGCGGTCACGCGCGCGCTCTACCTTCCGCCCGTGCTGCTGAGCGGCCGCTTCGACCCATGGCGGGGCCTGCTGCTCGGCCTGCGGATGATGTTCGACGTCATCCGGGCGTCGATCCAGGTCGCGTTCCGGGCGGTCTGGCCCGGCTGGGCGCCGACGAACGCGATCATCGCCGTGCAGCTGCTCACCCGCTCCGACCTCGTGACGACCCTCACCGCCGAGGCGATCTCGGTGGTCCCCGGCACGGTCGTCATCGACATCGACCGCGAACGCGGACTGCTCTACCTCCACGCGCTTGGCACGCGCACCCCCGAGGACCTCGACGGTGTCCGCCGGCAGGTGCTCGGCACCGAGGAGCGCATCGTCCTGGCGATCGGCACGCGCGAGCAGGCCGCCGCGGTCCGCGAGGCGCGCCGCCACCGGCGCGCGACGGGCGAGCGTCCGGTGGCGCCCGAGCCCGCGGAGGTGCCCGCCCACCTGGCGCGCGAGATCGCCCCCGAGCACGCGGCGCCGCGCCATCCGCTCGACGAACGCCCCGCCGGAGCCGGCGCGCCCGACGGCCCCGACGTCGACGCCCGGGTCGATCGCCGCCCCGACCCCGCCGACCGCGGCCATCGGAAGGACGACGCATGAGCCCGCTCATCATCATCATGGGCATCGCGGCCGGCATCATGTTCGGCATCGGCGCGATCGCCGCACTGGTCCGACTGATCATCGGACCGTCGATCCTCGACCGCGCGCTCGCGACCGACGTGCTGCTCGCCATCGCGATCTGCGGACTCGGGGCCGAGATGGCGATCAATCGGCACACCGACACGCTCGTCGTCATGCTCGTGCTCGCGCTGTTCGCGATCGTCGGCTCGATCGCGATCGCACGGTTCATCGCGAAGGAGGACGCCTCGTGACCGCCGCGGAGCTCGGCGTCGGCGCGCTCATCCTGCTGAGCGGCTTCCTGTCGATGGCGGCCGGGATCGGCGTGCTGCGCTTCCCCGACGTGCCGACGCGCCTGCACGCGGCGACCAAGCCGCAGGTGCTCGGGCTCGCGGTCGTCCTGCTCGCCATCGCGCTGCGCGTGCCGACGTGGGGCGTGCTCTCGACCGTGGTGCTGGTCATGACCTTCCAGCTGCTCACGCAGCCGATGACCGCCCACATGCTGGGCCGCGCGGCCTACCGGTCCGAGCACGTGCGCCGCGACCTGCTCATCGAGGACGACCTCGGGCACGACATCGCCGAGCACGAGCAGGCGGAGGAGGACGAGCAGGAGCAGGCCGACACCCGCGGGGATGCGCGCGAGGGCTGACGGCATTGCGCCCCCGAACGGCGCGGGTGGACAATGACCCCGAAGTCGCCGTTCGGGCGATCGGTCTCGAGGGGAGAGACCATGGCCGGCGAGCGTGGCCATCGCGTGGACCAGGAGGCGTTCGAGCGCCTCCAGCGCGACTACACCGATGCCACCGAGCAGTTCGCGGCCATGAACGAGGTGCTCACCGCGCTCGGGCGATCGTCGTCCGATCCCGATGCGGTGCTCGACAGCGTGGTCGAGAGCGCGCGCAGGCTGTGCCGGTGCGAGGCCGCGGCGGCATACCTCATCGAGGGCGACCACTTCGTGCTCGCCTCCTCGGTCGGGCTGTCCGGCGAGTTCGTCCGCCGCATCGGCGAGCAGCCGTTCACGATCGACCGGGCGACGCTGCTCGGGCGCGTGACGCTCGACCGCGAGATCAGCCAGATCCCCGACGTGCTGAGCGATCCGGAGTACGGGCGCCAGGACGTGCAGCGGATCGAGAAGTTCCGCACGGTGATGGCGGCACCCATGCTCCTCGACGACGAGGTCGTCGGCGCGCTGTCCCTCGTCCGCACCGAGGTCGACCCCTTCGACGAGCGGGCCATCGCCCTGCTCGAGGCGTTCGCCGCGCAGGCGGCCGTGGTGGTGCGCAACGTCCACCTCGTCCGCGAGCTCGAGGAACGCGGCGTCGAGCTCGCGCGGCGGGTGGAACAGCTCGAGGCCCTGAGCGAGGTCGGCGGAGTCGTCAGCTCGAGCCTCGTGCTCGACGAGGTGCTCTCGAACATCATCATGAACGCCGTGCGCTTCTCCGGCTGCGACGGCGGCTCGATCATGGAGTACGTCGAGGACGAGCGGTGCTTCTCGGTGCGCAGCGCCTACGCCAGCAGCGCCGAGCTGCTCCGCAAGCTGCGCGGGATCCGGGTCGAGCTGGAATCCACGCTCGTGGGGCGGGCCGCCCGCGAAGGGCATCCCATCGCCGTCGCCGACCTCGACACCGTCGAGCTCGATCCCCACCTCCGGCTGCTCCACGACGACGGATGGCGCTCCGTGCTCGCGGTGCCCGTGCTGCGGGGCGAGCGCATCATCGGCGCCCTGGTGGTGCGGCGCAAGCGTCCCGGTTCGTTCTCGGCAGAGACGATCGAGTTCCTCGAGACCTTCGCGAGCCAGTCGGCGCTCGCGGTGTGGAACGCGCAGCTGTTCCGCGAGCTCGAGACCAAGACCGCCGAGCTCCAGGTCGTCAGCCAGCACAAGTCCGAATTCCTCGCGAGCATGTCGCACGAGCTGCGGACGCCGCTGAACGCCGTCATCGGGTTCTCGGAGGTGCTGCTGGAACGCATGTTCGGCGAGCTGAACGACCGCCAGGACGAGTACCTCCGCGACATCCTGAGCTCGGGCCGGCACCTGCTGCAGCTGCTCAACGACATCCTCGACCTCTCGAAGGTCGAAGCGGGCCGGATGGAGCTCGCCACGTCGACGTTCCCCGTGCGCGCCGCCCTGGAGTACGGCATCTCGATGGTGCGCGAGCGCGCGGGCCTGCACCGCATCGCCGTGACCCTCGAGGTCGACGAGGGCGTCGACGAGATCGAGTCCGACGAGCTCCGGCTCAAGCAGGTGCTCGTCAACCTGCTCAGCAACGCCGTGAAGTTCACGCCCGACGGGGGCCATGTCGCGGTCGCGGCCCGGCGCGTCGACGACGACCTCGAGGTCACGGTCGCCGACGACGGCGCCGGGATCGCGCCGGAGGATCGCGAGCGCATCTTCGAGTCGTTCCAGCAGGGCCGGCGCGGCCCGCAACGCGAGGAGGGCACCGGCCTCGGCCTGACCCTCTGCCGGCGGATCGTGTCGCTGCTCGGCGGGCGGATGTGGCTCGAATCGGAGCTCGGCGAGGGCAGCACCTTCGGGTTCACGGTGCCCATGCGCCGTCCCGTCGAGGAGCTCCCCGCCGCGGCCGGCGACGCCGGGCACCTGCCCATCGTGGTCGTCGTCGACGACGACCGGGCCTCGCTCGACCTGATGGCCGCCTACCTCGACGGGCTGGGTGTGCGGGTGGTCCTCGCGAGGGACGGGAACGAGGGACTCGAGCTGATCCGCGCCCTGGGCCCGGCGGCCGTCATCCTCGACATCCGGCTTCCGGGCGTCGACGGATGGGAGGTGCTCGGCCGGCTGCGCGAAGACGAGTCCACCCGGGCCGTGCCGGTGGTCATCGTCTCGATCCTCGACGAGCGGACGCGAGGCCTGGCGCTCGGCGCGACCGACTACCTCATCAAGCCCGTCGGCCGGGAGGAGCTCGTCGGGGCGCTGCGCCGCACCGGCGTCGTGCCCGCCGCGCCCATGTCGACACCGGCGCCGGCGGGCGACGGCGCGCCGCCCGTCCGGTCGCGGGGGGCGACCTGATGTCCGGGCATCGCATCCTCGTCGTCGAGGACAATCCGCTGAACCTGAAGCTCGTCCGCGACGTGCTGACCGCCTCCGGCTACGAGGTCGTCGAGGCGCAGACCGGCGAGGACGGCGTCACTCTCGCCGTGGATTGCGCGCCCGACCTGGTGCTCATGGACCTGCAGCTGCCGGGTATCGACGGGTACGAGGCGTTGCGGCTCATCCGCGCCGACCCGCGCGTCGGCGGGGTCCCGGTCGTCGCCCTCACGGCGTTCGCGATGCGCGAGGATCGGGAGCGAACCGCGCGCGCGGGCTTCGACGGCTACCTCAGCAAGCCGATCAGCGTCCGGGAGCTCCCCTCGCAGGTCGGCGACTTCCTGACCGACGGACACCACGATGCCGGATGACGCGGTCACCATCCTGGCGGTGGACGACCTGCCCCAGAACCTGCGCCTGCTCGACGCCGTGCTGAGCCCGCGAGGCTACCGGGTGCTGACCGCGGCATCCGGCGAGGAGGCCCTCGAGATGCTGCCCGGATCGGGGGCCGACCTCGTGCTCCTCGACATCCTGATGCCGGGGATCGACGGCTACGAGGTGTGCCGGCGGATCCGGCGGACCCCGGGGCTGGAATTCCTGCCGGTGGTGATGATCACCGCGAGCGGCGACCAGCAGAAGCTCCGCGCGATCGAGGCCGGCGCCGACGACTTCGTGAACAAGCCGTTCGACCAGGGCGAGCTGCTCGCGCGCGTCGCCAACCTCGCCCGCATCAAGCGCTACCAGGACACCGTCGAACGGCAGGCGGCCGAGCTCGCGGCGTGGAACACCGAGCTCGAGGCGCGCGTGGATGCGCAGGTCGACGAGCTGCAGCGCGTGAACCGGCTGCGCCGCTTCCTGCCTCCGCAGGTCGTCGACCTCGTCATCGAGTCGGGCGACGAGGGGTTCCTCCGCAGTCACCGGCGCGAGATCGTGGTGGTCTTCTGCGACCTCCGCGGGTTCACCCCGTTCGCCGAGGCGAGCGAGCCGGAGGAGGTCATGAGCGTGCTCGCCGAGTACCACGCGGCACTGGGCGAGCTGATCGACCGGTTCCGCGGCACGCTCGAGCGCTTCACGGGCGACGGGCTGATGGTGTTCTTCAACGACCCGCTGCCCTGCGACGATCCCGCCGGGCGCGCGGTGACGATGGCCGTCGCCATGCGAGATCGCGTCGCCGAGCTCGCCGAGGGATGGAGCCGCCGCGGCAACGACCTGGGCTTCGGCATCGGCATCGCGCAGGGCTACGCGACGCTCGGCCGGATCGGGTTCGAGGGCCGCTTCGACTACGCCGCGATCGGAAGCGTGACCAACCTCGCGGCCCGACTGTGCTCCGCGGCCGATGCCGGGCAGATCCTGGTCGCGCAGCGCGTGTTCACGGCCGCCGAGGGACTGGCGACGGGCGAGCCGGTCGGTGAGCTCGAGCTGAAGGGCTTCAGCCGCGCCGTCCGCACCTTCGCGGTGACGGGCATCGCGGAGCCCGGGCCGCGAGACGAGGAACGGAGGGTGGGGACGTGACGGATGTGCAGTGGCTCGCCGACCTCGACGAGGATGCCCGCAACCGCCGATTCGCCGAGCTGCAGCAGCGGATGGCGCCGGTCTGGGATGCCATGGGACACGACCTCGACGACGAGTCGGTCGTCGTGGTGCCGTCGGTCGGCGCGACCCGCACCGTACCGGGCAGCGGGAGCCTCGGCCAGGCGTACGAGGAGCGCTTCCTGTTCCTCCTGCTCCTGCTCCGCCAGCCGCGCATGCGCATGATCTACGTCACCTCGACGCCGATCGACCCGCGGATCGTGGAGTACTACCTCGCGCTGCTCCCGGGCGTCATCCCGAGCCACGCGCGACGGCGCCTGTTCCTCGTCTCGGTCGGCGACGCGTCGGCCCGGTCGCTCAGCGAGAAGCTCCTGGCGCGACCGCGCCTGCTCGCGCAGATCGCGGCGCTGATCCCGAACCGCGCACGCAGTCACCTCATCCCGTACAGCACCACGACGTTCGAGCGCGACCTGGCGCTCACCTTGGGGATCCCGATGTACGGCTCCGATCCCCGCCTCGCCCGCCTCGGCAGCAAGTCGGGCTGCCGCCGGCTGTTCCGCGAGGTCGGCGTCCCGCACCCGGTCGGCGCGGAGGACCTGCGCGGCATCGATGAGGTCGTCGCCGCGATCGAGGGGCTGCTGCGCGACCGTCCTTCGATGCGCCACGCGATCGTCAAGCTCAACGAGGGCGTGTCGGGCTCGGGCAACGCGCTCGTCGACCTGTCCGGCGTGGCCGACCTCGCGGACGCCGACCGCCAGGCGGCGATCGCGGAGCGCGTGCGCGCCATGCGGCTCGAGGACCCGCAGGCCTCGTTCGACGCGTATGCGGACCGGCTCGCGTCGGGCGGCGGCATCGTCGAGGAGCGTATCGTCGGCGAGGAGCTGCTCAGCCCGAGCGTGCAGTTGCGGGTGCTCCCGGACGGTACGGTCCAGCTGCTCTCCACCCACGACCAGCTGCTCGGCGGCGCGAGCGGGCAGAGCTACCTGGGCTGCGTGTTCCCTGCCGATCCCGCGTACGCGAACCTGATCAGCGGGCCGGCGCTCGCGATCGGCGAACGGCTCGCCGCGGAAGGCGTGCTCGGCCGGTTCGCGGTCGACTTCGTCGTGGTGCGGGATGCCGCGGGCGACTGGTCGGCATACGCGATCGAGCTCAACCTGCGCAAGGGCGGCACGACGCATCCGTTCCTGACCCTGCAGTTCCTGACCGACGGACGCTACGACGCGAGCGCGGGCCGGTTCCTCACCCCCGACGGGACGGAGAAGCACCTGGTGGCGACCGATCACCTCGAGTCGCCCGAACTCCGGGCGCTCTCGATCGGCGACCTCTTCGACGCGGTCGCCGCGCACGGCCTGCACTACGACCACGCACGGCAGGCGGGCATCGTGTTCCACATGATCAGCTCGATCACCGAGCACGGCCGCGTCGGCATGACCGCCGTCGGCGACACGGCCGAGCAGGCGATGGAGCTCTACGAACGCGCGAAGCGCGTTCTGCTCGACGACGCGCGTGCTGCGGCGATCGCGGCACCGCTGCCCGAGCCCGAGGCGCTCACCGACGAGGTCTCGTACGGTCCCGACCGCGCCGACCTCAACCGCGGCCTGTGAACTGGGGCGTGCGCTTCTCCTGGAACGCCGCGAAGCCCTCGCGGTAGTCCTCGGTATCGCAGAGCGCGGCCTGCGCGCGGTTCTCGTCGGACATCGAGGCCCACAGTCCGTGGCGGCGGTCGCGCAGGTCGGCGATGAGCCGCTTCGAGGCCACGAAAGCCTGGGTGGGGCCGGATGCCGCGGCGCGGGCCGCCTCGCGGGCGGCATCCGTCACCTCGTCGGCCGGGAACACCTGCGAGAAGAGGCCGGCGTCGACCGCCTCGGCGCCCGACATCAGCCGCCCCGTGACGATGAGGTCCATGGTGCGATGCGCGCCGAGCCGTTCGTAGAACAGCGCGTGACCGCCCGAGTCGAGCGTGGCGCCGAGGTTCTTGAACGGCGAGCCGATCTTCGCGGTGTCGGCCACGTAGACGATGTCGCTCGCGATCAGCAGGCCGAGGCCGACGCCCAGGCACGCGCCGTGGGCGACGGCGAATGTCGGCGCGGGGAACCGCGACATCCGCTTCAGCAACGGCTCCACGAGCCCGCCCAGGTAGCCCTGCACGTCGTCGTCGCGCGGGTCGACGCCGGCGATGTCGCGCCCCGCGCAGAACGCGCGGCCCTCACCGCGGAGCAGGAGCGCGCGGACGCCCGCGAACTCGGCCTGCTCGTACGCCTCGCCGAGCTCGGCGAGTGCGGACTCCCCCAGCGCGTTGAGCTTCGCGGGCGCGTTCAGCACCACCTCGGCCACGCCGTCGGAAATCTCGAGCTCGATCATTCGGTCTCCTTCGATCACGTCCTGCCCGGTGTTCCCGTTCGTCGCGGGCCGCACCGCTGCGACCGGCGCGCTCGCGACGAACGGGAACACTCGCGGGCGCGACCGGTCGGGTCACACGTCGTAGTCCACCACGACGCGGTCGGATGTCGCGTGCGACTGGCAGGTGAGCACGTACCCCCGCTCGAGCTCGTCGGGTTCGAGCGCGTAGTTCTCGGTCATGTTCACGCTGCCGTCGACGACCCGGGCGCGGCACGTGCCGCAGACGCCGCCCGCGCACGCGAACGGCACGTCGCCGCGCACGCGGAGGGCGGCGTTGAGGATCGACTCGTTGGCGCTCACCGGGCTCTCGACGCTCGATGAGAGGCCGTCGAGCGTGAACTCGATCTCGACGGTCTTCTCGCCGCGCTCCACCACGACGGGCCGCCCGTGGCGGGGCTCGGTGGCCCGGTCGGCGTCGGTCGTGAACAGCTCGTAGCGAACGCGACCGGATGGCACGCCTCGCGCCTCGAGCGTGTCGCGCGCGAGCTGCACGAGCTCGAACGGCCCGCACAGGAACCACTCGTCGACCGTGGCCGGCGGGATGAGCGCGTCGAGCATGCGGTCGAGCTTCTCGGCGTCGATGCGGCCCGACAGCAGCGGCGCCGTGCGCTGCTCGCGCGAGAGCACGTGGTGCAGCGCGAGCCGCGCGGGGTAGCGATCCTTCAGCTCGGCGAGCTCCTCGAGGAACATCACGTCGCGCGTCGACCGGTTCGTGTAGACGAGCGTGAAGCGCGCGTCGTCGGAGCGTGCGAGCACGGTGTGCGCGAGCGCCATGAGCGGCGTGATGCCCGAGCCCGCGGCGATGCCGACCACGTGCTTGCCGTCGAGCGAGTCGAGCCCCGACGTGAACGTGCCCTGCGGGCTCATCACGTCGATGCGGTCGCCCGCGGCGAGCTCGGTGTTCGCCCACGTCGAGAAGCGCCCGCCGAGGTCGCGCTTGATCGCGACCGAGACGCTGCCGCGCACCGGCGGGCGGCAGATCGAGTACGAGCGGCGCAGCTCGTGCCCGTCGAACTCGCGGCGGAGCGCGACGTACTGGCCGGGCAGGTACGTGTAGTCGTCGGCGAGCTCGTCGGGCACCGCGAAGGTGACCTCGACCGAGTCATCCGTCAGCGGGCGGACCTCGTCGACCTCGAGCGTGTGGAACCGTGCGCGACGGCGCTGCGGCACGTGCTCGCCGCCGACCGCGCTCTGCAGGAACGCGTCGGCGATCGCGGCATCCGTGCCGAGCGTGCCGGCACCGGCGGTCGGGGCTCCGGTGGAGCCCAGGTTGATGGCGGCCATCAGAGCACCTTGAAGTAGTCGAAGGGCTCGAGGCAGTCGAGGCACTCGTAGAGCGCCTTGCACGACGTCGAGCCGAAGCGGGCGAGTTCGCGGGTGTTCAGGGAGTCGCAGCGCGGGCACTTGACCGCCATCTTCAGGCGAATCGGGCCGCCGTCGCGGACGGGCGCGTGCCCGCTCGGCGCCTGGATGCCGTACGTGCGGAGCTTGTCCTTGCCGGTCTCGCTCATCCAGTCGGTGGTCCACGCGGGCGCGAGCACCATGCGCACATCGACGCGGTCGTACCCGGCATGCGTGAGCGCGAGCACGACGTCGTCGCGCATGGCGTCCATCGCGGGGCAGCCGCTGTAGGTCGGCGTGAGCTCGACGTGCACCGCGCCCTCGTCGTCGACGGCGACCGAACGCAGCACCCCCAGGTCTTCGATCGTGAGCACGGGCACCTCGGGGTCGGTCACGGTCGCCGCGACATCCCAGGCCGCGCGCGCGGCCGGGTCGGCCGGCACGGGGCGGGCGAGGTCCTCGGCGGTCACCACGACGCCCCCGGGTGCGCACGGGCGAGCACCTGCATCTCGGCGAGCATCGGGCCGAGGTGCTCGGTGTGCTGCCCCTCGCGGCCGCGCCCGCCGACGACGAACGCGAGCCGGCCCTCGGGCCGGGCGAGACCGGCCTCGGCGAAGACCGCGTCGATCACCTCGTCGAATGCCGGCCGCAGCGATGACGGCAGCGGCGCGACGCCCTGCTCGGCCAGCCGAGCCGCGAGCTCGTCGTCGCGGAACAGCTCGTCGACGTAGGGCCAGGTCTGCTCGACCGCACGGACCATGCGTCGGCGCGACTCGTCGGTGCCGCCGGCGAGCCGGAGGGTCCACTGGATCGCGTGGTCGCGGTGGTAGTCGACCTCCTTCGACGCCTTCGCCGCGATCGCCGCGAGCGTGGCATCCGTCGACCCTTCGAGCGCGCGGTAGAGCTCGAGCAGGTACGTCGCGACGAACAGCTGTCGAGCGATCGTGTGCGCGAAGTCGCCGTTGGGCTGCTCGAAGATCCAGGCGTTGCGGAAGTCGGGCTCGTCGCGGAAGTACGCGAGGTCGTCCTCGCTGCGACCGTCGCGCGTGCCGGCGTAGTGCAGCAGCGACCGCGCGTGGCCGAGCAGGTCGAGCGCGATGTTCGCGAGCGCGACGTCCTCCTCCAGCTCGGGTGCCCGGCTGATCCAGTCGCCGAGGCGCTGGCTCAGCACGAGTGCGTCGTCGCCGAGTCGCAGCGCGTACTCCGCGACGTCGGCGGATGCCACGTGGCCGGCCGTCGCCTCGGCGCCCGCGAGCTCCTCGGCGAGCGCGACGCCGTCGACGGTGACGTCGCCGTGGTGGTCGAGGTCCTCGGCGCTCACAGGTGCTTCACCCCTTCGGACTTCGTGTAGTAGACGGCGTGCCGGTAGTTCTTGCCCGCGGGGCTCTCGAAGAACGCGCCCTTGGCGTCGGGGTCGCTCGTGGTCACCGCGTCGGCGGGCACGACCCAGATCGAAACGCCCTCGTTGCGGCGCGTGTAGAGGTCCCGTGCGTTGCGCACGGCCATGTCGGCGTCGGGCGCGTGCAGCGAGCCGACGTGCACGTGGCTCAGGCCGCGGTTGGCCCGCACGAAGACCTCCCAGAGGGGCCAGGCCTCGGTTCCCGTCTCACCCGGGGTCGACATCACGCCACCGCCTTCTGCTTCAGGGCCTGCTTGCGGGCGTACTCCGCAGCGGCCTCGCGCACCCAGGCGCCCTCCTCGTGGGCCTCGCGGCGGCGACGCAGCCGCTCGGCGTTGGCGGGGCCGCGGCCCGCGAGCACCTCGTGGAACTCGGTCCAGTCGATCTCGCTCATGTCGTAGCGCTGCTCGGCCTCGTTCCACTTCAGGTTCGGGTCGGGCAGGGTGACGCCCATGACCTCGGCCTGCGGCACGAGCATGCCGACGAAGCGCTGGCGCAGCTCGTCGTTCGAGAAGCGCTTGATGTTCCACGCCATCGACTGCGCCGAGTTCGGCGACTGGTCGTCGGGCGGGCCGAACATCATGAGGCTCGGCCAGTACCAGCGGTTCACTGCGTCCTGCGCCATCTTCCGCTGCGCCTCGGTGCCCTGCATGAGCTCGAGCAGGATCTCGAAGCCCTGCCGCTGGTGGAACGACTCCTCCTTGCAAATGCGCACCATCGCGCGCCCGTACGGGCCGTAGGAGGCCCGGCACAGCGGCACCTGGTTGCAGATCGCGGCGCCGTCGACGAGCCATCCGATCGCGCCCATGTCGGCCCAGGTCGGGGTCGTGTAGTTGAAGATCGAGGAGTACTTGGCCCTGCCCTCGATGAGCTGCTGCGTCATCTCCTCGCGCCCGATGCCGAGGGTCTGCGCGGCCGAGTAGAGGTAGAGGCCGTGGCCGGCTTCGTCCTGCACCTTCGCCATGAGGATGGCCTTGCGCTTGAGGCTCGGCGCCCGCGAGATCCAGTTGGACTCGGGCTGCATGCCGATGATCTCGGAGTGCGCGTGCTGGCTGATCTGCCGGATCAGCGTCTTGCGGTACGCGTCGGGCATCCAGTCGCGCGGCTCGATGCGCGAGTCCTGGGCGATGAGGTCGTCGAAGCGGGCCCGGGCGGCCTCGTCCTCCACGACCGTCAGGTCGGCGGGTGCGGTCATCGTCGACTCCAATGCTCTCGGGACCGGGTTGGACGGATGTGGCGGCATCCGTATTACCAACCGATCGTTCAGTTAGTATAGGCTCGTGTCAAGCGCCGCGGCAACATGACCGTCGGCGGTCCCCGCACTCGATGAGGAGCAGCGCATGACGGATGTCGCGACCGAACGCCACGACGCGGCCCAGCCGGCCGGCGAGACGACCGATGCTGCGGCATCCGACCGCCTGAACCGCTCGATGATGCAGCGCGACCTCGCCTCGGCGATGCTCGGCATGGTCGTCGAACTCGACGAGCCCGGCCACGCCGTGGTGTCGATGCGCGTGCGGGACGACATGACCAACGGGTTCGCCATCACCCACGGCGGGCTCGTCTTCACGCTGGCCGACACGGCCTTCGCGATCGCCTGCAACGAGGACCACCGGGTCACCGTCGCCGCGGGCGCCGACATCACCTTCCTGAAGTCCACGGTCGCGGGGCAGACGCTCACCGCGACGGCCGTGCGCCGCGCCCGCAGCGGCCGCACGGGCCTCTACGACGTGACGGTCGTCGACGAGCAGGGCGACGCCGTCGCCGAGTTCCGCGGCCGCTCGATCTCCACCAACCGCACGTTCTGACCTCCCGGGAGCCACCGTGTCGACGACGACCATTCCCAGCAGCACCGCCGGCTCGCCCACCGCCGAGCCCGCCGTCCGCCCCACCGTCTCGGGCCTCGTGCCCGCCTCGCCCGACGAGCTCGACGCCGAGGAGCGCATGTCGCGCGCCGAGATCGAGGCGCTCCAGCTCGAACGCCTGCAGTGGACCGTGCGCCACGCGTACGAGAACGTACCCCTGTACCGCACGAAGTTCGACGAGCACGGCGTGCACCCCGACGACATCCGGACCCTCGCCGATGTCGCGAAGCTGCCCTTCACGACCAAGGCCGACCTCCGCGAGACGTACCCGTTCGGCATGTTCGCCGTGCCGATGGAGCGGGTCGCCCGCATCCACGCGTCGTCGGGCACGACCGGTCGGCCCACCGTGGTCGGCTACACCCGCGACGACCTCGACCGCTGGGCCTCGCTGATCGCCCGCTCCCTCCGCGCGTCGGGCGTGCGTCCGGGCATGAAGGTCCACAACGCGTACGGGTACGGCCTCTTCACGGGCGGGCTGGGCGCGCACGCCGGCATCGAGAAGCTCGGCGCGACCGTCATCCCGATGTCGGGCGGGCAGACCGCGCGCCAGGTGCAGCTCATCCGCGACTTCGAGCCCGACGCGATCATGTGCACGCCGAGCTACCTGCTCACGATCGCCGACGCGATGGAGGAGGCCGGCATCGACCCGCGCTCGACGTCGCTCAAGGTCGCGATCCTCGGCGCCGAGCCGTGGACCAACGAGATGCGCCGCCGCATCGAGGAGCGCATGGGCCTCGACGCGGTCGACATCTTCGGCCTCAGCGAGGTGATGGGCCCCGGAGTCGCCAACGAGTGCATCGAGGTGAAGGACGGCCCGCACGTCTGGGAGGACCACTTCCTGCCCGAGATCATCGACGGCGAGCGCGGCGAGCCGCTGCCCGACGGCGAGATGGGCGAGCTCGTGTTCACGTCGCTGACCAAGGAGGCGTTCCCGGTCATTCGCTACCGCACGCGCGACCTCACGCGCCTCCTGCCCGGCACGGCCCGGCCCGGCATGCGCCGCATCGAGAAGATCACCGGACGCAACGACGACATGATCATCCTGCGCGGCGTGAACCTCTTCCCCACCCAGATCGAGGAGCTCGTGCTCGAGATCGAGCACCTCACGCCGCACTTCATCCTCGAGCTCACGCGTACCGGGCACATGGACGACATGACCGTGCGCATCGAGCGGCACCCCGACCTGCCGGTCGACGCGTGCCAGGCGGCGACGGTCGTGCTCGCCGGCAAGATCAAGGAGTTCATCGGCTCCTCGGTGCGCGTCCAGCTCGAGGAGCCCGGTGCGCTGCCGCGCAGCGAGGGCAAGTACAAGCGCGTCTACGACCTGCGCGAGCCGCGCTGATGCGAGACTGAGGGGAATGTCGGAGAACTCGAACGGATCGCAGCGGCGCGGCCGCCCGGGGTACGACCAGCGCGGCATCCTCGAGGTCGCCGTCGCCGCGTTCAACGAGTTCGGCTACGACGCGACCTCGATGGGCGTCCTCGCCGAGCGGCTCGGCCTGTCGAAATCCGCGATCTACCACCACTTCGCCTCGAAGGACGAGATCCTCGAGCGCGCCCTCGACCAGGCGCTGGGGTCGCTCGAGCGCGTGATCGACGACGCCGAGGCATCCGGCGGCAACGCGGCCGACCGGCTCGACCACGTGCTGCGCGGTGCGGTGCACGTGCTCGTGGCCGAACTGCCGTCGGTGACGCTGCTGCTGCGGGTGCGCGGCAACACCGAGGTCGAGCGCCGCGCGCTCGCCCGGCGCCGTGCGTTCGACAAGCGCGTGACCGAGCTGGTGTCGGCGGCGCAGGCCGAGGGAACGCTGCGGAGCGACATCGACGTGCGGGTCGTCGAGCGGCTCCTGTTCGGCATGATCAACTCGATCGTCGAGTGGTACCGGCCGGGCGGTCGCGAGGATGCCGCGCGGCTGGCCGACGACGTCATCGCCGTCGCGCTCGACGGGCTCCGCGTGCCGGCGAGCGCACGCGCCTGAGCTCGCTCGTGACATCCGGCGCCGACCGCTGGCAGACTGGCGGCCGAGGGGGAGATCATGATCGAACCGCTGCAGGACCTGCCGCCCGGAGTCATCGGGTTCCGCGCCGTCGGCACGGTGAGCGCCGCCGACTACCGTGAGGTGCTCGATCCCGCGATCGACGCCGCCCTCGAGGAGCGCGGCACGCTCGACTTCGTGATCGTCATCGACGACGAGTTCGACCACTACTCGCTGGGAGCGATGCTCGAGGACGCGAAGCTCCTCGGACGTCCGCTCGGGGTGTGGGATCGGGCGGCGTTCGTCACCGATCGCGACGTGCTGACCGGTCTCGCGGTGGCCTTCGGCGGCCTCGTTCCCGGCGAGTTCAGGGTGTTCCCGTTGGGCCGGAAGGACGAGGCGATCGCCTGGGTCGCGGAGGGCGCCGGCGCCACGACGTGACCCGGCGCCACGACGTGACGTCGCGACTCACGGGCAGGTCGGGCAGGGCTCGTTCGCCGGGCCCCGCGCGATCAGCGGCGTGTGCGCCGATCGAGTCGCCCACCACGAGCGGATGCCACGGCGCTCTGCTCGCACGGTCGAGCCGGCGGTGGTCGTCTCCGCACGGCGCTCGGCCGCGACGCGCTGACGTTCGAGCTCGACCGCCAGCCGCTCGTCGTGCGCCGTGTGGAGGTGCGGGAAGCTGAACTCCGAGATCTGCATGACGTCCGTCTCCTTGGTCCGTCTCCTGATGAGGTACGACCACGCTCCTCCCTGAGGTACGGACCCGGGATCGGGCAGATGCCGTATTCGCGGCGATGGGCGAACTGAGGCGGTGTCGGCGGGATCGACCAGAGTGGAACCATGACCACGACCCCCGCGCCGTCCGACACCCGGGCCGAGGCGCTCGCCGCGCTGCGCGAGCTCGTCGGCCGCGGTGACGCGGCCTTCCACGAGGGCCAGTTCGAGGCGATCGAGGCGCTCGTCGACGGGCGCCGTCGAGCGCTCGTGGTGCAGCGCACCGGCTGGGGCAAGTCGGCCGTCTACTTCGTCGCGACGCTGCTGCTCCGACGCCGGGGTTCCGGGCCGACGGTGCTCGTCTCGCCGCTGCTCGCGCTCATGCGCGACCAGATCGCGGCCGCCGAGCGGGCCGGGGTGCGCGCGGTCGCGATCAACTCGACGAACCCGCACGAGTGGGCCGACGTGCAGCAGCGGCTCGCCGACGATGACGTCGACGTGCTCCTCGTCTCGCCCGAGCGGCTCAACAACCCGTCGTTCCGCGAGCAGCAGCTTCCCGCGCTCGTACGGCGCGTCGGCCTGCTGGTCGTCGACGAGGCGCACTGCATCAGCGACTGGGGGCACGACTTCCGCCCCGACTACCGGCGACTGCGCGACCTCATCGCCGAGATCCCGGCCGGCGTGCCGGTGCTGGCCACCACCGCGACCGCGAACAGCCGCGTGGTGTCCGATGTGGCCGAGCAGCTCGGGCACGGCGACGGCGTCCTGACGATCCGCGGGCCGCTCGCGCGCACCTCCCTGCGGCTCGGGGTGCTCCGGCTGCCCGATGCGCCGACGCGCCTGGCGTGGCTGCTCAGCCACCTCGACGACCTGCCCGGCTCGGGCATCATCTACGCGCTCACGGTGTCGGCCGCGAACGACACGGCGCGGCTGCTGCGCGAACGGGGCCACGACGTGCGCGCCTACACGGGGCAGACCGATCCCGACGAGCGAGAGGAATCCGAGGCGCTGCTCAAGCGCAACGAGGTCAAGGCGCTCGTCGCGACGAGCGCGCTCGGCATGGGGTTCGACAAGCCCGACCTGGGGTTCGTGGTGCACCTCGGCGCGCCGTCGTCGCCCGTCGCCTACTACCAGCAGGTCGGTCGTGCCGGCCGTGCGAGCGAGAGCGCCGACGTGCTGCTGCTGCCCGGACCGGAGGACCGCGCGATCTGGCACTATTTCGCCACGGCGTCGATGCCCGACGAGGAGCGGGCCCGACGCGTCATCGACGAGCTCTCCGACGTACCGCTCTCGACGCCCGCACTCGAGGCGCGGGTCGACCTCCGGCGCACCCCGCTCGAACTCCTGCTCAAGGTGCTCGACGTCGACGGGGCCGTCCGGCGGGTGCAGGGCGGCTGGGTCGCGACCGGCGAGCCGTGGTCCTACGACGCCGACCGCTACGGTCGGATCGCCGCCGAGCGCGAGGCCGAGCAGCAGCACATGATCGACTACGAGACGACCGACGGGTGCCGCATGGAGTTCCTCCAGCGCTCCCTCGACGACGACACGGCGAAGCCCTGCGGCCGCTGCGACAACTGCGCCGGCGCGTGGTACGCCACCGGCCTCGCGGCGGGCGCCGCCGACGCCGCCGCGGGCGCGCTCGACCGGGTCGGCGTGCCGATCGAGCCGCGCCGGGCCTGGCCCACGGGCGCCGACCGGCTCGGCGTGCCCGTGAAGGGTCGCATCGCGCCGAGCGAGCAGGCCGGCGAGGGCCGCGCGCTCGCGCGGCTCACCGACCTCGGGTGGGGCGGAACGCTGCGCGAGCTGTTCGCGGCGGGAACGCCCGACGGGCCGGTGCCGCCACAGGTCCTCGCGGCCTGCGTGCGAGTGCTCGCCGACTGGGACTGGGCCGAACGGCCGGTCGCGGTCGCCTCGGTGCCGTCGCGTTCGCGACCGCGACTCGTCGACTCGCTCGCCCGCGGGCTCGCCGAGATCGGCCGGCTTCCCTACCTCGGCGCCCTCGCCCCCGTCGACGGCGGCCCGACGGGCGCGCCCGGCGGGAACAGCGCGTTCCGCCTGGCGGGTGTCTGGGATCGGTTCGCCGCCGGTGGGCTCGACGTGCCATCCGCCCCCGTGCTGCTCGTCGACGACCAGGCCGACAGCCGGTGGACCCTGACCGTCGCCGCCCGCGCGCTCCGTCAGGCGGGCGCGACCGACGTGCTGCCGTTCGTGCTCGCGTTGCGGGCCTGAGATCGAGCCGGCCGGCGGTCGAGACGGCCGACGCCGCTCGACCGCCGGCGGGGCCTCAGACGGCGACGGGCTCGAGGTCCTCGCGGTCCTCGCGTTGCGACCGCTCGTGCTCGAGCGCCTCGAGCTCGGCGAGCTCGCCGAGCTCCTCCGAGGGAGACCGCCGGCGCAGGAGCCCGACGAGCGCGTAGGTGCCGAATCCGACGAGCGCGGCGACGAGGGTCGCCCAACCGTCGAACTCCGGACCGACGAGGTCGTTCTCGATGTAGACCAGGTCGTTCGGCACGCCGTACAGGGTCGGCGTGAGGGCGAGCAGCGCCATCCGGACGACGAAGCCGACCACGACCGCTGCGAGCGCCGCGACCACGCCGGGGCGCTTCCAGAAGATGCCGAGGATGAACGGCGCTGCGAGGCACGCGAGCATCAGGTCGAACGCCAGGGTGAGCAGGATGCCGGTCTGGCTGACCCGGATGGCGAGGAAGACGCCGATCGCGACGATCGGGAGCATCGCGAGGCGCGTCCAGCGCAGGAGCGGGTCCGCCGCCCCCGAGACCACGCGGCGCACGTTGAAGATGTTGCGCACGGCGATCGCCGAGGTGGCGAGGATGGCTCCGGATGCGGTCGAGAACGACGCGGCCACGATGCCCGAGAGGACGAGGATCGCCAGGAGCGGCGGCGCGTACTCGTCGAGGAGCGTGAAGAGGATGGGTCCGTCCTCGACCGTGATGCCCAGCACCGCGCTCGCACTGAGCGCGACGAGCGCGAAGAGCGTGCCGATCACGGCGGTGCCGGCGGCGCCGATAAAGCACGCGCGCCGCGCGGTCTCGGGCGACTTCGCGCCGAAGATGCGCTGCATGAAGTCGATCGCGACGATGTCGCCGATGCCGAGCGCGATCAGCGTGGCCCAGTTGATGGGCGCGCCCTGGGCGGGGTCGGTGAGCTGTCCGAAGTCGAAGGGCCCCATCCCGGGCGGAACCACGATCCCGAAGGAGACCGCCACCCAGGCGAACAGCGCGATCGCAGCGACGACGGTGATGGCCGTCTGGATGACCGCCGTGTAGGCGTCGGAGAAGAGCCCGCCGGCGATGGTGTAGGCGAGCACGAGCGACACGGAGACGACGACGCCCCACTCGTAGGGGACGTTCGCGAACCGTTCGAGCAGGTAGCCGCACGCGACGAGGTTGCCGGCGAGGAGCGTGGTGAACGAGAGCAGCATGATGACCGATGCGAGCACCTCGGTCGTGCGTCCGTAGCGGATCCGGAAGTAGTCGGCGAGTGTGAACAGCTTCATGCGGTTCATGGGCTTGGCGAGGAACAGCCCGGTGAGCAGGAGGCAGACGGCCAGTCCGATGGCGAGCGAGGCGCCCGCCCAGAAGCCGAACTGCGAGGTGAGGTCGGTGTTGCCCACCGTCGCGTTGGCGTCGACGGCGGCGGCGGTGAGCGAGACGGCGACGAGCGGCACTCCGAGCCGTCGCCCGGCGACGAGGTAGTTCGCACTGTCGCCGTCGATCTTGCGGGCGACGGCGATGCCGACGATGAGGACCACCAGGACGGTGAGTCCCACTCCGAGGATGATCATGGCGTGCTCCCGAGGGGGTGAGGGATGGCGCCGACAGGTTTTCTATCGGTTGACAGGTAACTTGGTCGCCCGACGTGCCACCCGTGATTCGGGAATGAAACGATCGCGTTAAATCACGGGCGGAACCGCGTCGGCCGCGATCTCGTCGAGCAGGGCCGCGCCGGCCTCGTTCGCGCGTGCCACGGCGTCGGCGTCGACCTGGAGCACCCGCAGCGCGGCGTCGGCGATGCCGACGGCGGTCGTCTCGTCGATCGACTCGGGCGCACGCCGCCGCTGCAGGATCACGCTCTCGACGAGACCGAGCACGAGTGCCGTGGCACGCGGCACGTCGGCCGCTCCGCACGCGGCCACCAGCGTGCGGTACGCCTGCTCGAGGTCGGAGCGCCGCTCGTGGAACGTCGCGAACCGCTCGTCGCCGAGCTCTGGCAGCAGGTAGAGCGACCCGACGTTCTCCTCGCCGCCCACGAGCACGCGGACGTCGGCGACGCAGAGCGCCCAGATCCGCTGCTCGGGCGGCTCGGGGCGTGCGAGCAGCCGTGCGGCGGCGTCGAGCGAGGGTCGCACGGTGCCGAGCAGCAGTTCGAGCAGCACCTCGTGCTTGCCTGCGAAGTAGTGGTAGAGGCTGGCCTGCCGGATGCCGGCCGCCTTCGCCAGCGCATGCGTGCTCGTGCTGCCGTACCCCTCGGTGCAGAAGAGCCTCGCTCCGGCCGCGAGGATGTCCTGGCGAGTGCCGAGTCCGGTAAGCGACTCGCCCGATGCACGGGGTCGACCAGTGGGGCGCGCCATGACGGTTCACGCTATCAGGCACCTGCGGCACGGCTCGCCGGCTGCCGCCTTCGATTTCTGTTACACGACCGAAACCTCGTCGGCACAGCGGCGATACCGCCATCCGATTGCCTGCTTTCTATCAACCAGTAGAAAGGCAGGCGCATGACCACGACCGAGACGCCGTCGACCGCGACGACCGCCGGCGCGAGGGCCCACGCGCGCGCCCAGGAGGGCACCGTCGTCGACGCGCAGCCCATCGTCCCGGCGACCTCCGCCCGACCGCCCGCCGGCATCGCCGTGGAGCGCCTTCGCTGGGCGGAGCGCGTGGCGGGCGGCAACTACGCGCATCGGCGCCTGGCACGCGGCACGGCCCTGCGGCTCACGGACGTCACGGGCGATGCGTGCGCGTCCGTGCTCCTCTACAACGCCGACGCGCCGTTCGAGCGGCTCAACATCGCCGATACCGTCAAGGTGCAGTGGCAGGTCTACACCGGAGCGGGTCAGCTGCTGCTCTCCGACCAGGGCCGGGTCCTGGCATCCGTGGTCGAGGACGGCTCCGGCCGGCACGACGCGATCTACGGCGCGAGCTCCCTCGCGCGCAACGCCGAGCGTTACGGCGACGGCACCGCGCACGGCCCCAGCCCCGCCGGTCGCGAGCTGTTCGCGCTCGCCGCCGCGAAGCACGGGCTCGGGCGTCGCGACATCCCGCCGTGCATCTCCTTCTTCCAGGGTGTGCGCATCGACGACGCCGGCCGCCCCGAATTCCTCGGATCCGCCGGCGCCGGCGCCTCGATCACGCTGCGCATCGAGATGCCCGCGATCGTGCTCATCGCCAACGCCGCCCACCCGCTCGACCCCCGGCCCGAGTACGTGAGCGGCCCGCTGGACATCCGGGCCTGGAGCGACCGGCCGACGCGCCCCGGCGATCCGCTCTGGGATGCCACCCCCGAGGGCCGCAGGGCCTTCCTCAACACCCAGGACCACCTCGACGCAAGGGGAATCGCATGACCGCCGCAGACGTCCGCACCGAGACCTTCGGCACCGAGCTCCGTCGCGAGCTCGTGGCCCCGCGCGGCCCGTGGTCGACGGTGCTGAGCCGGGGGCAGGTGCTCACCATCGTCGACGTCGACGGCAACCAGGCCGTCGACTTCCTCGCCTACGACGCGCACGACACGGCGAGGGCCTACAGCGCGCAGGCGACGCTGCAGGGGCAGGACTCCGTCTTCCTCGCCACCGGATCGGTGCTGCGCACCAACGAGTACGAGCCGCTGCTCACCGTGGTCGCGACCGACGTCGAGCGCCACGACACGCTGGGCGGCGCCTGTTCCAAGGAGAGCAACACGCTGCGCTACGGGTACCACACGGCCGCGCAGCACGCCTGCGCCGACAACTTCCTCGCCGAGCTCGGGCGGTACGGCATGGGCAAGCGCGACCAGGTGTCGAACGTGAACTGGTTCATGAACGTGCCCGTCGACCCCGACGGCGCGCTCGGCATCGTCGACGGCATCTCGTCGCCCGGGCTCAGCGTCAGCCTGCGCGCCGAGCGCGACGTGCTCGTCGTGGTCTCGAACTGCCCGCAGGTCAACAACCCCTGCAACGGCTTCGACCCGACCCGCGCCGAGATGATCGTCTCCACCGGGACGGACCTCTCGTGAGCGCGTTCGACACCGTCCTGATCGCCAACCGCGGGGAGATCGCCGTCCGCATCATCCGCACGGCGAGGCGGATGGGACTGCGCACCGTCGCGGTCTTCTCCGAGGCGGATCGCGGCGCGCTGCACACGGCGCTGGCCGACGAGGCCGTGCTCATCGGGCCGGCTGCGGCCGCCGAGAGCTACCTGCGCATCGACCGCATCATCGCGGCCGCCCTGGCGACGGGGGCCGGCGCGATCCACCCCGGGTACGGCTTCCTGTCGGAGAACGCCGACTTCGCGCGCGCCTGCGCGGAGGCCGGCATCGCGTTCGTCGGCCCCACGCCCGATCAGCTCGAGGTCTTCGGCGCCAAGCACACCGCCCGCCAGGCCGCCGAAGCGGCGGGCGTGCCCATGCTCCGGGGCACGGGGCTGCTGGGCTCGCTCGACGAGGCGATCGCCGCCGCCGACGTCATCGGTTACCCCGTGATGCTCAAGGCCACGGCCGGCGGCGGCGGGATCGGCATGCGAGGCTGCAGCGACGCGGCCGAGCTGGCCGCGTCATGGGACGACGTGCGCCGGCTCGCGGGCGCGAGCTTCTCGTCGTCCGACGTGTTCCTCGAACGCCTCGTCGAGGGGGCGCGCCACGTCGAGGTGCAGGTCTTCGGCGACGGCCTCGGCGAGGTCGTCGCGATCGGCGATCGTGACTGCTCGCTGCAGCGGCGCAACCAGAAGGTCGTCGAGGAATCGCCGAGCCCGGACCTGCCCGACGAGGTGCGCACCGAGATCACCGAGGCGGCCCGACGGCTCGCGGCATCCGTGGCGTACCGATCGGCCGGCACCGTGGAATTCATCTACGACCCGGTGCGGCGCGAGGCCGCGTTCCTCGAGGTCAACACACGGCTGCAGGTCGAGCACCCGGTGACCGAGGCGCGCTACGGCATCGACCTGGTCGAATGGATGCTGCGGCTCGCGCAGGGCGACGTCGACGTGGTGCGCACGCCCCTCGCGCCGACCGGCGCCGCGGTCGAGGCCCGCGTCTACGCCGAGAACCCCGACCTCGGCAACGTCCCCAGCTCCGGCACCGTCACCGGCCTCGTGCTGCCGAAGGGCGTGCGCGTCGACACGTGGCTCCGCCCCGGGACCGAGGTCTCCGCGAACTACGACCCGATGCTCGCCAAGGTCGTCGTCCACGGCTCCGACCGGGATGCCGCGTGGGCGGCGCTGCGCGACGCGCTCGACGACACGCGGATCGACGGCATCGCCACGAACCTCGGCATGCTGCGTGCGATCGCGCGGCACGGCGACGTGCTCGACGCACGGCACTCGACGAGCACGCTCGAGCACGTGCGCGACCGCTCACCGCGCGTGGAGGTGCTGAAGCCCGGCATGCTCACGACCGTGCAGGACTGGCCCGGGCGGGTGGGCTACTGGCCCGTCGGGATTCCGCCGTCGGGCCCGATGGACGCGCACTCGTTCCGGCTCGGCAACCGGGCGCTCGGCAACGCCGAGGGCGCGCCCGGTCTCGAGTGCACCATGACCGGACCGACGCTGCGGTTCCACCGCGAGACGCGCGTCGTCGTGACGGGCGCACCGGTGCCGGTCACCGTCGACGGGTCGGTCGTGCCCCAGTGGGAGCCGATCGTCGTGCCGGCCGGGTCGACGCTGGAGATCGGAACCGCCGAGCAGGGCATGCGCGCCTACCTCCTGGTCGAGGGCGGACTGGACGTGACCGCCGTCATGGGCTCGGCCGCCACATTCGACCTCGGCGAGATCGGCGGGCCGGCCGGCCGGCCGCTCCGGTCGGGCGACGTCGTGGCGATCGCCGCACCGGCGGCGCCGCAGCGCGTGCGTCCCGTCGCGGTCGAGGATCGGCCGGTGTTCACGGGCGCCTGGGAGCTCGCGGCGCTCGAGGGCCCGCACGCCGCGCCGGAGTTCTTCACGCCCGCCGACATGGCGACCTTCTACGCCGTGGACTGGGAGGTCCACTTCAACTCCGCGCGGACCGGCGTTCGGCTCGTCGGACCGAAGCCCGAGTGGGCGCGCGGCGACGGCGGCGAGGCCGGCCTGCACCCGTCGAACATCCACGACACCCCGTACGCCGTGGGCGCGGTCGACTACACGGGCGACCTGCCCATCCTGCTCGGCCCCGACGGTCCGAGCCTCGGCGGGTTCACGTGCCCCGCGACCGTCGCGAGCGGGCACCTCTGGAAGCTCGGCCAGCTCCGCCCGGGCGACACCGTGCGGTTCGTCCCGGTCACGGCCGAGCAGGCGGATGCCGCGCGGCAGGCGCCGCTCGACCCGGTCGCGCCCGGACGGGCGGCCGTGGTGGACGGCGGAATCCTCGCCACGGCTCCCGCGCGAGCCGGATCCCCCGCCGTGACGGTCCGGCGCAGCGGCGACGCGAACGTGCTCGTCGAGTTCGGCGAGCAGGCCCTGGAGCTCGCGTCCCGCATGCGCGTGCACGCCCTCATGGAGGCCGTGCAGGCCGAGGCCGACGCCGGCGAGCTCCCGGGTGTGATCGAGCTCACGCCCGGCATCCGTTCGCTCCAGGTGCACCTGGACTGCAGCCGGACGGACGTCGCGGCGATCGCCGCCGCGGTGCTCCGGGCCGAGTCCGAGCTGCCGGCGACCGGCGACATCCGCGTGCCGAGCCGAACGGTGTGGCTGCCGCTGTCCTGGGACGACCCGGCGACGCGCGAGGCGATCCGCCGCTACATGAACGGGGTCCGCGACGACGCCCCGTGGTGCCCGTGGAACATCGAGTTCATCCGCCGCATCAACGGCCTCGACCACGTGGACGACGTGTACCGCACCGTGTTCGACGCCGAGTACCTCGTGATGGGCCTCGGCGACGTCTACCTCGGCGCGCCGGTCGCGACACCGCTCGATCCTCGGCATCGCCTGGTGACCACGAAGTACAACCCGGCGCGGACCTGGACGCCGCAGAACGCGGTCGGCATCGGCGGCGCGTACCTCTGCATCTACGGCATGGAAGGACCGGGCGGGTACCAGTTCGTCGGTCGGACCGTCCAGGTCTGGTCGACGCACCGGCAGGAGGGGGCGTTCGAGCCCGAGGTGCCGTGGCTGCTGCGGTTCTTCGACCGCATCCGCTGGTACCCCGTCGAGCCCGAGGAACTGCTCGAGATGCGCGCCGACATGGCGGCCGGCCGGTTCTCGCCGCGCGTCGAGCACGGCGAGTTCGAGATGGCCGAGTACGAGGCCTTCCTCGCTGAGCACGCCGACTCCATCGCGGCGTTCCGCGCACGGCAGGCCGCGGCGTTCTCCGATGAGCGCGATGCGTGGCGGCTGGCCGGCGAGTTCGACCGGGTCGAGCCCGAGCCGACGGTCGCGCGCAGCTCCGCGATCGAGGTGCCCGACGGGTGCGAGGGGGTCGAGGCGCCGTTCGTCGCCAACGTCTTCCGCATCGAGGTCGCCGTCGGCGACATGGTCGCCGAGGGGCAGACCCTCATGGCCGTCGAGGCCATGAAGATGGAGGCCGGCGTGACCGCGCCCGTCTCCGGCCGTGTCGTGTCGATCGAGACGGAGCTCGGCGCGCAGGTGGCACCGGGCACGGTGCTCGCGGTCATCGACCCGGCATCGGCGCTCGTCGAGTCGGAGGAGGCCGCGTGACCCGCATCGACATCCCGGCCGACCCCCGTGCGCACGTCGCATCCCGGCTCGCCCGCGCGGCGGCTCGGCCGGAGGCGTGGATCGCGCTCCGACCCGAGGCCGAGCTCGCCGACGAGTTCGCTCGGACGTGCGCTCGTGCCGTGGGCGGCGACGACCTGCCGCTGGCCGGCGCGCTGGTCGCGGTGAAGGGCAACATCGACGTCGCGGGGCTCGACACCACCGCCGCCTGCCCGGCATTCGCGTACCGGCCCCGCCGCGACGCGACAGTGGTCGAGCGGCTCCGGGAGGCGGGCGCGGTGGTCCTCGGCTCGACGAACCTCGACCAGTTCGCCACCGGGCTCGTCGGCAGCCGCAGCCCCTACGGCGCCGTGCGCCATGCGACGGATGCCGCTCGTGTCTCGGGCGGCTCGAGCAGCGGCTCGGCGGTGGCGGTCGCCCTCGGCGTGGCCGACTTCGCGCTCGGGACCGACACCGCCGGCTCGGGGCGGGTGCCCGCGGCATTCCACGGCCTGTACGGCGTGAAGCCGACCAAGGGCTCGGTGCCCGCCACGGGCGTCGTGCCGGCCTGCCGCAGCCTCGACGTGGTGACCGTCATGTCCACCGACCTCGCGCTCGCGGAGCTCGCCGTCACGGTCATCTCGGGGCTCGACGAGCGCGATCCGCTGTCGCGCGTGATTCCCGATCCCATGCCGCCGCTGAGGCGCGCGCCTCGCATCGGCGTGCCCACGCCCGGGCAGCTCGGCGATCTCGCGCCGGGCTGGGCCGACGCGTTCGCCGCGACGGTCGGGCGGTACGCGGCATCCGGAGCGACGCTCGTCGACGTCGACATCCGCCCGTTCCTCGAGGTCGCGCGGATGCTCTACGAGGGCGCGTTCGTGGCCGAGCGGTATGCGGCCGTCGGCGAGTTCGTCGATGCGCACCCCGACGACGTCGATCCGACCGTCGGGGGGATCATCTCGCGGTCGCGCGACATCCCGGCATGGCGGCTGTACCAGGACTTCGAGCGGCTCGACCGGGTGCGGCGCACCGCCGACGAGACGTTCGCCGGCGTCGACGCGCTCCTCCTGCCCACGACCGTCGAGCACCCGACCCTCGAGGCCGTCGCCGCCGACCCGGTCGGGGTGAACTCGCGGCTCGGGCGGTTCACGAACTTCGCGAACCTGCTCGACCTCGCGGCGCTCGCACTGCCGGCGGGCGAGGTCGACGGGCTGCCGTTCGGGGTCCAGCTCGTCGGCCCGGCCTTCAGCGACCGGCTCCTCGGCGAGATCGCGAGGTCCGTCCGATGAGCGAGCACGGGATCCTGCTCGCGGTCGCGGGCGCGCACCTCCGCGGCCAGCCGCTGAACCACCAGTTGGCCGATCGCGGCGCGGTGCTGGTGCGGACGACCACGACGGCGGCCCGGTACCGCCTCTTCGCCCTCGCGACGCGACCGCCCAAGCCCGGCGTCGTGCGCGTCGCGGAGGACGGCGTGGCCCTCGAGGTCGAGGTGTGGCGCCTCGACGCCGCCGCGTTCGGAGGATTCGTCGCAGACCTGCCGCAGCCGATGGCGATCGGCAAGGTCGAACTCGCCGACGGCGAGCTCGTGAGCGGCTTCCTCGTCGAACCCATCGCCGTCGAGGGCGCCGCCGACATCAGCCGGTTCGGCGGATGGCGCGCCTTCCTCGCCGCGGAGCGGAGTTGAGGCCGGACCTCAGGCCGGCTGCGGCGCGGGCGCCGGCACCGGCTCCTTCGCCACGAGCGTGAGCACGTCGTACGTCGCCACGATCTCGTCGTCCTGGTTCTTCAGCACCGCATCCCAGCGCACCTCGCCGTACTCGTCGGTCTCGCGCGGTGAGATCTCCTTCGCCGTGAGCTCGACGCGGATCGAGTCGCCCGGCGACACCGGCGTGATGAAGCGCAGGTTCTCGAGGCCGTAGTTGGCGAGCACCGGTCCGGGCGCGGCATCCACGAACAGGCCCGCGGCCCACGACACGAGCAGGTAGCCGTGCGCGACGCGACCCGGGAAGAACGGGTTCGCGGCGGCGGCCTCCTCGTCCATGTGCGCGTAGAACGTGTCGCCCGTGAAGTTCGCGAACGTCTCGATGTCCTCGAGCGTCACGGTGCGCGGCGCCGACGCGACCTGGTCGCCGATGCGCAGTTCGGCGAGCGACTTGCGGAACGGGTGCGGCTCCCCCGCGGCCTGGTACGGGCGCGCTTCGGCCCCCGAGTGCCAGACGCCGGTCAGCGCCGTGAGCATCGCCGGCGAGCCCTGCACCGCCGTGCGCTGCATGTGGTGCTTCACGGCACGGATGCCGCCGAGCTCCTCGCCGCCGCCCGCGCGCCCCGGTCCGCCGTGCACGAGGTGCGGCACGGGCGAGCCGTGGCCGGTCGACGAGCGTGCGTCGTCGCGGTCGAGGAACAGCAGGCGCCCGTTCATGGGCGCGATGCCGGTGGCCAGCGCGACCGCTACCTCGGGGTCGTGCGTGGCGACGCTCGTCACGAGCGAGCCGCCGCCGCGTGCGACGAGGTCGACGGCCTCGTCGAGCGAGTCGTAGGCGATGACGGATGCCACGGGGCCGAACGCCTCGACCTCGTGCACCGCCGACGCCGTGGCATCCGTGAACTTCAGCAGCATGGGCTGCAGGAACGCCCCCTCGGTGTCGACGCCCTGGGCCGCTTCGAGTGAGCCGACGACGAGCTCGCCGCCCGCGTCCTGCAGCTTGCGCACCTGGCGCAGCACCTCGTCGCGCTGCCCGGTCGAGGCGAGCGGGCCCATGGTCGTGCCCTCGGTGCGCGGGTCGCCCACGACCACGCGCTCGGCGAGGCGCTCGCGCACCGCGTCGACGAGCGCGTCGACGGATGCCGCGGGCACGATCGCGCGGCGGATGGCCGTGCACTTCTGCCCCGCCTTCGACGTCATCTCGACGACGAGCTGCTTGACGTACGCGTCGAACTCGGGCGTCTCGGGCGTGGCATCCGTGCCCAGCACGGAGGCGTTGATCGAGTCGGTCTCGCTCGAGAACCGCACGCCGCCGGTCTGCACCGAGTCGTGCGCGCGCAGCCGCTCGGCCGTCGAGGCCGAGCCGGTGAACGCGACGAGGTCGCCGAGCTTCAGGTGATCGAACAGGTCGGGCACGCTGCCCGACACGAGCTGCAGCGAGCCGGCGGGCAGCAGCCCCGACTCGACGAGGATGCGCACGTACGCCTCGGCGAGGTAGCCGGTCGGGGTCGCGGGCTTGACCACCGTGGGCACGCCCGCGAGGAACGCCGGCGCGAACTTCTCGAGCGATCCCCACACGGGGAAGTTGAACGCGTTGATCTGCACGGCGACGCCGGGCAGGCGCGTGTAGACGTGGCGGCCGATGAACGAGCCGTCCTTCGAGAGCGGCTCGACGGGGCCGTCGACGAGCACCTTGGCGTTGGGCAGCTCGCGGCGACCCTTCGACGAGTAGGTGAAGAGCACGCCGATGCCGCCGTCGATGTCGACCCACGAGTCGCGCTGGGTGGCGCCGGTTCGGGCCGAGAGCTCGTACAGCTCGGCCTTGCGGTCGGTGAGCGCGAGCGCCATCTGCTTGAGCAGCACCGCGCGCTGGTGGAAGGTCAGCTCGCCGAGCGAGCGCTGCCCGACGGTGCGGGCGTGCTCGAGCGCGCCGCCGAGGTCGAGGCCCGCGGTCGAGACGCGCGTGACGAGCTCGCCCGTCGACGCGTCGCGCACCTCGGTCGCGGATGCCGCGGCGTCGTCGCCCGGCGTCCACCAGCCGTCGCGCACGTAGCTGGGCAGGATCTCCGTCATCGTGTCTCTCTCCTCTTCAACTCGTCACGTCGCGCGTGGCGCGGCCGGTCGCGGCACGCGCATCACTGCGCGTCCCACAGGTAGAAGCCCTCGCCGCTCTTGCGGCCGAGCCTGCCCTCCTCCACCATGCGGCGGAGCAGGGCGGGCGGGGCGAATCGGTCGCCGAGCTCGCCCGCGAGGTACTCGGCGATGCCGAGCCGCACGTCGAGCCCGACGAGATCGGTGAGCTTCAGCGGGCCCACCGGGTGCTTGTAGCCGAGCGTCATGGCCGCGTCGATGTCCTCGGCGGAGGCCACGCCCTCCTCGAGCATGCGGATGGCCTCGAGTCCGAGCGCCAGCCCGAGACGGCTCGATGCGAAGCCCGGCGCGTCGTGCACGACGATGGGCGTCTTGTCGATCGCCTGCACCCAGCCGCGCGCCTCCTCGACGAGGGCGCCGTCGGTGCCGGTCCCGCGCACGACCTCGACGAGTGCCGAGGCCGGCACCGGGTTGAAGAAGTGCAGTCCGAGGAACCGGCCCGGGCGGTCGAGCCGCTCGGCGAGCGCGTCGATCGAGATCGACGACGTGTTGGTCGCGAGCGCGGCATCCGCCTCGAGCACCGCCTCCACGCGGGTCAGCGCGTCGAGCTTGAGGTCGGGGTCCTCGGGCACGGCCTCGATGACGAGGCCGGCGCCGGCGAACCCGTCGACGGCGGTCGCGACGGCGAGCCGTCCGCCGATCGCCTCGGCGGTCTCATCGGTCGTGCCGCGCGCGACGGATGCCGCGACCGAGTCGAGCACGCGGTCGCGCGCGGCCTTGGCGGCGTCGTCGTCGCGTTCGACGACCGTCACGTTCGAGCCGGCGACGAGGAACGCGTGCGCGATGCCCGCGCCCATGCGTCCTCCGCCGAGCACGCCGACCCGCTCGGGTGCACCACCCGTGGGTCGAGCAGGCGCGCCGGTGCCGTATCGGGACTCGCTCACTTCTTCCGCCTCTCCAGGAACTCGGTCATGCGTCGGTGCTTCTCGGGGCTCTCGAACAGCACGGCCTGCGACTCGAGGTCGACCCGCGGGTGATCGGCGCGCGGGGCGCGCAGCACCCGCTTGGTCGCGATGGTCGCGTCGCGATCGTTCCGCCCGATGCGATCGGCGATCGCGTGGGCCTCGGCGAGCAGGTCGCCGGCAGGGTGCACGCCCGTGACGAGCCCGATCGAGAGCGCCTCGGCGGCGTCGACGATCCGGCCCGTGAGGAGCAGCTCGGCGGCCCGCGCCTCGCCGACGATCTCCTTCAGCCGCCAGGTCGCGCCGGCTGCGGGGATGATGCCGAGGCCGGTCTCGGGATTGCCGAACCGCGCGTCGGGCGTGGCGATGCGGATGTCGGCGGCGAACGCGAGTTCGGCACCGCCGCCGAGCGCCCAGCCGTCGACGGCCGCGATCACCGGCATGGGCAACTCGTTGATGCGCACGAACGCGTTCGCGTTGATGCCCGCGAGCGCGTCGGCGGCCCGGCGCTCGCGCAGCTGCGCGATGTCGGCGCCCGACGCGAAGACGCCGCCCGTGCCCGTGAGGATCAGCGTGCGCGGCTCCTCCTCGAGCTCGGCGCACAGCGCGTGCAGCGCGTCGACGGTCGCCTGGTCGATCGCGTTGCGCTTCTCGGGCCGGTTCAGGGTCGCGACGATTCGGTCGTCGCGCCGTTCGACGAGCAGCGGCGACGGGACCTCCGGTGATACCGCGACATCCGGCACGCTCACCGGACCCCCTCCACGATCAGCGCGGTGCCCTGCCCGACGCCGACGCACATGGTCGCGAGCCCGTAGCGCGAGCCCTCGCGCTCCATGCGGCCGAGCAGCGTGACGACGAGGCGCGTGCCCGACGAGCCGAGCGGATGGCCAAGGGCGATCGCTCCGCCGTCGGCGTTGACGAGCTCGGGGTCGAGGCCGAGCCGCCGCATGCTCGCGAGCGACTGCGTCGCGAACGCCTCGTTGAGCTCGATCGATCCGATCTCGTCGAGGTGGACCCCCGATCGCTCGAGCGCCTTCTCGGTGGCGGGCACGGGCCCCAGGCCCATGATCTCGGGCGCGAGCCCGGCGGACGCGCCGGTCACGACCCGTGCGCGCGGCGTGAGCCCGTAGCGCTCGACCGCGGACGCGCTCGCGACGATGATCGCACTGGCGCCGTCGTTGAGCGAGCTCGAGTTGCCGGCCGTCACGACCGAGCCGCCGCGCACCACGGGCCGCAGGCCCGCGAGCACCTCGAGCGAGGTGTCACGGCGCGGCCCCTCGTCGACGAGCACCTCGCCCTTCGCGGTCGGCACGCCGACGATCTCGGCCTCGAACCGGCCCGCGTCGATCGCGGCAGCGGCGCGCTGCTGGCTGCGGAGGGCGAACGCGTCGGCGTCCTCCCGCGTGATGCCGTCGACGCGAGCGACCTCCTCGGCGGTCTCGGGCATCGAGTAGGTGGCCTTCTCGCGCGCGAGCAGCTCGGGGTTCGGGAAGCGCCAGCCGATCGAGGTGTCGTACGTGTCGCCGGGCTTGGCCCACGGCTTCTCGGGCTTGGCCTGCACCCAGGGGGCGCGCGTCATCGACTCGACGCCGCCCGCGATGATCAGGTCGGCGTCGCCCGCGCGGATCGCCTGCGATGCCATGATGATCGCCGACATCCCCGACGCGCACAGCCGGTTCACGGTGATGCCGGGCACCGAGTCGGGCAGTCCGGCCAGCAGCACCGACATGCGGGCGACGTTGCGGTTGTCCTCGCCTGCCTGGTTCGCCGCGCCGAGGATCACCTCGTCGACGGCGCCCGCCTCGATGGCCTCCTCGTCGACGCCGGCGCGCCGGATCAGCTCGCCCACGACGAGGCTCGCGAGATCGTCGGGCCGCACGCTCGAGAGCGCGCCGCCGTACCGTCCCACGGGGGTCCGCACTCCGCCGACGAGGTAGGCCTCGGCCATGGTCACTCCTGACTGCGTCGTCTGGAACCTCGCCCGCAGCGTTGGCGGGTCGCGGCATCCGGGGTCTCTGTCGTCGATTTCAAAACCGACCGTTCAGTCAGTAAGTATGCCGAACGGATGACGCATCCGCCAGTCGGGCGCCGCTCGACGGATTCGGCGGAGCCGTCAACCTTCGGTGTCCGCGGTCGGCTCCGGCGTCTCCGACGGTGAAGACTCCGGCTCAGCGGGGACCGTTTCGGCGGCCGGGCCGAACAGGGCCCACTCGCCGTCGGTGCACTCGTAGAACTCGATCGTCTCGGTGTCGATGTACACGTCACCGTCGGTCGTGCAGCGGTCCTGCTCGGGGGCGCCGACGCCGAGGGTGACCTGGGTGCCGGGGGCACCCTGCTCGCCCTGTGCGCCCTGCTCGCCCTGTGCGCCCTGCTCCCCCTGCTCGCCTTGCGCGCCCTGCTCCCCCTGCGGCCCGGTCTCGCCCGTCAGGTTCTCCGCGGCCGACTCCCGGATGTTCCCCACGAGCACCCAGTCGTCCTGGAACAGGTAGACATCGGCCGTGGTGATATCGATGTAGACATCGCCTTCGTAGCCCTTTCCGGATTCCGGCACGCCGGTTCCCGCCCTCACGGCGGAGCCCGCGGGAAGGATGTCCTCGAGCGCCTCCTCGTAATCCACGGACGCGGCAGTCTCGGTGGGCACCGGAGTCGCCACGGGCTCCGTCGATCCCGAGCGCGCGAGCCATCCCCCGAGGAATGCCGCGACGAACGAGAGGACCACGATGGCGACGCCGAACCCGATGAGCCACCCGCGGCTGACCGGCGCGGCCGGAGGCGTTCCGCTCATCCCTGCGTCGTCCGGCCCGGTCGGCCCCGTGTCGTCCGGTCGTCCCCCGGCCGGCGGCTGCACACTGCTCATGCCTCGTCCCCTTTGTCGGTGCCCCGCCGCCCTGAATGGTCGCGTCGATGCGTCGCGAGGATGGTACGACCTCGTACCCCCACCGGGCATGCGTCTTTGGTCCCGCGGACTTCGATGACGACGAAGGGTCCCGACCGGTGGTCGGGACCCTTCGTAGGTGAGGCGGGCGGATGCCGCGGGGCGACGTGCTACGCGACGAGCTCGCCGTCGGACTCGCGCGCCGCGACATCCGCCGACGTCTCGCCCGGCACCTCGACCGGCCCGAGGTCGGCGAGGAGCTCGTCGCCGAGGCGCACATCCTCGAAGTCGACCTCGATCTCGGCGCGGCCGAGCAGCTCCGCGAGGCGGCGCTGCCGGTTGCGCGGGATCAGCGTGACGACGCGACCCGCGCGACCCGCGCGGCCCGTGCGGCCCGAACGGTGCAGGTACGTCTTGTACTCGTCGGGCGCATCGGCCTGGATCACCAGGTCGATGTCGTCGACGTGGATGCCGCGGGCCGCGACATCCGTCGCGACGAGCACGTCGACCCGGCCGCTCGTGAGCTGCTGCAGGTTGCGCGTGCGGCGGGCCTGGTTCAGGTCGCCGTGCAGGGCGACCGCCAGGATGCCGGCGTCGGCGAGGTGGTCCGTGAGGTCCTCGGCGAATGCGCGCGTGCGCGAGAAGACGAGGGTCTTGCCCTCGCGGTCGGCGAGCTGCGCGACGATGTCGCGCTTGTCGCGGTTGTCGATGACGAACACGCGGTGCTCGATCGTGCCCGACGCCTGGTCTTCGCCCGCGACCTCGTGCACGGCCGGGTCGACGAGGAACTCGTCGACGAGCGTGGCCACGCCCGAGTCGAGCGTCGCCGAGAACAGCAGCTTCTGGCCGCCCTCGGCCGTGCGGCGCAGGATCCGCTGCACCGGCTCGAGGAACCCGAGGTCGCACATGTGGTCGGCCTCGTCGAGGATCGTGATCGCGATCTCGCTGAGGTCGAGGCGGCCCTGCTCGATGAGGTCCTCGACGCGACCCGGCGTGCCGATCACGATGTCGACGCCGCGCTGGAGCGCGCCGACCTGGCGGCCCTGCGGGACGCCGCCGTAGATCTGCGTCGTGAAGAGGCCGACGCTCTGCGCGATCGGCTGCACCGTTCGGTCGATCTGCAGGGCGAGCTCGCGAGTCGGCGCGAGGATCAGCGCACGCGGGTTGCGGCCCATCTGGCGCTTGCCGCCCGACTTGCCGGACTCGGCCCACAGCTTCATGAGCCGCTCGACGGTGGGCGCACCGAACGCGATGGTCTTGCCCGAGCCGGTGCGGCCGCGGCCGAGCACGTCGCGACCCTCGAGCACGACCGGGATGGTCGCTGCCTGGATCGGGAACGGCGACTCGGCGCCGAGCTCCTTCAGCGCACGGACGATGTTGCCGCCGAGGCCGAGGTCGGCGAAGCCGATGCCGTCGACCTCCTCGGCCTGGATGGCGTCGGCCTCGAGGCGCTCGAGCACGACGTCGTCGGCCGGCTGGAAGCGCTCGCGGCGCTCGTCCTGCGGGGAGAAGGAGGACGGGCGGCGCTCGGAGTCGCGGAAACCCGGTCGGTCGAACTCGCGGTCGCGGCGGGGGGCGCGGTCGTCGCGATCGAAGCGGCGCGGGGCACGGTCATCACGGTCGAACGAACGCGCGGGGCGGTCGTCGCGGTCGAACCGGCGGGGGGCGCGGTCGTCGCGGTCTCGGTATGCGCCGCTGCGCGGTGCTCCTCGACCACCGGTGGGACGGTCGTCGCGGGCGAACCGGCGCGGGGCGCGGTCATCACGGTCGAAACGACGCGGGGCGCGGTCATCACGGTCGTGGGAACGCGCGGGGCGCTCGTCGCGGTCGAACCGGCGGGGGGCGCGGTCGTCGCGGTCTCGGTACGCGCCGCTGCGCGGTGCCGCTCGACCACCGCTGGGGCGGTCGTCACGGTCGTACGACCGCGCGGGGCGCTCGTCGCGACCCGGGCGCTCCGAGCGGTGCGGGGTACGGCCCGACGCGACCCGCTCCTCGCGCGACCAGCGCGGTGCCCGGTCGCCGGCCGGCTCCTCGGGACGGTAGCCGCGGTGGCCCGGGCTTCGCGAGCCGGGCTTGTTCTTCGCGCCCGAGGCGTACGACGGGTCGAAGTTGCGGGCGGGGCGACCGCCGGCGGGCTTCTTGTTCTTCGGCATGGCTGCTTTCCGGGTTGTATTCGTGTACATGGCAGCGGCCGCGCGAACGCGCGGCGCAACTGGGAACCCGGGTGCTTCCTCGACCGGGGCCGTTCACATACGGTGACTTCCCGCGCGCGAACCGCACGCGGAACCGGCCCTCAGGACTCACAAACCCATCCGCGCACGGCGCGGTGTCCAGAACCGACCTCACGATGGTACCGGACACCCTCCTGTGAATCCGCCCGGCGCGGCATCCGCTCGATCGGAACGTAACGACCCGGTAATCCGGCTCGCGTACGCTCTCGTCGTGACCACACCGCCGTCGATCTCCGTCGAGTCGCCTCGCGCGCCCGGAATCGAGCCGCTGCTCGACGCCGGCAGCGCCCACGCGCGCTCGCTGTACCCGGGCGACGAGCCGGCCGACATGGCGCAGCTCGAGGCGCCGGGCACGCTCGTCTACGTCGCGCGCGCCGCCGACGGCACGGCGCTCGGCGTGGCGGCGATCGTCGAGGGCGACGACGTCGGCGAGGGCCGCGGCGAGCTCAAGCGCATGTTCGTCGACGCCGGCGCGCGGGGGGCGGGCGTCGCGAGCGCGCTGATCGAGCGAATCGAGACCGACGCCGCGGCGCGCGGGCTGCGCGAGATCGTGCTCGAGGCCGGGCGCCTGCAGCACCCGGCGCTCGCGCTGTACGCCAAGCACGGGTACCACCGCGTCGAGCGGTTCGGCCGCGACGTCGGCGAGCCCTCGAGCGTGTGCATGGCGAAGTCGCTCGTCGGCTTCACCGGCGACGCCCTCGGCGAGCGCCCGCTCGCGGTCGGCGAGTGAGCGGGCCCGCGCCGCGCTGAGCGACGCCGACCTGTACGGAACGGTCCCCGACGCGGCATCCTCGGAGCAGCGGATCGTCTCGGAGGGTGGCACATGCTCGCATTCATCTCGGCCGTCGCGTTCGGGATCACCATCGGCGGCGCGATCGGCGCCATCGCGACGGGCGACCCGCGCTACACCGTCCTGTGGAGCATCTCGCTGACCGTCGCGGTCCTCGCGGGCACGTTCGCCGCACTCGGGGCGGCCGGGCTGTTCGGCCGCGGCCGGTCCGGTGAGCCGACCGCCCCACCGACGGGCGAGCTCGCGCTCGCCCGCGTGGAGCGCATCAGCCGCACCGGCCTGACCGTGAACGACCAGCCGCAGGTCGAGATCACGCTCACGGTCGCGCCGCGGTTCCGGGCCGCGTACACGACCGTGCACCGGCAGGTCGTCGACATCGTCACGCTGCCCCAGGTGCAGCCGGGCTCGATCATCGTGGTGCGCCGGCCGGATGACGCGAAGGCGAACGTGGTGCTCGAGCCGGCCCCACCCGAGGACTGGGCCCGCGCGCGCGACGCCGAGCGGTTGCGCACGGGCAGCGATCGCACGGTGCCCCTGGCCTCGCAGGCGCCCGCGTGGGCGTCGGAACCGCAGACCCTGCTCGGCGGTCCCCGGCGGCCGCGGCGGCCCTGGCGCACCGTGCTGCTGGCGGGGGTCACCGTCGCGACCGCCGCGATCGTGCTGATCCCCGCCTACGACACGATCGGACGGACCGTGCGGGCGTTCGCGTCGGGCGACCCCGATTCGGCCGGCGTCGTCCTGGGCGACCGGCACCAGGAGATCGTCGACGCACTCGCGGCCGAGACCGGCGGCACGCAGTTCATCCGGATCGGCTTCTACGACGGCTACGCGCTCGCGGCGGCACCGAGCGCCCCGGGCGCGCTGACGATCGACAGCTACCAGTACCGGTACGACCGGACCGAGCACCAGGGGCCCGAGCTCATCCAGCCCGACGACCCGGCCGCCGCGCTGTTCGACGCGGGCGACGTCGACTGGTCGGCCATCCCCGAGCACATCGCCACGGCGAAGGAGCACTCCGGCATCGCCGATCCCACGTCGGTCATCGTCTCGGTGTCGCGGGCGCTCGTCGTCGACGCGGCCGGCGCCCGCCCGGTGCGGGTGCTCGTCTCGCTGGATTCGGCCTACGAGGACGCGTCGGTGCAGATCGACGCCGCGACGGGGGAGGTCGTCGGCTGACACTCGCAGAGCACCGGCGCCGCGACACCGCTCCGGATGGTTGCAGCGAGCCGATCCTGGGATAGCATCGCCACACCCCCAGACCCGGAGCCCCCGTGACCCCCACCCGACTCTCCGGCGGTCACGGAGGCCGGCGCCGCCGGTCCCTCCGGGTCGCCCTCGCCGTCTCCGCGGCGCTCGCCATCGCGGCCGCCGTCTCGGCGTTCCACCAGCCGCTGCGCGAGATCGACCCGACCGCCGCGCAGGCGTCGAGCGAAGTCGCGGGCACCGAGGTCATCGGCATCCGCACGTTCGCGCCCCCCGCGGGGCTCCGCGTCGACGGCGACCTCGAGTACGGCGTGGCCGACGACGGCACGCTGCTCACGCTCGACGTGTGCCGCCCGGCGGCCGACGACGCGCTCGGCGACGCGATGCCGACCGTCGTATCGGTCCACGGCGGCAGCTGGGCCCGCGGCGACAAGGCCAACGCCGACTGGCGGAAGGTGTGCCTGTGGCTGGCGAGCGAGGGCTTCGTCGCGGCATCCGTCAACTACCGCCTCGTGCCCGAGGCGCGCTTCCCGGCGCAGATCGACGACGTGGGGGCGGCCGTCGCCTGGCTGCGCGAGCCCGAGCAGGTCGACCGGTTCGGCATCGACCCGGCGCGGATCGCGGCGCTCGGCGGTTCGGCGGGCGGGCACCTCGCGGCGCTGCTCGGCACGCTCGGCGACGGCCCGCTCGACGAAGGCTCCCGCGTGGCCGCCGTCGTCGAGTTCTCGGGGCCGGTCGGACTCGGCGAGGCCGAGCTCGCCGCCGACGGGGCATCCGACTGGCTGCGCGGCATCGTCGGCGAGTTCCTGAAGTGCGAACCCGGGGCGACCGACCTCGACTGCCCGCAGGCCATCGACGCGTCCGCGACGGCGCACGTCGACCCGAGCGATCCGCCGTTCTTCATCGGGCACGCGGCCGCCGAGGTCGTGCCCGTCGCGCAGTCCGAACGGCTGGCCGAGACGCTCGGCGCCTCCGCGGTGCCCGTCGAGTTGGTCGTGGTCCCGGGCGACGCGCACTCGATCGGCATCCTCGATGCGCCCCTGCGCGAGCGGGTCGCCGGGTTCCTGCACGCGCGGCTCGGCTGACGCAATCCCCTGCGCGGTGGGCGACGCCTGCCTAGGCTCGGCGCATGGGGGAATCGACGGATGGCACGACGGATGGCGCTGCGCGACCGCAGCCCGAATGGCGGGTCGTGGTCACGCGCGCGGTGCACGAGTTCCGCATCCACCAGTGCTGGGACATGGCCGCCGCGCTCACCTACCACGCGGTGCTCTCGGTGTGCCCGGCCCTGCTGGCCGCGACCGCGTTCATCGGCCTGTTCGGCAGCGCCGAGCCGGTGGCCAAGGGTGCGCTGGCCGTGGTGCGCGACCTCGGCGGCGACGACACGGTCGCGGCGCTGATCGAGCCGGTCGACCAGCTGCTCGGCGCGTCGCAGGCGGGTCTCGCGCTGGTCACGGGCCTGCTCATCACCCTCTGGACGGTGTCGGGGTACCTCGGCACGTTCGGTCGCGGCATGAACCGGATCCTCGGGGTCCCCGAGGGCAGGCCGTTCTGGAAGTCGCGCCCGGCGATGCTCGCCGCGGCGGGCGTGATCGTGGTGCTCGGCTCGCTGGTGATCGGCGGGCTCGTCGTGAGCGGCGCGGTCGCGACATCCGTCGGCCGTTCGCTCGGCCTCGACGACGACCTGACGCTCGCCTGGGACCTGGGCAAGCTGCCGGTGCTCGCGGTGCTGGCCGCCCTGATCATCGCGATCCTCTACTGGGCGACCCCGAACGTCCGGCGCCCGAGCCTGCGCTGGCTCTCGGTCGGGGCGGCGGTCGCGCTGGTCGCGTGGATGCTGACGACCGCGGCGTTCGCGGTGTACGTATGGAACTTCGCGAGCTACGACCGCACGTACGGCGTGCTCGGCGGCGTCGTGGCGTTCCTGCTGTGGCTGTGGCTGTCGAACCTCGCCGTGCTGGCCGGCGCGGTGCTCGACACCGAGGTGGAGCGGGCGCGCCAGCTGCGCGCTGGCGTCGCCGCACAGGAGCAGCTCCGGCTCGACCTGCGCGACGACCGGCTGGTGCGGCTGAACCGCGAGCAGCGCGAGTCCGACGTGCGAGCTTCCGCCGCGATGCTCTCGCGTGCCGGGGCGGATGGCGCCGCGTGAGGCGCCGTCGGCTGCGCGCCGACGCAACGTGCGCGCAACGTGCCCGCATCAGGCATGCGCTTCGATGGACGCATGGGCAGTGAACCGATCACCGTGTCGATCCGCCGCGAGGTCGACCCCGACCGGATCGCGGAGGCCACCGTGTGGGTGCAGACGGGCGTGAACCTCGCCAACCGCTACCCGGGCTTCCTCGGCTCGGGGTGGGTGCGAGCCGGCGAGGACTCCGACGTATGGCACATGCTGTACCGGTTCGCGAACGAGGACACGCTCGAGGCGTGGGAGCGCTCGCCCGAGCGCGCGTGGTGGCTCGAGATGGGCCGCGGGTTCGTCCGGACCGAGCGCGCACGGCGCCGCACCGGCATCGAGGGCTGGTTCGACGAGCCGGCCACGGGCTCCGTGCCGGCGGTGGCGGATGGCGCGGGCGCCCCGGCGCCCCTGCCGCCCGCGCCGCCGCGATGGAAGCAGGCGGTGAGCATCTGGCTCGGCTTCTTCCCGGTGAACCTCGCGTTCGCGCTGCTCATGGCGCTCGTGCCGGGGTGGGAGGACGTGCCGCTCGCGCTGCGGGTGCTCGTCACGACGCTGGTGCTGACGCCGATCATGACGTACTGGGTGCTGCCCTGGGTCACGCGCGCGCTGCGCGGATGGCTGGTGCCGGCCTCGTGACCGACCGCGCGCCGGCCGACGATCGCCTGCTGCCCCCCGGCCGCCAGCTCGCGATCACGTGGTCGATCCCCGACGGCTTCGGCGGCATGACCGCGGCGATGCTGCGCCGGTCGCGCAGCTTCGCCCGGCTCGCGGGCGCGGAGGTCGACGTGCTCGCCTTCGACGGGCGGCCGGACTATCCGGCCGTGCGCGCGCGGCTCACGGAGCTCGGCGAGCTCGGCGACGGCGTGCGCCTGCGCAACCTCTACGAGCGCCTGCGCACCGAGGCGGTGCTCCCCGGCGAGGTCGGCATCGAGCCGGATGTCGCCGGGCTCGACGATGCCGGCCGGGCGGGCCGCCGGCAGACCGGGGCCGACGGTGCCGCGCGGCTCGAGTTCGGCTCGCCCGGCGACGGCGTTCGCATCGCGCACCTGCGGGCCGACGGCTCGCTCGCGGTGCTCGACGAGCGCGACCGCGCCGACCGGCCGCGGCGGCTGCTCACCGCCTTCGACGCCGATGGTCGCCCCGTGCGGCAGTGGCAGTCGGCACGCGACTGCTATGCCGACTGGATCGCCGAGATCATCGGCGACGACGACGGGGTCGCGATCGTCGACAGCAAGACGGCCGCGTCCTTCATGGCGCACGTGCGCCTGCCTCGACTGGCCACCGTCCACGTCGTGCACAACTCGCACCTCGCCGCGCCCGGCAGCCCGGTCGGCCTGCTGCGCGAGACGCGACGCGACGTGCTCTCGCATCCGGAGCGGTTCGACGCGATCGTGTTCCTGACGGAGCGCCAACGGGCGGACGCCGCCGCGCTCCTGGGCGATCCCGTGAACTTCGCCGTGGTGCCCAACCCGGCCGCGCTGCCGGACGCACGCCCGACCGACCCCGCCGCCGACGACGCGGCACGCGATCCGGCCTCAGCGGCGGTCGTCGCGGGGCTCACCGCCCGGAAACGGGTGGACCATGCGATCCGCGCCGTCGCGCTCGCGCGGGACCGCGGCGCCGAGGCGCGGCTCCGCGTGGTCGGCGACGGACCGCTGGCCGAGCGGCTGCGTGAGGTCGCCCGCGAGGAGGACGTGGCCCGGTCGGTGGAGTTCACCGGGCACCGCCCGGACGGCGCGGCCGCATTCGCCGAGGCGTCCGTCGCGCTGCTCACGAGCACGTCGGAGGGCGCCCCGCTGGTCCTGCTCGAGGCGATGGGTCGCGGTTGCATCCCGATCGCGTACGACATCGAGTACGGACCGGCCGACGTGATCGAGGACGGCGTGAACGGGTTCCTCGTGCCGGCCGGCGCGGTCTGGAAGATGGCCGGCATCATCGCCCGCGTGGCGCGGATGGCACCGGCCGAACGCGTCGCGCTCCGCGAAGCGGCGCGCGACACCGCCGCCCGATTCGACGAGGCGAGCATCGTGGGGCGGTGGGGCGAGGTGCAACGCGAGGCCGTCGCGCGGCATCGCGTCGCGTCGGACCGGCTGCCGGCCGACCTCGAGCGCCTTCGGGTCCGTCGGCCCCGCCGGCGCCTCGGGGTGCGGCTGCGGCTGGGCGGCGTTCGCGACGGCGCACGCGTGACGCTGGATCTCCGGCGCCGGAGGACGGGCGCGGTCGTGCGTCGCTCGGCCGTCCTCGCGGGCGGGCGGGCGCGCTTCCGGCTGTCGCGCGCCGAGACCGAGCTGTTGGGGAACGGCGCGATCCGGCTCGCCGTGCTCGTCGAAGCGGACGGCGCGCGAACCACGCTCGAGATCGGCCCCGTCCGACCCGACACCCGTTCGCTCGTCCGCCGGATGGCCGGGCGCGTGCCTCGCCGCCCGGGGTGAGCCGGGCCGGCGGGCTCAGCGCGTGCCGCGGATGCGGCGCGACAGCGTGGTCGCCGCATCCCGCACGGCGTCGCTCGCCGCGTCGACCAGTTCGCCGGGCGATCCCTCGGCGAAGGTCGCCGCGATCGCCGCGGCGGGCCAGCCCAGGTGGTCGAGCACGACCGCACCCACCGACGCGAGCCCCTCGGTCACCTCACCGTGCTCGGCGGCCACGCCGGCGGCGCGCGCCTCGGCGAGCACCGACTTGAGCCGGGAGTACGTCCACTGCAGGTCGCCGACGGGCGCTGGATGGCGCTCGCTGAACGCCTCGCGGTCGGGGTAGAGGGCGCGCAGCTGGGCGGGTGGCAGCGCGGCGAGCATCGCCCTGCCCGAGGCGGTGAGGTGCGCTGGCAGGCGCACGCCCACGTCGGACACCAGCGACGGACGGCGCGGCGCGCGCTCCTCGACGAGGTAGAGCACGTCGCGTCCGTGGAGCACCGCGAGGTGGCCCGACTCGCCGAGCCGATCCACGAGCCCGGCGACGAGCGGCCGACCGAGCCGGGTGAGCGGCTGCTGGCGGCTGAAGCCGCTCGAGAGCTCGAACGCGGCCACGCCGAGCCCGTAGCGGCGCTCCTCGGGAAGGTGCACGACGAAGCCGCGCTCCTGCATGACCGCGAGCAGGTGGTAGGTCGTGGAACGCGGCAGCTCGAGCGCGTGCGCGATGGCCGCGGCCGGAACCGGCCCGCGCTGGGCGGCCAGGTGGGCGAGGATCGCCAGCGCCTGGTCGGCAGCCGGCACCTTCGACTCGGCCATCGGCCCCTCCTGTCCGGAATCCCGGACGCCAGCGTACTCCACGGCGTTCCGACGCGCACCCGCGCGGTGTGGAATCGGTGGCATGAGCACCATCGCGCCCGAGAACGCCCGCGCCGCGGCATCCGTCACCACCGTCACGGTCGGCACCGGGCCGGTCGGCGTCGACGATGTCGTCGCCGTGGCCCGGTACGACGCCTCCGTCGTGCTCGACCCCGCCGCACTACGCGAGGTGGCGCGCAGCCGTCGCGTCATCGACGGGCTCGCCGCCGACCCCGAGCCGCACTACGGCATCTCGACGGGCTTCGGGGCGCTCGCGACGACGTTCATCGCGGAGGACCGCAGAGCCCAGCTGCAGGCGAGCCTCGTGCGCTCGCACGCCGCCGGCTCGGGCCCCGAGGTCGAACGCGAGGTCGTGCGCGCGCTCATGCTGCTGCGCCTCTCGACGCTCATGACCGGGCGCACGGGCGTGCGTCCGGAGACCGCCGAGACGTACGCGGCCATCCTGAACGCCGGCATCACGCCCGTCGTGCGCGAGTACGGCTCGCTCGGCTGCTCGGGCGACCTCGCGCCGCTCGCGCACTGCGCGCTCGTCGCGATGGGCGAGGGCGAGGTGCGGGTCGGCACCGGCTCGACCGACGGTGCCGGGGAGCTCTCGGATGCCGCGACTGCGCTCGCCGCCGCCGGCATCGCGCCCCTCCGGCTCGGCGAGAAGGAGGGCCTCGCGCTGATCAACGGCACCGACGGCATGCTCGGCATGCTCGCGCTCGCCATCGACGACCTGCGGATGCTGCTGACGACCGCGGATGTCGCCGCCGCGATGAGCGTCGAGGGCCTGCTCGGCACCGACGCGGTGTTCGCCGCCGACCTGCACGCCCTGCGCCCGCAGCGCGGGCAGGCGGTCTCGGCGGCGAACCTGCGCGAGCTCCTCGCCGGCTCGGCCATCGTCGCCAGCCACAAGGGCCCCGAGTGCACGCGCGTGCAGGACGCCTACTCGCTGCGCTGCGCTCCGCAGGTGCATGGCGCCGCCCGCGACACGCTCACGCACGCGGCATCCGTCGCCGATGCGGAGTTCGCGAGCGCGATCGACAATCCCGTGCTCACGCCCGACGGTCGCGTCGAGTCGAACGGCAACTTCCACGGCGCGCCAGTCGCCTACGTGCTCGACTTCCTGGCGATCGCGGTGGCGGATGTCGCGTCGATGTCGGAGCGCCGGACCGACCGGTTCCTCGACCGCGCGCGCAACCAGGGGCTGCCGCCCTTCCTCGCCCACGAGGTCGGCGTCGACTCCGGCCTCATGATCGCGCAGTACACCGCCGCCGGGATCGTGTCGGAGCTCAAGCGCCTCGCCGTTCCCGCGTCGGCCGACTCGATCCCGTCGTCGGCGATGCAGGAGGACCACGTCTCGATGGGGTGGGCCGCCGCCCGCAAGCTCCGGCGGGCCATCGACGGGCTCGCGCGCGTGCTCGCGATCGAGGTCATGACGGCCGCGCGCGGTCTCGAGTTGCGCGCTCCGCTGCGCCCGGGCCGGGCGACCGCGGCGGTCGTCGAGCTCGTCGCGTCGACCGGGGCGGTACCCGGAGCGGACCGGTTCCTCTCGCCCGAGATCGAGGCGATCGCCGAAGCCGTCGCCACGGGTGCGGTGGCCCGCACCGCGGCATCCGTCGTCGCGCTCGGCTGACCGGCGGCGCGCGGCGCCCCGAACGGGGGGACCGCGACTTTGCGCTCGTCAACTTGTGGCCCCGTCGTGGATCGGTGCAGACTTGGGGGGTGCCGGCGCTGCAGCCGGTCAGCCGGAAGCCCTATGTTCCCAACCCGAGACATCGACCAGCGCGACCCGTTCCGAGTGAGGCCCGCTCGGAGGTGCTCTGTTGCGCTCGCGGCCGTCGCCGGCGGACTCCTCCTCGCCATCTCCTCCGTGACGCCCGCCTACGCGAGCGAGACCGACCAGACCGCGGTCACGACCGAGACCACGACGGCCGAGCCCACGGTCGAGCCGGCGCCCAGCGAGGCCCCCGCGCCCACGACGGATCCGGCGCCAGCACCCGCGCCGGAACCCACTCCCACCACCGAGCCGGCGCCGTCACCCGAGCCGACGCCCACGCCGACTCCCGAGCCGACGCCGACGCCCACTCCCGAGCCGACGCCCACCCCGACGCCGACCCCGACCCCGACGCCCACTCCGACGCCGACGCCGGAACCCACTCCGACGCCGACGCCGACCGAGACCCCGACCGAGACCCCCAGCCCGACCGCCACGCCGACCCCGACCGCGACGTCGGGTGTGCAGGCGCCGTTCGTGCTGGTCGGCGACGGACCCGTCGCGCAGATGATCACGAGCTCGACGGTGTCGGCCGAGGGCGCCGAGGCCGCCTCGATGGCCGGCCTGCTCGCGAAGCTCGACCTGGCGACGACCGAGCTCCGCTCCGCCGAGTCGGCGCTCGAGGCGGCGCGCAGCACCAGGTTGGTGGCGATGGCGGTCGCCGAACGGCTCGACGAGCGCGCGGTCAAGGCCCGCCACACGGCCGAGGTCGCCGCGGGCGTCTACCTCGACGCGGTCGAGGGCGACGGCGCAGCGCTCTCGTCGATGAGCGCCGCCTTCGGCGCCGGCCACGACCTGCTCGCCGGCCTCGGCGGCATGGAGCGCGTGCAGAAGCTCTCCGGCGACTCCAGCCGCCTGCGCGAGATCGCCGAGCTGCGCGACCTCGATGCCGACCAGGCCGAGGCGAGCGCGGCGGCCGCGTGGGTCGCCGTCGACGCCATCCCCATCGACGAGCTCGAGAACGCGGTCACCGAGGCCGAGGGCGCCGTCTCGGCCGCGCGAGCCGAGCTGAACGGCGCGCAGACGAGGCTCGCCGCCGCGGGCGTCGCCACGTTCGAGAACCTGCCCTCCGATTCCGGCCAGCTGAGCACGCAGGGCTGGGCCTCGCCCGTCGCCGGGAGCCTGACCGACGGGTACGGGCCGCGCCCCATCAAGCCGCTCGCCGGGGTCAACGAGTTCCACCGCGGCACCGACATCGCCGCGCAGTGCGGCACGGGCATCTTCGCGGCCACCGATGGCGTCGTGATCCAGGCCGGGCCGAACGGCACGTACGGCAACTGGGTGCTGATCGACCACGGCTTCGGCGTGGCGACGGGCTATGCGCACCTGCGCGACGGCGGCATCCTCGTCTCCGAGGGCCAGATCGTCACCGCCGGCGAGTTGATCGGCGCCGTCGGCAGCACCGGAGCGTCCACGGGGTGCCACCTGCACTTCGAGGTCCGGATCGACGGATCGGCCGTCGACGCGGTGCCGTTCATGGCCGCTCGCGGCGTGCAGCTCGGCTGACCGCGACCGACGACGGGCCCCGGCAGCGACGACCCGCGGCCCCGACGGCGCGTCCGGTATCCCGGACGCGCGCGCCGCGACATCCGTTGAGCCCGGCCCCTCGAGGGTGTGGGATCGGAACATGACCACCGCTGCACCCACCTCGACCGGCGCCGTCACCGGTCCCCGCACCGTCCGCGCCGCGCACGGCACCGATCTCAGCGCGAAGAGCTGGCAGACCGAGGCGCCGCTGCGCATGCTCATGAACAACCTCGACCCCGAGGTCGCCGAGCGCCCCGAGGACCTCATCGTCTACGGCGGCACCGGCAAGGCGGCCCGCTCGTGGGAGGCGTACGACGCGATCGTGCGCACGCTCCGCGACCTCGAGGCCGACGAGACGCTGCTCGTGCAGTCGGGCAAGCCCGTCGGCGTGTTCCGCACGCACGAGTGGGCCCCGCGCGTGCTCATCGCCAACTCCAACCTCGTCGGCGACTGGGCGACCTGGCCCGAGTTCCGCCGGCTCGAGCAGCTCGGCCTCACGATGTACGGCCAGATGACGGCCGGCTCGTGGATCTACATCGGCACGCAGGGGATCCTGCAGGGCACGTACGAGACGTTCGGCGCGGTCGCGCGCAAGCGGTTCGGCGGCACGCTCGCCGGCACCCTGACGCTGACCGGCGGCTGCGGGGGCATGGGCGGGGCCCAGCCCCTGGCGGTCACGATGAACGAGGGCGTCGTGCTCATCGTCGACGTCGACGAGTCCCGACTGGTCCGGCGCGTCGAGCACGGGTACCTCGACGAGGTGACGACCGACCTCGACGCGGCGGTCGAGCGCGTGCTCGCCGCGAAGGCGTCGCGTACACCCCTCAGCGTCGGCCTCGTCGGCAACGCCGCCACGGTGTTCGCCGAGCTGCTCGAGCGTCGCGTGCCGATCGACATCGTCACCGACCAGACGAGCGCGCACGACCCGCTGTCGTACCTGCCCGAGGGCGTCTCCGTCGGCGAGTGGCACGCGCTCGCCGAGAGCGACCCGCACGAGTTCACCGAGCTCGCCCGCCGTTCGATGGCCAGGCAGGTCGAGGCGATGGTGGGCTTCCAGGCCTGCGGCGCCGAGGTGTTCGACTACGGCAACTCGATCCGCCGCGAGGCCGAGCTCGGCGGATACGAGCACGCCTTCGACTTCCCCGGTTTCGTGCCGGCGTACATCCGGCCGCTGTTCGCCGAGGGCAAGGGACCGTTCCGCTGGGCGGCGCTCTCGGGCGACCCGGCCGACATCGCGGCGACCGACCGCGCCATCCTCGAGCTGTTCCCCGACGACGCGCACCTGCGCCGCTGGATCGAGCAGGCGGGCGAGAAGGTGCACTTCGAGGGGCTCCCGGCGCGCATCTGCTGGCTCGGCTACCAGGAGCGCCACCTCGCCGGCCTCAAGTTCAACGAGATGGTCGCCTCGGGCGAGCTCTCGGCACCGGTCGTGATCGGCCGCGACCACCTCGACTCCGGCTCCGTCGCCTCGCCGTACCGCGAGACCGAGTCGATGGCCGACGGGTCCGACGCGATCGCCGACTGGCCGCTGCTCAACGCGCTGCTGAACACCGCGTCGGGCGCGACCTGGGTGTCGATCCACCACGGCGGCGGCGTCGGCATCGGCCGGTCCATCCACGCCGGGCAGGTCGTGGTCGCCGACGGCACCGACCTCGCGGCCGAGAAGATCGCGCGCGTGCTCGTGAACGACCCGGGCACCGGCGTCATGCGCCACGTCGACGCCGGCTACGAGCGGGCCATCGAGGTCGCGCACGAGCGCGGCCTGCGCGTGCCGATGCTCGAGGGCTGACGGATGTCGGGTCCCCCCGTGTCGCGACTGCTGATCACGGGCATCGGCGAGCTCGTCACGAACGACCCGGCGCCCGGCCGCGAGGGCGGCGCGCTCGGCATCGTGCGCGACGCGACGCTGCTCGCCGAGGACGGCGTGATCACGTGGATCGGGCCGTCGGCTGACGCGCAGCTCGCCGGTCGGGTCGAAAGCGAGACGCCCGCACCGGGGGCAGACGCCGACGACGCGCCGCATCCGCACCGTATCGAGGTCGTCGACGCGGCCGGGCGGGCCGTCATCCCCGGCTTCGTCGACTCGCACACGCACCTCGTGTTCGGCGGCGACCGCGCCGAGGAGTTCGCGGCTCGGATGGCGGGGCGCGCCTACGAGGCGGGCGGCATCCGCTCGACCGTGGCCGCGACCCGCTCGGCGAGCGACGACGAGCTGCGCGCCCGGCTCGCCGAGTTCGTCCGGGAGCTGCACCGGCAGGGCACGACGACGTTCGAGGTCAAGACCGGGTACGGCCTGAGCGTGGCCGACGAGGAGCGGCTCGCCCGGCTCGCACGCGAGGTCACCGACGAGGTGACGTTCCTCGGCGCGCACGTCGTGCCGGCCGAGTTCGCCGAGCCCGACGGACCGGGTGCCGACGCCTACGTCGAGCTCGTCGCCGGCGAGATGCTCGCTGCCTGCGCGCCGCATGCGCGCTGGGTCGACGCGTTCTGCGAGCGGGGCGCGTTCACGGCCGAACAGTCCCGGCGCGTCCTCGAGGCGGGCGCCGCAGCGGGCCTGGGCGTGCGCGTGCACGGCAACCAGCTCGGGCCGGGCGACGGGGTCCGTCTCGCGGTCGAGGTCGACGCGGCATCCGTCGACCACTGCACCTACCTGACCGACGCGGATGTCGCGGCGCTCGCGGGTTCGACCACCGTCGCGACGCTGCTGCCGGGCGTCGAGTTCTCGACGCGCCAGCCGTACCCCGACGCGCGGCGCCTGATCGACGCAGGCGTCACCGTCGCGCTCGCGAGCGACTGCAACCCGGGGTCGAGCTTCACGAGCTCGATGCCGTTCTGCATCGCGGTGGCCGTGCGCGACATGGGCATGACGCCGGCCGAGGCGGTGTGGGCGGCGACCGCGGGCGGTGCGGCGGCGCTTCGCCGGGCGGATGTCGGCATGCTGCGCGTCGGCGCGCGCGCCGACCTGGTGCTGCTCGATGCGCCCTCGCACGTGCACCTCGCCTACCGGCCGGGCGTGCCGCTCGTGGCCGAGACGTGGAAGGACGGCCAGCGCGTGGCCTGACCGCGGCACCCGGCGATCAGTCGTCGTCGCTGCGCCTCAGGCGCCGTCGCGCCGACAGCAGGGTGAACTCGGGATGCGCGGCGACGAGCCGCTCGGCGCGGTCGAGCACCTCGGTCACCCGATCGGCACCACCCGCGACCACCGCGACCCCGACCGCGGCCCGGCGATGCAGTTCCTGATCTCCGACCTCGGCGACGGACGACTCGGTCGCGCGCCGCAGCTCGGCGATGAGCGGCCTCAGCACCCCGCGCTTCTGCTTGAGCGAGTGCACGTCGCCGAGCAGCAGGTCGAACTCGATCCACCCGATCCACACGCGGCCAGCCTCCCATACGGTCTCTCCGTGCGGGATCGTCGGCGGCGGCGGCGGACGAGGCGCGACCGGCCTATCGAGGCTGGGCGCCGGGGGTCACCAGGTGAGCTCGACCTCGAGCTCGTTCTCGCCCTCGTCGCCGAGCTCCACCTCGACCTTGAGGTTGACCTGGTCGGGGATCCGCACGGTGATCCGCCGTCCGGCGCGGTCGAACTGGACCGAGTTGTTGCTCGCCAGGGCGTCGGCGAGTGTGCGGAGCTTGGCGGCTGCCTCCTCGCGGCTCATGTGCTGGGCGTCGTCGATGTCGAACAGGTCCATGGTGTCTCCTCCTGGTGGCGTGTTCTCGAACGTATCGACCTCCACCCGCCCGCACCAGCGCCCCGCATCCGCGAACCTCCGCGGGGACCCGACTACCGGCGCACCTCGATCGCGCTCACGCCGGCGAGGTCGATCCAGGCGCGGTCGCCCGTGTCGACGAGCACCGCGAGCACGTTGTCGCAGGTCGCGCAGCGCACGACCGTGCCGGCGCCGCTCATGTAGACCATCGCCCGGGCGAACTCGGCGACCGTGCCGCAGCCGTTGCACCGGCCGGTCGTGGTCGTGATGTCGAACGAGAAGAAGTCGGCGAGCGGCCCGGCGAGGGCGTTGCCGTCGAGGTGGCCGGTCATCACGTGCCTCCGTAGCGTTCGGTGCGGATGTCTCGGGGATCGTGCCCGAGCTCCACGAGCCATCCGGCGACGAGCTCGACGAAGCCGGTCGAGCCGCACACGAAGACGCGCGGGCGATCGGCCGCCGGGATCACGGCCGCGGCCAGTGCGTCGCGGGTGATGCGTCCGGGCGGCGTCGGCCAGCGGTCGGGCACGCGTCTCGTGTAGACGAGGGAGAGATCGAGCGGGGCGGATGCCTCGGCGAGCGCGCGCCACTCGTCGGCGAAGTACACGTCGTCGGGGGTTCGCACCGAGTACAGGAGCCGGAACGGCGTCGGATCGCCGGTGTCGGCGTGCGCCTGGGCCATGGCGTACAGCGGGACCACGCCCGAGCCGCCGGCGATGAGCTGCACCGGCCGCGCGTCATCCGTCGCTGCCGCGGGCCGCCACACGAAGAACGCGCCGAGGGGTCCGTGCACCTCGAGCTGATCGCCGGCCCGCAGCTCGTCGACGAGGTACGGCGACACCTCGCCGTCGGGCAGCTTGTCGACGGCGAGCACGACCCGCGTCGACGAGCCCGACGACGCGATCGAGTACGAGCGCGTGGCGGTGTAGCCGTCGGGCGCGGTGAGCCGCACGTCGAGGTGCTGGCCGGCGGCGTTGCCGGGCCACCCGTCGACCTCGAGCTCGATGCGGGCGGCATTGGGCGTCTCACGGTGCGTCGCCGCGACGGTGGCGACGTGCCATCCGGCCCGCGGCACCGCGCGCAGCGCCGAGACCGGCGAGGCACCGGCCGACGCCACCGGTGCCGCCACGCCGTCGCCGCTCACCAGTACCGCTCCTCCTTCCACGGGTCGCCCCGCAGGTGGTACCCGTTCTGCTCCCAGAATCCGGGCTCGTCCTCGGCCATCATCTCGAGCCCGCGCACCCACTTCGCGCTCTTCCAGAAGTAGAGGTGCGGCACGAGCAGGCGCGCCGGTCCGCCGTGCTCGGGGTCGAGCGGCTCTCCGTCGAACTCGAACGCGACCCACGCCTTGCCGTCGAGCAGGTCCTCGAGCGGCACGTTCGTGGTGTAGCCGCCGTAGCTGTGCGCCATGGTGTAGCCGTAGTCGGTGTCGACGCCGTCGAAGAGCGTGTCGAGCGAGACGCCTCGCCAGCTCGTCCCCAGCTTCGACCAGTGCGTGACGCAGTGGATGTCGGTGCTGACGTCCTCGATCGGCAGCTCCATGAACTCGTCCCACGACCAGGTGTGGTCGACGCCCGATTCCGTGCGGATCGTGAACGCCCAATCGGCCGTGTCGATGTCGGGCGTGGGCCCGGCCGACAGCACCGGGAAGTCCCCGACGAGCGTCTGCCCGGGCGGCAGCCGGTCATCGCGCTCTCGCCCTCGCCCGGTGAAGCCCCTCGTGATGAACGACATGGCCGTCTCCTCCCGCTCGGATCGGATGCCGTCGGGATCGACCATATCCACGCGGGCGCGTCATGTCACCGGTCGCGGGGATACCGTTGGCTCATGCCGACCTTCACGCCGGCGTCCGGCGGAGTCACCGCAGTCGTGTCGGTGGACGCGCACCTCGAGCGCGTCCTCGCCGGCGTCGCGCCGATCGCCCGCGTCGAGGGGGTGCGGCTCGCGGATGCCGCGGGCCGGACGCTCGCGATTCCGGTCGACGCGCGCGTCGACCTGCCGGGCTTCGACAACTCGGCCATGGACGGCTACGCCGTGCGGTTCGCGGATGTCGCGGCGGCGACCCCCGACGCTCCGGTCGTGCTCGACGTCGTCGCCGACCTGCCCGCCGGCGCGACCGGCGACGTGACCGTGGTCGCCGGAGAGGCGGCGCGCATCATGACGGGCGCGCCGATCCCCGAGGGCGCCGATGCGGTCGTGCCGGTCGAGCGGACGGATGGCGGGACCGCCCGAGTCGCGATCCTCACGGCCCCGCTGCCCGCGCACCACATCCGGCGCCGCGGCGAGGACCTGCACGCGGGCGATCGCGTGCTCGGCGCCGGGGTCGTGCTCGACGCGCGCCGGATCGCGGCCGCCGCCGCCGCCGGACTCGCCGAGCTCCCCGTCGCGGCGGCGCCGCGCGTGGCCGTCGTCGCGACCGGCAGCGAACTCGTCGAGCCGGGTGCGCCGCTCGGGCCGGGCCGCATCCACGACTCGAACTCCCTGCTGCTCACGACGCTGGTCGCCGAGGCCGGTGGCGTCGTCAGCGAGGCGCTGCGGATGCCCGACGATCCGGAGGCGCTGCTCGGCTGGCTCGACACGCGGCGGCCGTGCGACCTCATCGTCTTCGCCGGCGGCGTGAGCGTGGGCGCGCACGATGTCGTGCGGCACGTGCTCGGCGAGCTCGGCACGGTCGGCTTCGCGCGCGTCGCGATGCTGCCGGGCAAGCCGCAGGCGTTCGGCGCGCTGCCCGGTGGCACGCCCGTGTTCGGCCTGCCCGGGAACCCCGTCAGCGTCGCGGTGTCGTTCGAGGCGTTCGTGCGGCCGGCCCTGCAGCGGATGCTCGGCCGCGACGACGTTCGGCGCGCGACCTGGCTTGCGGTCGTCGACGACGGATGGCGCTCCCCCGGCGGACGCCGCCAGTACATGCCCGTCGCGCTCTCGGCCCGAGACGGGCGCCCGGCAGTGCGCCGGGCCACTGCGGGCGGCGCCGGCTCCCACCTGGCCGCGGGGCTCGCCGCGGCCGACGGGTTCGCGATCGTACCTGAGGATGTCGAGCACGTCGCCGCGGGCGACCTCGTCGAGGTGGCGATCACTCGATGAGCGGGCGAGCCGAGCGGCTCGACGCCGTCATCCTCGCCGGCGGGCGCGCCGAGCGGCTCGACGGTGAGAGCAAGCCCGGGCTCGTGGTGGGCGCGCGCAGCCTGCTCGCGACCTCGATCGCTGCCGCCCGCGCGGCCGGGTGCGAGCGGATCGTGGTCGTCGGGCCGCCCGAGCTCGAGGCGCCCGGCTGCCTCGTGGTGCGCGAAGACCCGCCGTTCGGCGGCCCAGTGGCGGCGCTCGCCGCAGGGCTCGACGCCCTCGTCACCCTCGGGGCTCGAGGAGCCCCCGAAGGGCGCGCGCCGGGCCCCTCTGCCGCCGACGTCCTCGTGCTCGCGTGCGACATGCCCGACGCCGAGGCCGCGGTCGCCCGGCTCGTCGCGGCGCGCGCGACCGCGCCATCCGCCGACGGCGTCTGCCTCGTCGACGCGTCCGGTCGCACCCAGTGGCTCGCGGCCGTGTACTCCCGTGCGGCGCTCACCGGCGCGTTCGAGGCGCTGCGCGGGGCCGACGGCGACCCCGCGGCCGTGCATGGCGCCGCGATGCGCCGGCTCGCCGCATCCCTCCACCTCACCATCGTCGCCGACGACGGCACGACCCGCGACATCGACACGTGGCACGACCTCGCCGAGGCACGCGCCGCACGACAGGAGGCATCGCCATGACCGGATCGCAGCACCCCGAGGTCCTCGACGAGTGGGTCGCCGAGGCCGCCCCGCAGCTCGGCATCGACCCGTCGGAGGTGCCGATCGGCACCGTGCTCGAGCTCGCCCGCCGCGCCGCGCACGGCGTCGCCCGCCCGGCGGCGCCGGTGACGACGTTCCTGCTCGGCCTCGCGGTCGGGTCGGGGCGGTCCACCGACGATCTCGAGGCGCTCGCCGACCGGCTCGGCGCGCTCGCCGAGCAGCGCGGCGGCTCGGGCGGGTCGGCGATGTGACATCCGGGGTCGCACGCACCCGGGCGACGCTTAGGGTGGGTGCATGACGACGCTCGCGCTCGGGATGCCGACGGTGCGGCGGTCGCCCTCCGAGGCGCCGTCGGTCGACGGCCGCCCCGACACGCCGGCGCTCGTCGACCGCTTCGGGCGGGTCGCGCACGATTTGCGCATCTCGATCACGTCGGCCTGTTCGCTGCGCTGCACCTACTGCATGCCCGCCGAGGGGCTCCCGGTGATCCCGCGTGACGAGCTGCTCTCGCCCGCCGAGATCGCGCGACTCGTCGGCATCGCGGTACGCGACCTCGGCGTCCGCGAGGTGCGCTTCACGGGCGGCGAGCCGCTCACGCGGCCCGACCTCGTCGAGATCGTGCGGCTCAGCGCGGAGGCCGCTCCGGGCACGCCGCTGTCGATGACCACGAACGGCATCGGACTCGATCGCAAGGCCGAGGCGCTCCGCGATGCCGGTCTCTCCCGCGTCAACGTGTCGCTCGACACGCTCGACCGGGAGCATTTCACCCGGCTGACGCGGCGCGACCGGCTTCCCGCCGTGCTGGCGGGCATCGCGGGTGCCCACCGCGCCGGTCTCGGCCCGCTCAAGGTCAACGCCGTGCTCATGCGCGAGACGCTGCATGACGCTCCCGACCTGCTCGCCTGGGCGATCGAACACGGCTGCCGCCTCCGCTTCATCGAGCAGATGCCGCTCGACGCCGACGAGGCGTGGAAGCGCGACAACATGGTCGACGCCGCCGAGCTGCTCGCGGTGCTCCGCTCGCGCTTCACGCTCGCGCCTGTCGGCCGCGAGGACCCGGCGGCACCGGCCGAGGAGTGGCTCGTCGACGGAGGCCCCGACACGGTCGGCGTCATCGCGTCGGTCACGAGGCCGTTCTGCGGGGCGTGCGATCGCACCCGGCTGACCGCCGAGGGCTCCGTGCGCTCGTGCCTGTTCGGCGACGACGAGACCGACCTGCGCGGGCTGCTCCGCTCGGGCGCGTCCGATGCCGAGCTCGCCGACCGCTGGCGCGCCGCGATGTGGGGCAAGAAGGCCGGGCACGGCATCGACGACCTCGACTTCGTCCGCCCCGTCCGGACGATGGGAGGAATCGGTGGGTGAGGTCGCGACCACGGCGAGCGCGACGGGCACGGGGAGCGCGACGCGAACGGTGCTCGTCCGGTACTTCGCATCGGCCGCCGAGGCGGCGGGCGTCGAGGAGGAGCGGCTCGACCTCGGCGGGCCGGGCGGGCTCGCGCCGACGGTCGGCGCCCTGCGCGACCTGCTCGTCGGCCGCTACGGCCCGGCGATGGCGCGCGTCGTCGCGAACGGGTCGTTCCTCGTCGACGGCGTCGTCCGCCGCGACCCCGCCGCGCCCATCGGCGCGCAGGTCGACGTGCTGCCGCCCTTCGCGGGCGGCTGATCGCTCGCCGCTCGCCGGTCGCCGCCATCGACACGCCTCCCGCTCGGAGGAAACGTTCCCTTCTCACTTCCCGGTACCGGAGTACCGAAGTACCGAAGTACCGAAGTACCGGACTATCGACGTACCGAAGTACCGAAGTACCGGACTATCGACGTACCGGAGTACTGGGGTACCGGAGTACCGGAGTACCGGAGTACCGGAGTACCGGAGTACCGAAGTACCGAGGCAGGGAGGTACCGGAGTACCGGCGTACTGGAGTACCGGGGTAGGGATGTACCGGAGTACCGGAGTACCGGAGTACCGGAGTAGGGAAGTACCGGAGTACCGGGGATCTTACGAGGGGATGGTCTTCGGAGCGCCGGTCGGCACCGCGAGACGACCGATCGTGCCGCAACCCGGCTGCGTGCCGACGGACGTCGCGGCGCGGGCGGGCGCGTAGGCGACCACGCGTCAGAGGTTGACCCACTCCGTCGTGCCGCCCTCGAGGTGCTGGCGCTTCCAGATCGGCGTGCGCTCCTTGATGCGGTCGACGAGCAGCGCGCACGCCGCGAAGGCCTCGGCGCGGTGCGGGGCGGCGACGGAGGCCACGAGCGCGACGTCGCCGATCGCGAGCGAGCCCACTCGATGGGCCGCGGCGACCCTCAGGCCGGTCTCGCTCGCGACCTCGGCGCAGGTCTCGCGGAGGAACCGCTCGGCCTCGGGGTGCGCCTCGTAGTCGAGGGCCGTCACGGCGTCGCCATGGTCGTGGTCGCGGATGACGCCCTCGAACGTGACCAGGGCGCCATCCTGTCGCTTCAGCACGAACGCCTCGATCGCGGCACGGTCGAGCTGATCGGTCGTGACGCGTGCGAAGACCTCGGCCGGCCGGTCGGACTCAGGCATGCGGGGCGCCTCCGTGCTCGAGGCGATCGGCCTCGCCGCTGCCGGCCGGCGCGACGGCTGCGCCGTGCGCCTCGTGCCCGTGCTCGGCCGCGTCACCTCGCGGGTGACGGCCGCGCGGTGCGTGGTCCCCGCCCGCGACCTGGTCGAGCAGGTGCGGCAGCAGGTCGTCGAGCACCGCGAGGCCGTCGGCGACGCCGCCGCGCGAGCCCGGCAGGTTGACGACGATCGTGCGGCCGGCCACGCCGGCGAGCGCGCGGCTCAGCGCCGCGGTCGGCGTCGTGGTGCGCCCCGCGGCGCGGATCGCGTCGGCCACGCCAGGCAGCTCCTGGTCGAGCACCGCGCGCGTGGCCTCGGGCGTGCGGTCGTGCGGGTTGACCCCGGTGCCACCTGTGGTGAGGACGACGGCGGGCCGCTCGTCGACCGCGGCGCGCAGCGCGTCGGCGATGTCGGCGTCGGCGACCACGCGGGGGGCACCGGACTCGAGGCCGTGCTCGGCGAGCCAGTGCGCGATCACGGGTCCGGTCGCGTCGGCGGCGGTGCCGGCGGCGGCGCGGGTCGAGGCGACGAGCACGATCGCGCGACGCGAGGGCGCGGCATCCGCGTCGGGTCCCGGTACGGGCGTTTCCCGTCCGACTGCAGCACCGGGGGCCTCCTCATCGGCCCGCCAGACGCCGCGCTTGCCGCCGCGCTTCTCGACCAGGCGGATGTCGCCGAGCCGCGCCGCGGGGTCGACGGCCTTGACCATGTCGTGCAGCGTGAGCCCTGCGATCGCGACCGCCGTGAGCGCCTCCATCTCGATGCCCGTGCGGGCGGTGGTCGAGACCGTCGCCCGGATCGTGACGGCCGCCTCCTCGAAGCCGAACTCGATCGACACCGCGTCGAGCGGCACGATGTGCGCGAGCGGGATCAGTTCGCTGGTCCTCTTGGCGCCCGAGATGCCCGCGATGCGCGCGGTCGGCAGCACGTCGGCCTTCCTCAGGCGGTCGCTGCGGACGAGGCCGACCACCTCGGGCGTCGTGTCGAGTCGTCCCTCGGCGATCGCGACGCGGTGCGTGACCGGCTTGCCGCCGACGTCGACCATGCGCGCGCGGCCGTCGTCGTCGAGGTGCGTGAGCGAGCTCATAGGTCCACGGTATCCACGAGATCGCCGGCATCGAGCGACGTGACGCTCTCGGGCACGACGATGAGCAGGTCGGATGCCGCGAGCGCGGCGACCAGGTGCGAACCGGGTCCGCCGACCGGAGCGGCCTGCCCGGTCGGCAGGCGCCGCCCGCGCAGGTACTGCCGGCGACCCGGGATGGACGTCACGGCCTCGGCCAGCGGCATCCGCTCGGCGCGAACCGGCGCCAGCCCCGCGATGGCACGCAGCGTCGGCGCGACGAACAGCGCGAACGAGAGCTGCGCGCTCACCGGGTTGCCGGGGAAGCCGATGAGGGGCACGCCGCGGAAGACCCCCGTGGCCTGCGGACCGCCCGGCTGCATCGCGACCGACCCCACCCACGCGCCGAGCGGCTCGATGAGCTCGCGCACGACCTCGTACGCGCCCTTCGAGATGCCGCCGCTCGTCAAGACGAGCTCGGCCCCGGCGTCGACCGCCGCGTCGAGCTCGTCGCGCAGCCGCCCGACGTCGTCGCGCACGCGCGCCGTGTGCACGACCACCGCGCCCGCGGCCTCGACGCCCGCGACCAGTGCGATGCCGTTCGCGTCGGGGATCTCGCCCGGTCCGAGAGCGCCGCCCGGAGCCACCAGCTCGCTGCCGGTGCTGACGACGGCGACGCGGACGCGCTCGCGCACCAGCAGCTCGGTGAGGCCGGACGCCGCGGCGGCCGCGAGGTGGCGGGGCGCGAGCCGGATGCCGGCCGGCAGCACGTCGGCCCCGGCCCGGAGGTCGGACCCGGCCTCGCGCACGTACTCCCCCGCCGCGCGGGCCCGCAGGATGCGCACGGCGCCGCCCCCGCGACCGTCGGGCTCGGTGTCCTCGACGGGCACGATCGCGTCGGCGCCCGCGGGGACGGGTGCGCCGGTCATGATGCGCACCACCGTGCCGGCCACGAGCGCCGCGGGTGCCCCCGGCGCTGCGGCCACCTCGCCGGCGACGGGCAGCACGATCGGGGCGTGCGCGACATCCGCGGCTCGGACCGCGAATCCGTCCATCTGCGCGTTGCGGAACGGCGGCAGCGCGATCGGCGACTCCACGGGCGAGGCGGTGATGCGGCCGAGCGCGGCGTCGGTCGCGATGCGCTCGGTCGGCCGGGCGCCGAGCGGGGCGAGCAGCGACCGCACGAACCGCGCGTGCTCCTCGACGGGAACGCGATCGGGCATCAGTAGCGCTCCAGGCTCGCGTCGACCGTTCGCGACCAGGCATCGATCCCGCCGGCGAGGTTGCGCACGCGCGCGAACCCGAGCCCCGCGAGGTGCTCGGCGGCCAGTCGCGACCGCACGCCGAGGTGGCAGTAGACGACGACGGATGCCGCGGGGTCGAGCTCGCCCGCCCGGCCGCCGAGCTCGTGCAGCGGGATGAGCGTCGAGCCGGGAAGCGCGACGAGGTCGGCTTCCCACGGCTCGCGCACGTCGAGCAGCAGCAGCGGCGTCCCGGCGGCCAGCTCGGCCGCGAGCGCGGCGGCGTCCACCTCGGGGATGACGGCAGGGGGGTGCGCGGGCGTCAAGACCGGCGCGTCGTGTCCGCCCTCGGCGCGCGCGTACGCGATCTCGCGGGTGCGGCCAGTGAGCGCGTCGTAGACCGCGACCCGGCCGATGAGCGGCTCGCCGAGGCCGGTGAGCAGCTTGAGCGCCTCGCCCGCCATGAGTCCGCCGGTCACGGTGCACACGCTCGGGAGGATCCCGTCGACCTCGCAACTGAGGCCGGCGTCGGCGGGCGGCTCGGGGAACAGGTCGCGGTAGGAGACGCCGCGCGCCTCCCACGAGACCCCGACCTGCCCGGAGAACCGGGCGGCCGAGCCCCACACGAGCGGGATGCCCGCCCGCGCCGCCGCCGCGTCGGCGACGTACCGGGTACGGATGTCGTCGGTGCCGTCGATCACGAGGTCGGCACCGTCGATCAGCTCGTCGGCATTGCCCTCGTCGAATCGGACGGGCACTCCGAGCAGCTCGGCGTCGGGCGCGACGAGGGCGGCCGACTCCGTCGCCGAGTCGACCTTGCGACGCCCGATGTCGGCGTCGGCGTGCAGCGTCTGGCGGTGGAGGTTGGTGACGTCGACCCGGTCGTCGTCGACGATCGTGATCCGGCCGACGCCGGACGCGGCGAGCGGCGGGATGACCGCGCTGCCGAGCCCGCCCGCTCCCAAAACCACCACGTGGGCGTCGGCGAGGCGTTGCTGGCCGGCGGTGCCGAATCCCGGCAGCACGCGCTGCCGGGCGTATCGGGGTGCGCCGGGGTCGATGGCCGCCATCCCTCGATTCTCGCAGGAGCGGTCGGCGGCGGCGCCCCGCATATCGCGCGCGATGATATCCGCGCAACGCCTGACGCTTTCTCAGCATCCGGGCGTAGCGTTATCCCATGGCCCACGGACCGGGTGTCGGCGACACGCCGAGGCTCCGCGCCGGGCGCCTGACCGAAACGGGTCGCGACCGAGGCCCGTACCGCGCCAGCGTCACGAAGGGTCGAGCATGAGCCGCACGAGCGAGGGGCCTCCCGAGGTGGGCGACCACGAGGGGCATTCCGTCGCGAGGCTGCTGCGCTCGATGGTGCCGCAGCGCCCCCGGTTCATGCGCGGGCCGCGGATCCCCGACGGCGTCCGGTCGCCGGTCATCCGCACTGAACGGCTGCTCCTCCGGCCCCACCGGCTCTCCGACGCCGACGAGTGGTACGCGCTGCAGTCCGACCCGCGCGTGGTCGAGCACCTGTCGTGGCCGCTCCGCACACGCGCGGAGTCGTTGGTGCACCTCGCGCATCGCACGCGGCACACGCGGCTCGAGCAGCTCGACGACTTCCTCGCGCTGGCGGTCGTGCTCGACGGCCGGCTCATCGGCGACGCCTCGCTGCACCTGCGCTCGCTCGATCGCGCCGACCGGCGCGTCGACGTGGGCTGGGTCATCGGTCCGCAGTGGCAGGGCCGGGGGTATGCCCGCGAGGCCGCCGAGGCGATGCTCGAGCTCGCGTTCGACCGGCTCGGCTCGGCTCGCTGCGAGGCGCACATGGCGTGGGCGAACTCGGCGTCGAAGGCGCTCGCCGAGCGGCTCGGCTTCGAGGAGGGGCCGACCGGCGGGGCGGAGCGCATCATGGTGCTCACCGCCGATCGCTGGCGCGAGCTCCACCCCCGCAGCTGAGCCCGTGCGCCGCATCTGCGGCTATGATCGGGGAATGACGACGCATCCGCGGCGGCGACCGTGACGCGCTTCCGCATCAGCGAAGCCGCCGCCCTGCTCGGCGTGAGCGACGACACCGTTCGCCGCTGGGCCGACCAGGGCCGCCTGGCGCTCGGCCGCGCGGCCAACGGCATGCAGGTCGTCGAGGGCGCCGAGCTCGTGCGGCTGCTCGCCGACCAGCCCGAGGGCGGGGCCCTCGCCGACGCGTTCCCGCTCGCGCGCGCGTCGGCGCGCAACCGCTTCGTCGGGATCGTGACGGCCGTGCACCGCGACGGCGTCATGGCGCAGGTCGAGCTGCGCGCCGGCCCGTTCCGCATCGTCTCGCTCATGAGCCGCGAGGCCGCCGACGAGCTGGGCCTCGAGCCCGGTGTGCTCGCTGCGGCGAGCGCCAAGGCCACCGTCGTCTCGATCGAGCTGCCGCCGGGGGCCGACGCGTGACGCGGATGCCTCGGCGCGCGGCCGCACTCGCGGGCGTCGCGGGCGTCGCCCTCTCGCTGGCCGCGTGCGCGCCCGCGGGCGGCGCCGCCGGCGGCGGCGCACCCGTGTCGTCCGACGAACTCCGAGCCGGCACGCTCACGGTGTTCGCCGCGGCATCCCTCACCGAGCCGTTCGCGGAGCTCGCCGACCGCTTCGAGGCGCGCCATCCGTCGATCGAGGTGGTCCTGAACCTCGGCGGCAGCGCGGCGCTCGCGCAGCAGGTCGTCGAGGGCGCGCCCGCCGACGTGCTCGCCGCGGCGGCCGAACCGCCGATGCAGACGCTCGTCGACGCGGGCCTCGCGGCCGACCCGGCCGTGTTCGCGACGAACACGCTCGAACTCGTCGTGCCGGCCGGCAACCCGGGTGCGGTGGCGGGGCTCGACGACCTCGCGCGCAGCGAGCTGCGCGTCGCACTGTGCGACGAGTCCGTCCCGTGCGGCGCGGCGTCGGCGACGCTGCTCGACGCGGAGGGCGTCGTCGCGCAGCCCGACACGCTCGAGTCCGACGTGAAGGCGGTGCTCACGAAGGTGTCGCTCGGCGAGATCGACGCGGCCCTCGTGTACCGCACCGACGTGCTCGCGGCGGGCGACGCGGTCGAGGGCATCGAGGTGCCGGGCGCGGCATCCGTCGTCAACCGCTACCCGGTCGCGGCGCTCGCCGACGCGCGCGATCCCGAGGCCGCGCAGGCGTTCGTCGCCTTCGCGACCGGCACCGAGGCGCGCGAGGTGCTCGAACGGCTCGGGTTCGGGGCGCCGTGATGACCGGCCCCGGCGCCGCCCCGCGCGCCATCGGTCGGCTCGCGTGGCCGGTCGCCGTGCTCGCGGCGGTCGGCCTGGCCTTCCTCGTCCTTCCGCTCGTCGCGCTCGTCGTGCGCGCGCCGTGGGGCGAGCTGGCCGAGCTCGTCACGCGCGAATCCGTGGTCGAGGCGCTCGTGCTCTCCCTCGTGACGGCAGTGCTCGCCACCGCCGCGTGCCTCGTGCTCGGTGTGCCGCTCGCGGCGCTGCTCGCCAGGTCGGCCGGCTGGGCGGTGCTCCCCCGCCGGCTGCTGCGCGCCGTCGTGACCGTGCCGCTCGTGCTGCCCCCGGTCGTCGGCGGCATCGCCCTGCTCCTGCTGCTCGGGCGCCGCGGACTCGTCGGCGGCGTGCTCGCGGACCGGTTCGGCATCACGGTGCCGTTCACGACCGGCGCCGTCGTGCTCGCCCAGGTCTTCGTCGCCCTCCCCTTCCTCGTGTTCGCGGTCGAGGGCGCGCTGCGCTCGGCCGACCGCCGCACCGAGCTCGCCGCCGCCACGCTCGGCGCCTCGCGGGCGCAGGTGTTCCGGCACGTCACGCTCCCGCTCGTCGCACCCGGCGTCGCGGCGGGCGCGATCCTCTGCTTCACGCGCGCACTCGGCGAGTTCGGCGCCACGATCACGTTCGCGGGCTCGCTGCCGGGCGTGACCCGCACGCTGCCGATCGCGAGCTACCTCGCGATGCAGACCGACCCCGACGAGGCGGTCGCGCTCGCGCTGCTGCTGCTCGCCGTCTCGGTCGGCGTGCTGCTGCTGCTTCGCGACCGATGGACGCCGGGGGTTCGCGGATGACGCCCGCGACCGCCTCCTCGCCGGGGCATCCGGTGCTCCACGCCGATGTGACCGTCACGCGCGCCGCCCACACGGTCACCGCCGCGTTCGACGTCGCGCCGGGACATCCGCTCGCCGTGATCGGCCCGAACGGCGCGGGCAAGACGACGCTGCTCGCCGCGGTGGCGGGCCTCGTGCCCGTCGAGGCCGGCGGCGTGCGCATCGGCGAACGCGTCGTCGACGGGCTGCCTCCCGAGCGGCGTCGCGTGGGCGTCGTGTTCCAGGACTACGTGCTGTTCCCGCACCTCACGGTGCGCGACAACGTGGCGTTCGCGGCGCGCATGCGCGGGTCGCGGGCGGCGGCGCGCGCGGCGACCGAGCCGTGGCTCGAGCGGTACGGGCTCACGGCACTCGCCGACCGCCTGCCGGGCGAGCTCTCGGGGGGCCAGGCGCAGCGCGTGGCCCTCGCGCGGGCCCTCGCCGCGGAGCCCGACGTGCTGCTGCTCGACGAGCCCATGGCGGCGCTCGACGTCGAGCTGCGCGACGACATGCGCGCCGAGCTCGCCGCGCACGTCCGCGAGTTCGGGGGCGCGACCGTGCTCGTGACGCACAGCCCGGCCGACGCTGCGGCGCTCGCCGACGCCGTGCTCGTGCTCGAGGGCGGCCGCGTCACGCAGCGGGGCACGCTCGCCGAGCTCGCCGCCGAGCCGGCGACGCCCTACGTGCGGCGGATGCTCGCGGCATCCGCGGACTGAACGCCCCCGGCCGCTCTGCCGCGGCCGCGCTCAGCGGGGCGTGTCGAGGTGCACCTCGACCGGCTCGGCGTCCGCGATCTCGGCCCACGACCACGCGGCGAACCGGAACTCCGCGACCGCGCACGTGGGCATGTGGTCGATCTCGCCCGAGAGCCGGAACGCCAGGTCGGACATGCCGGGGTCGTGCGCGACCACGAGCGCGGTCGTCACCTCGTCGTCGAGCCCCGCGACGACATCGAGGATCGTCTCGGGCGACGAGCCGTAGAGCCGCTCGTCGAGCGTGAGCGTGCCGGGCGCGACGCCGAGCTGCTCCGCGATCGCCTCCGCAGTGCTCCGCGCACGCACCGCCGTGCTCGACAGGATCGCGCCGGGCACGATGCCGCGTTCTCGGATGCGACGGCCCATCTCGGGCGCATCGTGGCGACCGCGGTCGTTGAGCGGACGGTCGTGGTCGGCGAGCGTCGGATCACCCCACGCGGACTTGGCGTGGCGGACGAGCACCAGCGTCTTCATGCGCCGAGTCTGCCACCGCTCGCCGGCGGCGGCACCCTCAGGCGGTGACCCGTGTCGCGATCCCCGCGGCGAGCTCGAGCACGCACAGCGCGGCGAGGCGCACCGTGCGGCCGTCGGGCGCGTCGGCCGTCGCGTCGATCTCGACCAGGTCGGCACTGCGCACGCGCCGATCGGATGCCGCGGCACGGACGAGGGCGCGCAGCTCCCATGCCGCGAGCCCGCCCGGGACCGACGCGTGGCAGCCGGGGGCGACGGAGCGGTCGCACGCATCGACGTCGACGTCGAGGTGCACCGGACCGCCCGCGGCGCCCGCCACGTCGAGCGCCTCGGCCATCACGTCGGCAGGTGCACGGCGGTGCAGCTCGTCGCGGTGGATCACCGTGATGCCGAGCTCGGCCGCCCGGCGCGCGTAGGCGGCCGAGTTCGCGAAGTCCTGGATGCCGACCTGCACGATCCGGGTCGGATCGAGGCCCGCCTCGACGAGTCGCCGCACGGGCGAGCCGTTGGAGACGCCGTCGCGCAGGTCGTAGTGGGCGTCGATCGTGACGAGGCCCGCGCGCCCGAGGTCGTCGCCCCACGCGCCGAGCGCGGTCGCGTACGTCACCGAGTTGTCGCCGCCGAGCGCCACGAGCGCGGCCGAGCGCGCGAGCACCTCGGCGACCCGCGCGCGCGTGCGCTCCTCGCCGGCCGCTCCGTCGGGCTCCTCGACGTCGCCCGCGTCGGCGTGGGCGAGCGCGCCGAGGTCGACGATGCCTGCCGGACGGGCGGCGGGCGCCGGGCCGTCCGTCGCCGTCGCCACCGCCGCCGACCGGTCGGGCATGAGCGCCGCGCTGTAGCGCCGCAGCGCGTCGCGGACGGCGGCCGGGGTCGCGTGCGCGTTCGTGGGCGAGAGCGAGGTGCGCCAGGCGGGCACGCCGAGCAGGGCCAGGTCGACCCGCGCACCCGGGGCCAGTTCCTCGAGGCGCGGCCAGTCGCCCGCGCGGGGCCAGAGCGGGTCGTGCGAGAGGGTCATGCCACGACGCTACTGAGGCGCATGCCGCGGCGCGTGCGTCGCCGTCGGCGTCGCGTCTGCGATCCCGGACCCAAGTGGATCACCCGCCCGGTGGCCTCGGCGTCTCGTCGAGCGCGCGCACGATCTCCCGGTACTCGTCGGGCGTGATCTCACCGCGCGCGAGTCGCTCCGCGGCGATGGCTCGTGCGGTGCCCACGTGGGGCGCGGCGCGATGCCCGGGCGGCGGCCCGGGATGGTGCGCGGCGTCGGACCGGTTCGTCAGCAGCACGATCACGACGACCACCGCCGCGACGACGAGCAGGATCGGCAGGAGCAGCCAGACCCAGCTCCAGCCCCACCCCATCCCGTAGTGATCCCAGAACACGCGTCCCACCTCCGAGTCCGGGGCCAGCGGCCCCGCTGCCGCGATCGTAGGTCGCCGGCGCGGCGCCGGTCAGGGCCGAAGGGCCTGAACGAGCTCGCGCTCCCGCGTCGCACCGAGGCCCGCGCGTCGCTCGCGCTCGAGTCCGGCCTCGCGCTCCCAGGCGAGCAGGCCGTCGAGGAGCTCGCGCGTCGTCCGCAGCCCGAGTCCCTCGCGCACCGCGGCCGCGTTGGACCGGTCGAGGAACGCGTGCCACGTCGGGTCGGCGATCCAGAGCGGCAGGGAATCGGGTCCCGACCACTCCGCCACGCCGAGCTCGGCGAGACGGTCGGCGGATGCCGCGACGACCTCGCCGTGGTGCCCGCCGGCCTCGCGCGACATGGCCAGCCAGTCCGCGAAGCTCGTCCGGGGCCCGACCGCGTTGAACGTGCCCGCGAGCCCGCGCTCGACGGCGTCGAACACGAAGCCGACGAGGTCGCGCACGTCGATGACCTGCACCGCGGCATCCGGGATGTCGGGCACGAGCATGGGCTCGCCGTCGCGCGCCGAGCGGGCGACCCAGTAGCCCGCGCGGTCGGACGGGTCGCCCGGGCCCGCGATGAGTCCCGGACGGACGACGAGGAGCCGCGCGGGGCCCGCGTCGCGCCAGGCCGCCTCGCACGCCGCCTTCGCCTCGCCGTACGTCTCGGGCGTGGACTCGTCGTCGTCGAGCGGCGGCAGCAGCGCGGCCGACTCGTCGGCGCCGGGTTCGTCGTGGCGAGCGTACACGCTGCACGACGAGACGAACGTCACGTGCCGCGCCCGCCCGGCGAGCGCGGCGGCCGCGCGGCGCGCGTGCCCGGGCTGCCGCGTGAGGTCGATCACGGCATCCCAGTCGCGCCCGGCCACGGCGTCGTATGCGGCCGGGCCCGCCGCATCCCGGTCGGCGACGACGAGGTCGGCGCCGGCCACGACCGCGCCCGACTCGCCGCGCGCGAGGCACGTCACGCGATGCCCGCGCGCGAGCCCCTCCTCGGCGAGCGCACGTCCGAGCCACTGGGTTCCACCGAGGATGAGCAGGTCCATGCGCTCATCCCAGCACGGGCGGCGCGCCGCTCGCGCGCATGTTCACGCAGCGCGAACCGGGGTCTCGGGACGCCGCTCCGCGGCTACGCGGCCACCGGCCTCGGGCCATCCGCTCGCCGTCGCATCACCACGCGCACGCCGAGCTTGCGCAGTTCCTCGACCCAGAGCACCACCGACGCCATCGCCGCGCAGACCGCCCAGTGCGCGGCGTCGAGCGGCGCGGTGCCGAATGCGACCTGCAACGCCGGCAGCGACACGACCGCGACCTGCAGCACGACCGCGAGCAGCACCGCGCCCCAGAGCCAGCCGTTCGTGAACAGCCCGCGGAACGCGCTCGAGGTCGCCGACCGCGCGTTGAACGCCGTGAACAGCCCCGAGAACACCAGCGTCGTGAAGCCGGCCGTGCGAGCCACCTCGAACGAGTCGGTGCCTCCGGGCACGAGGCCGCCGGGCAGGAACACGTCCATCGTGAGCAGCGTCGTCACCGCGATCACGAGGCCCGTCACGCCGATGCCGATCCACATGCCGAGATCGATGGCGCGGTCGTGGATGCCGCGCGGGGGCCGGGCCATCACGTCGTCGATCTCGGGGTCGACGCCCATCGCCAGCGCCGGGCCGGAGTCGGTGACGAGGTTGATCCACAGGATCTGGGTCGCCAGCAGGGGCAGCACGAGCCCGCCGTCGCTCGCCGCCGTGAAGCCGAGCGCGCCGGCGAACACGACGCCGAGGAACACGGTGAGCACCTCGCCCATGTTCGAGTAGAGGAGGTAGCGCAGGAACTTCCGGATGTTGTCGAAGATGCCCCGGCCCTCACGCACGGCGTGCACGATGGTGGCGAAGTCGTCGTCGGCGAGCACCATGTCCGCCGCCTCCTTCGTGACCTCGGTGCCGGTGATGCCCATCGCGATGCCGATGTCGGCCGACTTCAAGGCCGGCGCGTCGTTCACGCCGTCGCCCGTCATCGCGACCACCAGCCCCTCGGCCTGCAGCGCGTCGACGATCCGCAGCTTGTGCTCGGGCGCGACCCGCGCGAACACCGAGACCGTGCGCACCGCGTCGCGGAGCTGGCGCTCGTCCATGCCGTCGAGCCGGGCGCCCGGCAGCGCGATCCCGTCGTCGTCGATGATGCCGAGGTCGCGGGCGATGCGCGCCGCGGTCGCCGGATGGTCGCCCGTGATCATGACGACGCGGATGCCGGCGGCGCGCGCCTCCGCGACGGCAGGCCGCACCTCGGGTCGGGGCGGATCGATGATGCCCACGACGCCCGCGTAGACGAGGTCCTCCTCCGCGGACTCGTCGAAGCCCGCGGCATCCGCCCGCCCGTCGCCGCCCTCGAGCTCGGGCGCCGGACGGTACGCCACCCCGATCGTGCGGAAGGCCTCCTCGGACAGCGCCTCGGCCTCGGCGAGCGCGCGCGCCCGCCGCACCGCGTCGAGCGCGACGACGTCGGTGCCGACCTGGATGCGGGTGCAGTGGCGCAGCAGCACGTCGGGCGCACCCTTGCTCAGCACCACGAGGTCGCCTCGCTCGTGCCGGTGGGCGGTCGACATCATCTTGCGCTCGGAGCTGAAGGGCACCTCGCCGACTCGCGCGTAGCGCGCCGCCTCGGCCGCCGTGCCTTCGAGCTTGCGGGCCGCCACGAGGAACGCCGCCTCGGTCGGGTCGCCCTCGATCGCCCACTCGCCTCCGCGCTCGGCGAGCTGCGCGTCGTTGGCGAGCGACCCGGCGCCGAGCACGAGCTGCGCCTCGAGGCGCGCGGGTCCCGGCTCGAGCGGCCGGCCCTTCATCGTCGCGGCCCCGACCGGCTCGTACCCGACCCCGCCGAGGTCGACGGTCCCCGACGCGGTCACGACGCGCTGGATCGTCATCTGGTTCGTGGTGAGCGTGCCCGTCTTGTCGGTGCAGATCACGGATGCGGAGCCGAGCGTCTCGACGCTCGAGAGCGACTTGACCACGGCATTGCGCCGCGCCATCCGCTGCACCCCCAGCGCGAGCACGAGCGACAGGATCGCCGGCAGCCCCTCGGGCACCGCCGCGACGGCGAGCGAGACGCCGAGGAGCAGCACGGTCACGAACTCCGCCGGGGTGCTCACGCCCTGCACGAGCGCGACCGTCAGCATGACCACGATCGCGATCGCCACCACGATCCGGCCGAGCATGCGACCGAGGTGGCCGACCTCGACCTGCAGCGGCGTGGGCTCGTCCTCGGTCTCGTCGAGCATGGTCGCGATCGCGCCCATCTGCGTCGACATTCCGGTGGCCGTCACGATCGCGCGGCCGGTGCCGCGGCTCACCGCGGTGCCCTTGAAGACCATGTTGCGGCGGTCGCCGAGCGGCACGTCCCGGGCGAGCGTCTCGGTATCCTTCGCCACCGGCGCGCTCTCGCCGGTGAGCGAGGCCTCCGCCACGTGGAGCGCGGACGCCCGGAACAGCCGGGCGTCGGCGCCGACCTGATCGCCTTCCGCGAGCACGATGACATCGCCGGGAACGAGCTCGGTGCTCGCGACGGTGCGCAGCCGGCCGTCTCGGAGCACGGTCGAGTGGGCCTGCGTCATCACCGCGAGCGCTGCCACGGCGCGCTCGGCGCGCGACTCCTGCACGAGTCCGAGCACCGCGTTCAGCACGATGATGCCGAGGATCACGATCGCATCGATGGGCCAGCCCTCGGCGCCCTCGACGATCCAGGCGACGACCGAGATCGCGACCGCCGCGAGCAGCAGCAGGATGAGGGGGTCGGACACCTGCGCGGCGGCGCGCCGCCACAGCGGATTCCGCACGGCGCTGCGCAGTTCATTGGGACCGTGGCCGGCCAGGCGCGCCGCGGCGACCTCGGTGGCCAGGCCGCGCTCGGGATCGACGTCGAGACGGCGTGCCACCTCATCGGCGGCGGTGCGTGCCGGGTCGAGCCCGATCGAGGTGTGTGGCGGAACCGCGGCCATGGTTCCATCCTCCGGGCGCTCCGGTCGGGGTCGCAACGGACGGAAGACCTGCCGGAGGATGCGGCGAGCGCGGGAACCCGGAATGATCGCTCCGTGGAACCGGTTGTGGCTTATACCCCCTAGGGGTATAGTTTCGACGGCACCGTCCCGGAGGTCACCATGGACACGCACCACGACGAGCACGCGCACCACGCGACATCCGACACCCTCGCGACCGAGGCCCAGGCGGGGCACGAGGCGCGTGCCGAGCACGACGCGCACGCAGGGCACGAGGTGCACGCAGGGCACGAGATGCACGCGGCCCACGGCGGTCACGACGGGCACGACGCCGCCGCGGGTCACGCGGCGCATGCCGGCGGCCACGCCGACGCACATGCAGGGCACGCCGGGCACGGCGACCACGTCGCGCAGTTCCGCCGCCTCTTCTGGATCATGCTCGTCGTCGCCATCCCGACGATCGCGTTCAGCGGCATGTTCGCCGACCTCATCGGCTACGAGCTGCCCGACAGCCCCATCGTGACGTGGATCCCGCCGGTGCTCGGCTCGGTGCTGTACTTCTGGGGCGGTTCGCCGTTCCTCACGGGCGCGTGGTCGGAGCTGAAGGCCCGCAAGCCAGGCATGATGCTGCTCATCGGGCTCGCCATCACGGTGGCCTACGTCGCCTCGCTCGGCGCGAGCCTCGGGATCTTCCCGCACCACCTCGACTTCTGGTGGGAGCTCGCGCTCCTCATCGTCATCATGCTCCTCGGCCACTGGCTCGAGATGCGCTCGCTCGCGGCGACCTCGTCGGCGCTCGACGCGCTCGCTGCGCTCCTGCCCGATGAGGCCGAGCGCGTGATCCCGGCACCGGATGGCACGACCACCGTCGAGACCGTGCCGCCGTCCGAGCTCGCCGTCGGCGACGTCGTCATCGTGCGTCCCGGCGGTCGCGTGCCGGCCGACGGCCACGTGCTCGACGGCACCGCCGCGATGGACGAGTCGATGATCACCGGCGAGTCCCGCACCGTGAGCCGCGGCCCCGGCGACCACGTCGTCGCGGGCACGGTCGCCACCGACACCGCGATCCGCGTGCGCGTGGGCGCGGTCGGCGACGACACCGCGCTCGCGGGCATCCAGCGGCTCGTCGCACAGGCCCAGGCATCGAGCACGCGCGCACAGCGGCTCGCCGACCGCGCGGCCGGCTGGCTGTTCTGGTTCGCGCTCGGCGCCGCCGCGGTCACCGCCGTCGCGTGGGCGATCGCCGGGCTGCCCGACGAGGGCGTCATCCACACCGTGACCGTGCTCGTCATCGCCTGCCCCCACGCGCTCGGCCTCGCCATCCCGCTCGTCGTGCAGATCGCGACCGAGCGCGCGGCCCGCGGCGGCGTGCTCGTCACCGACCGCCTCGCGCTCGAGACCATGCGCACCGTGCAGGCCGTCCTCTTCGACAAGACCGGCACGCTCACGAAGGGCGAGCCGGTGGTCACGGATGCCGCGGCCGCGCCGGGGCACGACCTCGACGAGGTGCTCGCCCTCGCCGCATCCGCCGAGCACGACTCCGAGCACCCCCTCGCGAAGGCCATCGTCGCCGAGGCGGGCCGTCGCTCGCTCGCCCTGCAGGCGGCATCCGGCTTCGAGGCGTCGGCCGCGGTCGGCGTGAGCGCCGAGGTCGCCGGGCGCACCGTGCACGTGGGCGGCCCGGGGCTGCTCGCCCGCGAGGGCCTCGCGCCGCTGCCCGAGTCGGCCGCGTGGGCCGAGCGCGGCTCGACCGTGCTGCACGTCGTGATCGACCACCCGTCGACCGGCTCAGGGGGGCCCGAGGTCGCGGGCGTGATCGCGCTCGCCGACGAGATCCGGCCGGAGTCGCGCGAGGCCGTCGACGCGCTGCACGCGGTCGGCGTGCAGGTCGTGATGATCACGGGCGACGCCGAGCCGGTGGCTCGAACGGTCGCGGCCGAGCTCGGCATCGACCGCGTCTTCGCGGGCGTACGGCCCGAGGACAAGGCCGCCAAGGTCCAGGAGCTCCAGGGCGAGGGCCTCTCGGTCGCGATGGTCGGCGACGGCGTGAACGACGCCCCCGCGCTCGCGCAGGCCGACGTCGGCATCGCGATCGGCGCCGGCACGGATGTCGCGATCGCGTCGGCGGGCGTCATCCTCGCCTCGAGCGATCCGCGTTCGGTGCTCTCGGTGATCGAGCTGTCCCGGGCGTCGTACCGCAAGATGCAGCAGAACCTCTGGTGGGCTGCCGGCTACAACCTCGTGTCGGTGCCGCTCGCCGCGGGCGTGCTCGCGCCCATCGGGTTCGTGCTCCCGATGTCGGTCGGCGCCCTGCTGATGTCGCTCTCGACGATCATCGTCGCGGCGAACGCGCAGCTGCTGCGCCGGCTCGACCTGCGCCCCGAGGCGTCGGCCCGCGCCGCGCTCGAGCGAGCCTGACCGCTCACCGAGGACCGGAGCGGGCGGCGGTCCGCCCGGTCCGGCCCTCGGCACCGGCCGGGTCGACGGCGTAGGCTCGCGCCATGGACGACGAGGCGATCGCGGTGATGGTGACGGGAGCCGAGCGCCGCCTGCTCGAACCCGAGGTGCGACGCGACCCGACGAGCCTGGAGGACCTGCTCCACGAGTCGTTCCGCGAGATCGGGCGCAGCGGGCGGCTCTGGACGCGCGACGAGCTCATCGAGGTCATGACCGGTCCCGACGCGGTCGACGTGCAGTCGGCCGTCGTCACCGGGGAGCACGTCGAGCTCCTCGCACCCGACCTCGCGCTGCTGACCTACACGCTCGACGCCGACGGCATGCGCAGCCGGCGCAGCTCGCTCTGGCGCATCGCCGGCGACCGGCCGCGCATGCTGTTCCACCAGGGAACGCCGCTCGGGCCGCACGTCGGATAGCGGCACGGGACTACCTGGCCGGCGCCGCCGGCACCGCGAGCGCGAGGAGATCGTTGACGCCGCCGAGGATGGCGTCGTGCGGACCGCCCTCGAGCTCCGGACGCCGCGCGGCGCCGCTGAGCACGCCGATCACCCACCCGGCTCCGGCGGCACGACCCGCCTCGAGCAGGTCCAGGGAGTCGCCGGCCACGAGCACCTGCCGCACGTCGAGCGTGCCGGTCAGTTCCATGGCATGGTGCACCGCGTAGGGCGCAGGAGGCGGCGCGATGACCTCGTCGCCGCACACCACGGCGTCGACGAGGCGCGTCGCGTCACCCGCGGTCCCTGCCCAGCCCAGCGCCGCGAGCGATGCCGCGACCGCCGCGCGGTCGGGCTCGCACACGAGCGCCACGCGCACGCCGCGACGCCGCAGCTCGACGAGCGTCGACTCGACGCCCCGCAGCGCGACCGGCGCGGTCGCGGCATCCGTCGACCGCCGGACCACGGCGCCCTCGTACCCGAGCACCACGAGGCTGATCATCACGGGCTCCCCTCGTCGTCGGGCTGCGACCGGGTGAGCGGCGTGCGGCGGTCGACCTCGTTCTCGATCGTGAACGTCGCGAGTTCGGGGCGGTACCGGTCGTCGGCGTACGAAAGCGGACGGCGCCCCGAGTCGAACGTGATGCGTCGCTCGCGCAGCAGTGGGCTGCCCTGGCCGACGTCGAGCGCCTCGGCGTCGAGCGGGTTCGCGGCGACCGCGTCGATGGTGTGACGGGCGCGACGCAGGTCGACGCCCTTGGCGATCAGGTGCGCGTGCAGCGACCCGCGATCGCAGTCCATGTCGTCGAGCAGCGCGCCGATCTCGGGCGGGAACGACGTGCGCTCGACCATCGTGGGCACGTCGTCGAGCGTCCGCACCCGCACGACCTGCACGACGGCCGCGCCCTCGTCGAGCCCGAGGAAGCCGGCGACCGTCGACGGAGCCGGCCGGCTCGCCGCCTCGATGGTGCGCTGCCCGGGCGCCTTGCCGATCGAGCGGGCCCACGCCGTGAACGACGAGAACGTCGAGAACGGCTGGGTCGGCACGACGCGGCCGACGATGGGCGCACGCCCCCGACCGCCGACGATGAACCCCTCCTCGCGCAGCACGGCGAGCGCGCGCCGCACCGGGCCGCGCGACGTGCCGAACTCGCGGCACAGCGCCGCCTCGCTCGGCAGGCGCATTCCGGCCGGCCACTCGCCGCGCCCGATGCGCTCGCGGAGCGTGCTCGTCACCCGCTGATGGAGCGGCGCCTCGCTGGACATGCCTCGACGGTACGGACTCCGCACGTTCCGGAGGATGGGCGCGACGCGACGTTCCGGTGAAGGTTCGGTGAACCGCGGGTGGCCGGCCCGTCAGCGGGCGAGGAGTTCCTCCATCCGCTCGATCTCCGCCGTCTGCGACGTGATGATCGACGCCGAGAGGGAGAGCACCTCGGCGTTCTCGCCGTCCTCCTGATGCCGCTCGGCCATCTCGATCGCGCCCTCGTGATGCTCGATCATGCCCTCGAGGAAGAGCCGCTCGGCGTCGGGGCCCTCAGCCGCCTCGAGCTCGTCCATCTCGGCATCGCTCAGCATGCCGTCCATCGCCATGCCGCCCATGGCGTGACCGTCGCCGCGCATGCGAGGCATGCCCCACTCGTCGAGCCACGATTCCATCAGCTCGATCTCGGGTCCCTGCGCGGCCTTGATCTGCTCGGCGAGTTCGACGACCTCGGGGCTCGTCCCGTCGTCGTCCAGCACGAGGTCGCTCATCTCGATCGCCTGCTCGTGGTGGGGGATCATCATCTTCGCGAACATCACGTCGGCCTGGGCGAACTCGCCGGGCTCCGAGGACGTATCGCGCGTGGCGTCGTGCATGGTGTCGTGCCCGTCGTCCCGGCCTTCCGCGTCGATGACGACGCAGCCGCTCAGGGCGAGCGCGAGAGCGGTGCCGAGCGCGAGCGCGGCGGCGCTTCGGCGCCCCCGACGAGCGACGGGGATCGGGTGATCCGTGGCGGTTCGGCGGTTCGGCATGGCGGCTCCTTCGACACCTCCCAGAATACCCCATGGGTATCCATCCCGATCGGGCCGGAGGTCTCGTCCCAGCGAACTCCTAGCGTGCCGGGCCGACGGATGCCGCAGCATCCGCGCCACCGCCGTCGCCGGCGTCGGCCGCCGCACGCTTCTGCGCCCGCCTGATCCGGCGGCGCTCGCGCGAGCCCTCCACGAGGTCGTACAGGGCGGGCAGCACGAGCAGCGTGAGCACCGTCGACGACAGCAGGCCGCCGATCACGACGAGCGCGAGCGGCTGCGAGATGAAGCCGCCGCTCCCCGTGAGCCCGAGCGCGAGCGGGAGCAGCGCGAAGATCGTCGCGAGCGCCGTCATGAGGATCGGGCGGAGCCGTCGCGACGCGCCGTGCAGCAGCGCGTCGCGCACGGTCATGCCGCGCTCCCGGTACTGGTTCACGAGGTCGATGAGCACGATCGCGTTCGTCACGACGATGCCGACGAGCATGAGCACGCCGACGAGCGACGCGACCCCGAGCGGGATTCCCGTGATGATCTGCAGCAGGATGGCGCCGGTCGCCGCGAAGGGGACCGAGACGAGCAGCAGCAGGGGCTGCAGCAGCGACCGGAACGTCGCGACCATGACGACGTACACGATGAGGATCGCCGCGAGCAGCGCGAGGCCGAGCTGCGAGAACGACTCCTGCTGGTCGGCCGTGACGCCGCCGATCGAGGCCGACGTGCCGGCGGGGAGGTCGACCTCGGCGAGCGCCTGCTGCACCTGCCCGCTCGCGGCACCGAGGTCGTCGTCGGCCGGCGTGGCGGCCACGGTCGAGCTCCGCAGCCCCTTGACGGTCGTGACGGACGCCGGCCCGTCGACCTGCGCGACCGTGGCGAGCGCGTCGAGGCGCACCGGCCCGGTCGGCGTCGGGACCTCGAGCGCCTGGAGCTCCCCGACGGACGCGGGCGGCGCGCCGCCGGAGAGGTAGATCGTGAGCGTCTGCTCTTCGATGACGATCGATCCGGCGGCCTGCGGCTGCATCTCCGCGGAGACGTACCCGCCCAGCGCGACCTCGGAGTAGCCGGACTCCGCGGCCCTCGCCCGGTCGATCTGGACCGCGATGTACGGCCGGGACTCCTCGAGGTTGGAGGTGACCTGGCTCAGCGTGTCGAGGTCGGCGAGCTCGGCGACCACGGCGTCCGTCGCGGCGCGGAGGTCCTCCTGGTTCGACGCGGTGATGTCGACCTCGATGTCGCTCGACGCGCCGAAGCCGCTCTGCGCCGACACCGTGATCTCGCCCACGTCGCCGAGGTCGGCCAGCTCGGCGCGGACCTCGGCCTGCAACGCCTCCTGGTCGGCATCCTCGTCGGTCGTGACGTTGTACGCGACGGTCGAGCCGCCGCCGCCGAATGCCGCGAGCGCGCCGCCGCCCGTCGAGGTCCCGATCGAGGTCTGCACGGTCTCGACGCCCTCGACGCCGCGGATCGCCTCCTCGACCGGCACCGACGCCTCGGCCATGTACGCCAGGCTCGAGCTGACCGGCAGCTCCTGCGTGACCCGGAACGTGTTCTGCCCGCTCGAGCCGAGGAAGTTCGTCTTCATCAGCGGGGCCAGCGCGACCGTGCCGGCCAGCACGAGCACGGCGACGATGATCGTCACGGCCGAGTGCCGCAGGGTCCAGCCGAGGATCGGGAGGAAGCCCTTCTGCAGACGCGACGGGTGCTCCAGCTCGTCGACCGGCGCGGCGGTGGCCGTCGCGACCGGTCGCGGTGCGGCATCCGGTGCGGGCTTCGGCCGCAGGCCGGTGCTGCCGTCGGCGTCGCGGAGCTCGGGGGCGAGCCACACCTCGTCGACGAACGCGGCCGCCGCCGCGGCATCCGCTTCGCTCTGGCCCTTGGCGGGCTTCGCCGGCTTCAGGAACCAGTACGCGAGCACCGGCACGATCGTGAGCGAGACCAGCAGCGAGGCGAGCAGCGCGATCGTGACGGTGAGCGAGAACGGACGGAACAGCTCGCCGGTGACGCCCTCGACGAGCGCGATCGGGAGGAACACCGCGACGGTCGTGATCGTCGACGCGGTGATGGCACCCGCGACCTCGCGCACCGCGTGGATGATCGTCGACGCCTTGTCGACGCCCGCGACGAGGTGCCGCTTGATGTTCTCGATCACCACGATCGAGTCGTCGACGACGCGGCCGATCGAGATCGTGAGCGCCCCGAGCGTGAGGATGTTCAGCGTGTAGTCGGCGGCCTGCAGGCCGATGAACGTGATGAGCACCGAGGTCGGGATGGAGATCGCGGTCACGAGCGTGGCCCGCACCGACATCAGGAACACCAGGATGACCAGCACCGCGAACAGGAGGCCGAGCAGGCCCTCGACCGCGAGCGATTCGATCGACCGCTCGATGTAGGGCGCCTGGTCGAACACGACCGTGAACTCGGCGCCGGGATTCGTGGTGTCGAGCGCCGACTGGAGGTCGGGCAGTGCGTCGCGCACCGCGTTCGACACCTCGACGGTGTTCGCGGCGGGCAGCTTGGTGACCGAGATCGCGAGCGCGGGCTCGCCGTTCACGCGCGAGATGCTCGTCTGCGGGTTCGCGGTGAGTTCGACGGATGCCACGTCGCCGATCGTGAGCGCGACGGGCGCCGCGGCCGCCGGGAGGTCCGTGCCGGTGCCCACGCCGGCGTCGGCGCCCGTGCCCGCGTCGCCGTCGGGGAGCACGTCGGCATCGGTGCCGGGCGTCGCGCCGGCATCGACGTCGGACTCGTCCGGGACCTCCTCCTCGGCGCCCGGCGCCGCCGGCGGCGCGGTCGCGCCGAGCAGCGGGAGTGCGCTCACGTCCTCGACGCTGCCGAGCCGCGTTCCCGCCTGCACGGCGAAGGTCGAGTCGCCCTCGGTGATCTCGCCGGCCGGCAGCAGCACGCCGTTCTGCTGGAGCGCGTCGCGGATCGCCTGGGCGGTGAGGCCGTAGGCCGCGAGCTGCGCCTGGTCGGGTGAGATGACGACCCGCTGACCCTGGTCGCCCACGAGCGCCGCGTCGCGCACCCCGTCGATGTCGCGGATCTCGGGCAGGGTGGTGCGCGCCAGCTCGTCGGAGAGCGTCGCGGGGTCGTCGGCGCCGGTCACCGCGATGGCCAGCACGGGGAGGTCGTCGAAGCTGAAGGCGACGACCTGCGGCTCGACGTCCTCGGGCAGGTCGGGCGCGATGCGGTTGACCGCCGACAGCAGCTTCTGCTCGGCGAACGCGAGGTCGGTGCCGAAGGTGAAGCTCGCGGTCACCCGCGAGATCCCCGTCGAGCTCGTGGTCGAGGTCGACTCAAGGCCGGTGATGCCCTGGATCGCGGTCTCGACGGGGGTGGACACGTCGGCGTTGACGACGTCGGGCGACGCGCCGGGGTAGGCGGTGATGATCGACAGCTGCGGGAGCTGGATGGACGGCGCGAGCTCCTGCTTGAGTCCGTTCAGCGCGATGCCGCCGAAGATGGCGACGACGATCGTGACGAGGGCGATGAGGGCGCGATTCCGCATGCTGAGCTTCGCGAGCACGGACATGGGTTCGATTCTCTCAGTGGCCGCGGGCCACGCCATCACCCGAAAGTGTGAACGTGCCGTCAAGGGTATGGACCCGCGACCGCCGGCCGGGGTATGGTGCCCGAGATCACGTCTGGGGGTGAGCGGATGCGGGTGGCAGTGGCGGAACGCCGGATGCCCCTCCTCCGCGCTGCCCTCGCCGGCACCGGCCTCGCCGCCGCGTGGGTCGTCGTGAGCCTCGTCGCCTCGCCGTCGAGCGCCTCCGCAGACGAGCAGCCCTCGGGCCTGCTCGGCACGGCGGGCTCCGTCGTGAGCGTGGTCGACGGCTCGGTCGACGCGGTCGCCGACGTCGTGCAGCCGGTGGTCGATGTGGTGATCGCTCCGGTCGCCGACGTGGTCGCCACCGTCGAACCCGTCGCCGCCGCCCCGGCGCAGCCGGTGATCGATGCCGTCCCGGTCATCGCCGGCCAGGCGACGGATGCCGCGGGCGGCACGCTCGATGCCGGCGACGCCGGCCTCACCGAGGCGGTGTCCGACGCCGGCGCGGCGATCGGCTCCGCGGCCGGCGGCGCGCCCGTCGGCCGACTGGCCGACCCGGTCGTGGGAACGCTCGACGGACTCGTGGGGGCGCTCCCCGTGCTCGGGCCGGCGCTCGGCGACGACACGCTGGGCGGCCTCCTCGGGCCCGTCGTCGACCTCGCCGACGACGCGCTGGGCACCGCGGTCGGCGACCTTGGCCCGCTGCCCGGTGACGGCGCCCTGCCGTCCCTGCCCGACCTCGGCATCGCGACCGACGAGGTGGGAGCGCTACTCCCGGCGGCCCCGGCCGAGGCGCGGGTCGACTCGGCGATCCCGACCTTCGCGGCGGCGCTCGACGAATCGGCGGGCACTTCCCTCGGCGGCCGTGCAGCCGGCACGGGTCCCGCGGCCGGCGTCGAACCGATCGGCGCGCTCGCGCCGTCCTCTCCTCCGCCCGCCGACGGCTCGCCGTTCGGCTCTGGCGCGCCCGTCGGCGGATCGTCCGCCGCGGGTTCCGGCCCGGGCGCCGCGCCCGGATCGGAGGCGGCATTCGCCGCCCACCTGCTCGACGCGATCGCGTCGCGGGTCCTCGCGTCGATCGACGACGCGCTGCCCTCGTCGCCGGTCTACGAGACCGACACCACCCCTGACTGACGGGTGCCGCTCCGCCTGCCCGCAGGCGGACACGGTCATCGCTCCCTGCCCGGGAGCGCACACCCATCCAGTCAGGAGAACCAACCATGAAGCGATACGCAACGAGGGCGCTCTACGCGACCCTCTTCACCGGGGGTCTCATGCTCCTCGGAGCCGGCGTCGCGCACGCCTCGGAGACGAGCGGCGACGACGGCATCCTCTCGGGCACGCAGCTCGGGATCTCGATCGAGCTGCCGGTGACGGTGAGCGGCAACTCGCTCTCCGTGATCGGCGACTCCGAGTCGTCCGGCGCCTCGACCGAGGTGTCGACGGATGCCGCGGAGCCGGCGTCGTCGCCGGTCGCGGTCACGTCGGGCGAGGACGGCATCGGCTCCGGCAGCCAGGCGATCGTCGACGTGTCGGCACCGGTGACCGTGAGCGGCAACGCCGTCTCGGTCGTCGGCGACTCGTCATCGGAGGACGCCGGCACCGTCGTGCACAGCGGCGACGGGTCCGGCCACGGCACTGAGGCCTGGACCTCCGGCGAGGACTCGATCCTCGGCGGAACCCAGGGGATCGTGGATGCCACGGCGCCGGTGACGATCGGCGGCAACGCCGTCTCGGTGATCGGCGACTCGTCCACCGAGGACGCCACCACCGTCGTGCACACCGGCTCCGGCGACGGCACCGGCACCCACGCCTGGACCTCCGGCGAGGACTCCATCATCGGCGGAACCCAGGGCATCCTCGACGTCGTCGCCCCCGTCACCGTCGGCGGCAACGCCGTCTCGGTGATCGGCGACTCGTCCACGGGCGGCTCGACCACGGTCGTGAGCCCGACGGATCCGACGGATCCGATGGACCCGACCAGCCCGGGCGACCCGACCGGCCCGATCGACCCGACGCACCCGGTCGACCCGACGCACCCGACGGCGCCCGGCACGCCGGGTGACGGCGGCCACTCGGGTTCGATGGTCACGGCGGGCTCTGGCGCGACCGTCGCCTCGTCCGGTGCTCTGATCACCGCACCGTCAGGTGCGCTCGCCTCGACCGGCCTGGACGCCGGGTTCTGGCAGCGGCTCGCGCTGTTCCTGCTCCTGACGGGCGCGGTGCTCGTCGGGGTCCGGCGGTTCGCGTTCCGTCGCTGATCGGGTGAGGGCCCGGCGCCGCCCTACCGGCGCCGGGTCCCCCCTCGGCAGCGTCGGTTGCCCCACGATCCCCCGTGCCGCGTGTGGGGTCGCGGCACGGGCTGGTCGCGCCGCTTCTGGTGCGCGACCCGACGGGGGCGGTGGTTCCGGGTTCCACCGCCCCCGTCCTCTCCTGCGCGGCTGCGCGGCCGCTGCGACGCCGGGCTGCGGCGATGCGCCTCAGACGACGGCGGCGAGCACGCTCTGGTCGGGAACGGGCGTGCGGGCGAGCGACGCCCATGCGCGCTGCAGCGCTCGCACCGCGGCATCCGTCGCCTCGGGCGAGTAGCAGATGGGCAGGCGCAGGAAGCGCTCGAACGCTCCGTCGATGCCGAATCGCGGGCCGGCGGCGATGAGGAGTCCGTGCGAGCGCGCGGCGAGCGCGAGCTGCGAGCTCACTGGCGCGCCGAGGCCCACCCATGTGACGATCCCGCCGTCGACGTGCGGCACGTGCCACTCGGGGAACGCGTCGGCCAGCAGGCCCTCGAGGCGATCGCGGCCCGCGCGCAACTGCTCGCGACGCAGGTCGAGGATGTCGTCCATGCGCCCGAGCAGGCGGGTGACGATGAGCTGCTCGAGGATGGGCGTGCCCAGGTCGCCGGGCGAGCGCACGGCGAGGAGGCGGCGGATGAGCGGCCGGTCGGCCCGGATCCAGCCGACGCGCACGCCGCCCCAGACCGTCTTTCCGACACCGCCGACCATCACGGCCGGGCCGTATGCGGCGAGCGGCTTCAGGTCGGCGCCCCGATCGATGTCGAGCTCGGCGGTGGTCTCGTCGGCGATCACGATCGTGCCCTGGCGGGCGGCCGCGTCGAGCACGCGCTCCCGCGCCTCGGCCGAGAGGGAGCGCCCGGTGGGATTGTGGAAGTCGGGCATGAGGTAGGCCGCGACCGGGTTGGCGTGCCCGATGGCCCGCGCGAGGTCGACGGCCTCGTCGACGGCGCCGAAGCCGTCGGGGCCCGAGTCATGGGGTGCGGTCGCCACGGTCACGAGCCGCGCGCCGGCCGCACGCAGCGCCTCGTAGGCGTGCGGGTACGTGGGCGCCTCGATGAGCGCCCGGTCGCCCCGGCCCACGAGCGCGCGGGAGAGCAGGGCGATCGCGTGCTGCGCACCGATGGTCACCATGACCTGCTCGGGAGCGGTCGGCAGGCCGCGCGAGGTGTACCGGTCCGCGATCGCGGCGCGCAGCTCGGGGATGCCGATCGGATCGAAGCCCGGATAGCCGAGGTGGGCGTGGAGGTCGTCGACCGCGGCGCGCGCGACATCGGGCAGCCACGGCAGGGCGGGCAGGGCCGCCTTGGAGAAGTCGATGTAGTCGGCGGCGGGCGGGGCCGGGAGGAACGCCGGCGCGCCGGGAAGCCGGGCCACGCTGCCGGAGCCGCGCACGCTGTGCAGCAGCCGCTGCTCGCGAAGCTCGCGGTACGCGGTCGTGACGGTGGTGCGACTGAGCCCGAGCCGGTCGGCGAGGTCGCGCTCGGCCGGCAGGCGCGTCTCGACCGGGATGCGGCCGTCGAGCACGAGCAGGCGGATGCGGTCGGCGAGCGCGCGGTACGCGCTTCCGCCGTCGCCCCGCCAGTCGCCGAGCAGGCTCTCCAGGGCTCGGGCGCTCAAGGTGGCTTCCATGGTGCGAGCCACTCTAGCCGAATTGGCTCTTTGCGAAAAGGCCAATCTGCCTATTGGATTGCTCCCATGCTTCGTTTCGTCCGCACCGCCGATCCCGCGCCCGTGTTCGCGCGGCGGATCGTCCAACTGCTCGTCGGCCTGTACCTCTACGGGCTCGGCATCGCGCTCATCGTTCGGGGCGAGCTCGGCGTCGCCCCGTGGGACGTGCTCACGCAGGGCATCGCGAAGCAGACGGGGCTGGGCTTCGGCCTCATCACCGTCATCACGAGCGGCATCGTGCTGCTGCTGTGGATCCCGATACGCCAGCGGCCCGGCTTCGGCACGCTCATGAACGCCCTGCTCGTCGGGCCCTTCGCCGACCTGTCGCTCTGGATGATCCCGACCGGCCTCGACCTCTGGGCGCGCATCCTCATGCTGTTCGGCGGCATCCTCGTGCTCGCCGTCGCGACGGGCCTGTACATCGGCGCGCACTTCGGGCCGGGGCCCCGCGACGGCCTCATGACCGGTCTGCACCGTCGCACCGGATGGCGAATCTGGATCGTCCGCACCGGCATCGAGGTGGCCGTGCTCGTCACCGGCTTCCTCCTCGGCGGCAACGTCGGCATCGGAACGCTCGCCTTCGCGCTGCTCATCGGTCCGCTGTGCGGCTACGCCATCCCGCTCTTCGCCGTCAGGCGCACGACGGATGCCACGCCGCCCGCGGCGCACACCGTCCCCCGCCGCCGCGGCACGCCCTCCGCCGGGCTGCGAGCTCGCCGCGCGGCTCGGGTGGCGGAGTAGCCACGGGCCGAGTTGCCACTTTCCGCCAGGTTGCCGCACCGAGCTCCCGGACGAAGTGGCATCTCGCGAGCGGGAGTGCCGGGTGGTGATGACGCGACCGGATGCCGCGGGGCGGGCCCCGCGGCATCCGGCTACAGGTTCGCCTCGGCGTACGCGGTCATCGCCTCGCGCACGAACTCGGCGCCGGCGACACCGCCGTAGTTGGCCGCGAACCGCTCGTCGGCCACGTACATCTCGGCCAACCCGAGGAAGTACTCCCTGGTCGGCCCGGCCGCGCCGCCGCCAGGCGTGCCCGGGATTCCGCGCAGCCAGTCGAACTGGCGCTGCGCGAGCGCCTGAGCCTCCTCCCCGGCCGGGTCGATCCCGGACTCCGCGGCCGCGATCCAGTCGCGGCCGAGCGCGGCGGCGCGCTCCTTCCAGGCCCGCCGCTCGTCGTCGCTCATCCCCCGCCACCAGCGGTCGCTCGCGGCGTAGGCCTCGCGACCCCAGCGCTCCTCGACCTCCTCGCGGTACTGCGTGTGGTCGAATCCGTCCAGCATGTCCTTCGCCATGATCTCCTCACCTCCTTCCACTGCCTCGATGGTCCGCTCGACCGACGCGACCAGTCGCGCCAGCCGGCCCTGCTCCTTCCGCAGCCACTCGAGGTGGCCGGCGAGCGCGCGGGTCTGGTCGCGCTGCCCGTCCAGCACCTCGGCGATCGCCGGGAGCCCGAGCCCGAGCTCGCGGAGCAGCAGCACGCGCTGCAGCCGCACGAGCGCGTCGCGGTCGTAGTACCGGTAGCCGTTCGCGCCGATACGGCTGGGCTCCAGCAGGCCGATGTCGTCATAGTGGCGCAGCGCGCGGCTGGTCGTGCCGGCGAGCTTGGCGATCTCCTGGATCGACCAGTCCATGCGCGTCTCCTCACGTGCGACATCCGATTCACCTCGATGCTAGAAGTTGACGTTACGTCAAGGTCAAGCGGATCTTTCACCCCGTCTCGCCCGTTGACGCGATATATCTTGACCGGGATCGAATCGCGATATATCGTGAACTGTGAAACGCGATATATCGCGATATGTGCCGGATGGCGCACCCGCGCGGCACCATCGGGCCGCCGGAGAACGAAGGAGAACCGCATGGCCATCGAGAAGTGGGTCGTGAACCCCGGTGAGAGCCGGGTCATCGACCTCGAACTCGTCCGCAAGCTCAAGGTCAGCCTCATCGGCGGCAAGGTCGACGTGATCGCCCACGACGAGCCGGGCGCTCGCGTCGAGGTCTCGAGCGTCACGGGCAAGGACCTCATGATCCAGATCGACGGCGACTCTCTCGAGATCGACCACCCGCAGCTGCGCTGGGACAACTTCGTCGAGGTCTTCAAGGGCTTCACGGGCAGCGCCAAGGCCCAGGTCTCGATCCTCGCCCCGCGGCATGTCGCGATGAAGCTCGGCGTGGTCTCGGGCGACGCCCTCGTGTCGGGCTTCGACAACGACGGGAAGTTCAGCTCGGTGTCGGGCGACCTCGTGATCGACAACCACGCCGGCGACATCGAGTGCACGAGCGTCTCGGGCGAGGTCTCGGTCGGCGACCACACGGGCAGGGTCACCGCGCACACCGTCTCGGGCGACGTGACGGTGACGGGTGAAGTCGGCTCGTTCAACGCCGACACGGTGTCGGGCGACATGATCCTCGACGTGCGGGGCACCCCCGGCCGCGTCGACACGAACACCGTGTCGGGCGACCTCACGCTGCGCTTCGACCCGGGCAGCGGCGCGCGCTATCGCGTGAACACCGTCAGCGGTTCGCTGCTGCTCGACGACACGCAGATCAAGGGCACGCTGGGCCGGGGCTTCGAGCGCGTCACGGGCGAGCTCGACGGCACCTGGCTCGACCTCCGAGCGAACAGCGTGTCGGGCAAGATCTCGGTGATCCGTCGGCAGGCGACTCGCGCCGGCACCGGCTCCGCAGGGGCGAGCGGGGCGGATGGCGCGGGCGAGTCCGGGCAGGGCGGCGACGCGTCGCACGGCACGCCCGGCGAGGCATCCGCATGACCCCGCCGGTGTTCGCCCACGGGAACCTGCGCCTCTACCTGCTCGCCCTGCTCGAGGAGCAGCCCCGTCACGGGTATGAACTGATCCAGGCCCTGTCCGACCGGTTCGGCGGCACGTACTCGCCGAGCGCCGGCACGATCTACCCCCGCCTCGCCAAGCTCGAGGAGGAGGGACTCGTGACCAAGCGCACCGACGGCCGCAAGTCGGTCTACGAGATCACCGACGCCGGGCGCGCCGAGCTCGAGTCCCGCCGCCACGAGCTCGACGCCATCGAGGACGACGTGACCGACTCCGTCCGCCGACTCGCCGAGGGCGTCCGCGCCGAGGTCGACTCGGCGATGCGCACGCTCCGCGCCGAGCTCGCGAACGCCGCGCGCGAGGCGAGGAAGGCGGCGAGCACGGAGTCCGCGACGCCGCAGCCGAACGCGGAGTCCACCCGCGCGATGCACGAGGCCGACCTCGTCATCACCGAGTTCCGCCAGCAGCTCCGGCTGGAGTTCCGCAACCAGGCCAACCGCGGCCGCGTGAGCGCCGACACCGTGTCGCTGCTGCGCACCCGGCTCGCCGACGTGCGCTCGGAGGTGCTCCGCGAGCTCGCGCAGCGGTGAGCTCCGCGCGCGCCCGCTCGTGGGCGCCGGTCGGCTGAGCATCCGCGTCGTCCACTCCCCCCGGGCGGACGGCGCGGATGCTCCCGCGTCTCCGACACGTGCTCGTCCCTCGCGGATGTCGGCGGCATCGGCTTCGATGGGCGCATGACGGAGGTCTCGCTGCGCCCGTGGTCCGAGGGTGACCTCGACCTGCTGCGTCGGGCGAACGCACCCGAGCTGATGCGGCATCTCGGCGGCCCCGAGACCGAGGCGAAGCTGCTCGCGCGACACGCGCGCTACGTGGTCGGCCGCCACGACGGCAGTGCCTGGATGTCGGCGATCGTGACGCCCGAGCACCCCGAGGGCGTCGGCACGATCGGGTTCTGGCCGAGCGACCACCGCGGGCGCCCGTCGTTCGAGGCCGGCTGGGCGGTGCTGCCCGACCACCAGGGCCAGGGCATCGCGGGCGCCGCGCTGCGCCTGCTGATCAAGGAGGCGCGCGCCGTCGATCCCGCTCGCGACCTCGTCGCCTTCCCGCGCGTCGACAACGCCCCGTCCAACGCGATCTGCCGTCGCGTGGGCTTCCGCCTCGACGGCGTCGAGGAGTTCGAGTACCCGAAGGGCACCTGGTTGCCATCGAACGTGTGGGTGCTCCCGCTCGGCGGCGCGTCCTCAGCGTAGCCTCGACGCGTGCTCCCCTACCTCGCGGTGTTCGCCGGCGGCCTCGTCGGGACGGGCCTGCGGCTCGCGGCCGATGTCGCGCTCCCGCACGCCGACGACGGGTTCCCGTGGTCCACGCTCGCGGTCAACCTCGTGGGCACGTTCACGCTCGGCTGGCTCGCCGCCGGGCTCTGGACGCGGCCCTCGACGCCGACGTGGGTCAAGGCCGGCATCGGGTCGGGCGTCATCGGCTCGTTCACGACGCTGTCGGCGGTCATGGGCTCGATCACGATCCTCGGCCGCGAGGGCGAGGTCGCCCTCGCCGCCGCGTACCTCGGCATCTCGCTCGCGGCCGGCCTCGCACTCGCGGCCGGCGGGCTGAAGCTCGGGTCGTCGCTCGCCCACCGGCCCATGCCGACCGAGGTCACCGACGACGGGGCGACGCTGTGACGCCGATGGTCGTGGCGGCGGTGCTCGCCGCGGGAGCGGTCGGCGCGGTGATCCGGTACGCGCTGTCGCGCGCCTATCCGGTCCGCCCGGGGCACCTGCCCGGCGGCATCCTCATCGTCAACGTGGTCGGCTCGGGCGTGGCCGGCGCGGTCATCGGACTCGCCGAGCGGGCGGCGCTCTCGGCCGACGTGCGGCTCGTGCTCGTCACGGGGTTCTGCGGCGGGCTCACGACATTCAGCACGTGGCCGGTCGAGACGATCGAGCTCGCCGACGGCGGCCGCTGGCGCGCGGCGATCCTCAACGTACTCGTCACGGTCGCGGGGGGCCTCGGCGCGGCCGTCGGCGCGTACCTGCTGGTGTCCGGGGCGTGAGCCGCGTCATCCGCCCGGTCAGATCATCGCCATGATCTGGCGCGCGATCATGCGCCCGGCCCGGTTCGCCCCGATCGTCGACGCCTGCGGGCCGTAGCCCGCGAGGAAGATGCGCGGATCCTGCCAGGAGGCGCCCTGGCCGACCGTGACGCCGCCGGCCTTCTCGCGCAGCTTCAGGGGCGACAGGTGACGGAGCTCGGGCCGGAAGCCGGTGGCCCAGATGATCGCGTCGGCGCGCGCCGACGTGCCGTCGGCCCACACCACGCGGTCGGTCTCGATGCGGTCGAACATGGGCCGGGCCCGGAGCAGACCGCGCTCGATGCCGGCGGCGATCCGGCGGTTCTTCGGCACGCCCGTGCCGCTCACGATCGACGGGAGCGCACGGCCGGCGCGGGCCGCCTCATCCTGCATCGACACCGCCGCCGACGCTCCCTCGAGGTCGAGCTCCTGCCGGTCGAGCCAGTCGATCGGTCGTCGCGAGACCCAGGTCAGGCCGGATGCCACGCCCTCGAGCTCGAGCATGAACCCGATCGCCGAGGTGCCGCCGCCGACCACCACGACGTGCTGGTCTCGGAGGTCCTCCGCCGACGCGAAGTCGGACGTGTGCAGGTGACGACCGCCGAACTCGCCCATGCCCGGGTAGAACGGCACGAACGGCGCGCCCCACGTGCCCGTGGCGTTGACGAGGTACTGCGTGCGCAGCTCGCCGCGGGGGGTCACGGGCGTCTCGGGCTCCTGGAACGTCCGGCGGCGGCGGCCGAAGAACCCGCGGGCCCTCAGCTCCTCCATCGGCTGCGGGCTCAGGTCCTCATACTCGATCCGCAGGTCGGCGCCGTCGTTCGAGACGCGCCGCACGTTGACGGGACGGTGGACCCGCAGGTCGTAGTGCTGCTCGAAGCGTCCGTAGTAGTCGGCGACGACCTCCTTCGCCGGAAGGCTGCGGTCGGCGGTCTCGAAGCTGAGGCCGAGCTCCCCCATGCCCGGCAGGTCGTTCACACGGTGCGCCGTGCCGAGGCGCAGGGACGACCAGCGATGCTGCCACGCGCCACCCGGTCCGGGAGCGCGATCGAGCATGACGAAGTCCTCGTCGGCGACGAGTTCGAAGCGTCGCAGGTAATAGGCGACCGACAGCCCCGCCTGTCCGGCGCCGATCACCGCGACCTTCACACGGTCGGGGATCGCATCCACCCGTCTATCCCACCATGTCCGGAAGGGTCGCATCGCCGCCCGGAGGCCCTCCACAGCGCCGTCGTGGCGACCGTTCGGCGCTCTCGGCGGTGGTAAACTACCAGCCGGGATTGTTCATATCAGAAAGAGCCGGGTGACGACCATCCCACCCGGCCAGACGTCGTAAGGGGGTCACGCATGGGGCGCGGCCGTCAGAAAGCCAAGCACACCAAGGTCGCGCGGGAGTTGAAGTACTTCAGCCCTGCGACCGACTACAACGCGCTCGAGCGCGAGCTCACGGCTTCGAATCACGACCACGACGACGAGGTGTCGAAGTGGTCCGAGTATTCCGACGACGACTCCTACGTACCCGACGACGGCAGCCACCGCGCCTGACTCCTCGGGTGAGCGGCGTTCCCGCGCGCCGCTGATCAGTGGATCGACGCCGTCACGGCGCCGGATCCCGGCGCGCCCCGCGGCGATCACCGTGGAGCGCGCGGTCGCGACCTTCAGCGCCGCAGCATCCACCGCAGGCCGAGACCGGTCAGCAGCGCGACCGTCGACGCCATGAGCACGCCGCCGACCGCGAACAGCGCGAACACGAGCGCGGCCGGACTCGACTCGTCGATGAACGGCGACGGCAGGAACGTGAAGCCGAGCCCGACGAGCCAGGCGGCCATGTTGATCGGCACCCACCGCCAGGCGCCCGGCACTCCGGCGCGGGCGAGCACCGGTCGCTGCGCGAGCGGGATCGTCGCCAGCAGGACGAGGCCCGCGACACCGGCCACGGCCCACGTCGCCGGCGACGCCCAGTCGATCGCGACGCCGGCATCGGCGAGCGTGGGTGGCAGCATCCCGATCGACCATGCGGCGGATGCCGCGACCGCCGTCGCCGCGATCCACCGACCCGTCGCGACCTCGGCGCTCGAGCCGCGGAGCCCGAGCGACTGACCGAGCCCGAGCAGTGCGCCCTCGCCCGCGCCGAACACGACGAGCAGAGCCCACGCACCCCACGCCTCGAGGCCGAGCATCGCGGCGATCGCGAAGCCCGTCACGGGAATGAGGAAGCCGAGGCTCTCGCCGAGCACGGTGAAGCCGACCCAGCGGCCGAGCCGCGGGGCGACTCGGCCGGCGGTCACGATGTCATCCATGACGCCACGGTACGGCGGCCGGCGACGCCCCGGCCTGTCGAAGGGCCCGTCGGGAGCGGTCGCGGGAGGGGCGTCAGGCGGTCGCTCCGCGGGGCGTCAGCGAGTTCCATGCCAGCACCGTGAGCACGACTCGGGCGGCCCCGACGATCCACGGAAGGGGCAGGTCGAACCCGAGCCAGAACACCACTTCGACCGGTAGCAGCGCGAGGTTCAACACGGCGCCGATGCGCGACCCGTTCCACAGGAGCCACCCCGAGAAGGCGACCCCGATCAGGACGAGCAGGAAGGCGACGAGCAGGGCGGCGAAGACGCCGGAGTCGTAGCGAGCCGACCAGCGACCCCCGTACATCTCGAACAGTCCGAAGAACGACGGCAGCCCGCCCGTGCGAAGGTGGAAGATCGCGATCGGGATGGCGGGGAGCCCGAACCCGGCGGCATACACCCACGTCACGATCGCATCGATGCGCGCCAGGTTCATGCCGCCTCGCTTCCGACCGCCGGTCCGACGGGGATGCCCGGATGCTACTCCTGCGACGAACCGGCGGCATCCCGCCAGCGCGCGGCCTCGTCGGCGAACTGCTCGAGCTCGGCGAGCGAGCCGTCGACCGTGATCGCACGCAGGACGACCTCGTCGACGACGTCGTAGGCCGCGAGCGTGGAGCCGCGGTCGATCGTCGCGTCGATGGGGCTGATGCCGAGGCGGGCGAAGTTCGCGGCGTACGAGGCGTATGAACCGTAGCGGTCGGCCTCGCGCTGTAGCGCCGCCCTCGCCGCGCCGTCGACGATGGTGCGGGCGTAGAGCACGCTGCGAACGTGGTCGGCGCGTTCGCCGGCGTCGCGACGCAGGTCGGCCGCGGCGCGCGCGGCGGCCGTCGGGGTGAGCCAGTTGAGCACGACGGCGTCGGCCTCGTGCGCGGCGAGGCGGCGCATCTTCGGGCCGAGCGCACCCACCGCGATCGCGGCGTCGGTGCGGCCGCGCAGTTCGGCGATGCCGGCCGCGACCAGGGCGAGCGGATGGCGCGCCCCGCCCGATCCGATCCCGAGCGTCGTCCGCTCGGCGGGCAGGCCGCGCAGGTCGAGCTTCTCGGCGGGACGACGGTCGAGCGGGATGACCCCGGTCGCGAGGCCGAGCCGCTCGGTCACCGCGGCGACGGTGCGCAGGCCGGCGAGCGAGTCGCCGCCCGGCACGTCGTTCAGCCACAGCCGCTGGTACCCGAGCTGCTCGAGCCGCGGTGCGAGCGCCCGCAGGATCCCGGGGTCGGTCGCGCCGGGGAGGCCGAGCGAGAGCGCCGCGCGCATGGTCAGTCGCGGTACGTGCCGACGAGGCGCACCGCGCCGCCGTCGACGCCCTTGGCGCCCTGCTCCCAGCCGGCGGCCGAGGCGTCGTACGCGCCCGTCGCGACGGCGCCGACCTGCCACGCCGGAAGTCCGAGCGCGTCGAGTTCGGCGACCACGGATGCCGCGGCATCCGCTTCGACGACCGCGAAGAAGCCGATGCCGAGGTTCCAGGTGCCCTCGGTCGACTCGAGCGTCGTGCCGGCGACGTCGTTGAGCACGCGGAACACGGGCGGCGGCGACCACGTCGAGCGGTCGACCTCGGCCCACGAGCCGCGCGGCAGCACGCGCGCGAGGTTCGCGGCGATGCCGCCGCCCGTGACGTGCGAGAGCGCGTGGATCGCGGAGCCGAGCCGCGCATGCTCGAGGAGCTCCACGAGCGGGCCCGAGTACAGTCGTGTCGGCTCGAGGAGCGCCTCGCCCCACGTCGTGCCGAGATCGACCGCCGCGTCGGTGTACGACAGGTTCGCGTTCGACAGGATGTGCCGCACGAGTGAGAACCCGTTGGAGTGCAGCCCGCTCGACTCGATCGCGATGACCGCGTCGCCGGCTTGCACGCGGTCGGCACCGAGGGCCCGGTCGGCCTCGACGACGCCGACGGCGGCGCCGGCGACGTCGTAGTCGTCGACGCCCATGAGACCCGGGTGCTCGGCGGTCTCGCCGCCGACCAGCGCGGTTCCGGTCTCGGCGCATGCCCGGGCGATGCCGGTAACGATCGCGGCGATGCGCTCGGGCACGACCTTGCCGCAGGCGATGTAGTCGGTCATGAACAGGGGCGTGGCGCCGACCACGACGATGTCGTCGACCACCATGCCGACGAGATCCTGGCCGATGGTGTCGTGCACGTCGAGCGCCTGCGCGATCGCGATCTTGGTGCCGACGCCGTCGGTGGAGGTGGCGAGCAGCGGACGGCGGTAGTCCTTCGCGAACGAGAGGTCGTAGAGGCCGGCGAAGCCGCCGACGCCGCCGAGCACGTTCGGCCCGTGGGTCTTCGCGACCGCCTCCTTCATGAGCTCGACGGCGAGGTCGCCGGCGGCGGTGTCGACTCCGGCAGCGGCGTAGGACGAGTTCGCGCTCACCCGACAAGGGTACCCGGGCGGGGGCGCGCCGCCGGGCCCGGTGTCGGGAGCCGGCGGTAGAATCCGACCATGCACGCGGGGTCGACGCCGTCGTGGGTGATTCGCGAGAACGCGAGCACCGGGGCGCTGCTCGCCCTCTACCTGCGCGAAGTGCTCGGCATCGCGTCGCCGGCCGAGCTGCCGCGCCTGCGCGACGTCGGTCGCGTCGGCCCGGGCGGTCCGCGCGACGTCGACGCGCACGACGCCCTCGAGAAGCAGTGGCGCGAGTGGTGGGCGATGACCGTCGAGCCCGAGGAGCACCCGTCCGCGGTCCCGCTCGAGCTGATCGACGAGTACGGCACGGCGATCGCGCTGCCCGTGTCGGGCGCGGAGGCGCTCGCGGCCGCCATCCGCCCGCATGCCGAGGCGGCGCTCGCCTGGGCGGACTGGGCGCACGAGCGGTACCGCACCGCGTCAGCCGCGCGCTCCGGCGACACGTATCGCGCGTACGCGGGCAGCATCGCCGAGCACGAGCGCGAGGTGGGCCGGCGGGCGCACTCGTTCGAGCTGAACGTCGAGGTGCTGCCGCTCGCGGTGTCCGGCGTGTGGTGGATCGGCCGCAAGACCGTGGCGGTGACCGACTCGCTGCGGGCCGATGCCGCGGCGTTCGACGACGCGATCCACCCCATCATCGCCGAGCTCGCTTAGGGCGTGGCCCGGGCGGTCGCAGCCGGCGTGGCAGACTCGACCGCATGAGCATCTGGTTCGGGGAGCCCTCGATCGAGTGGGCGAATTCGCGCGGCGAGCACGCCCTGATCCGCGCCCTCGGCATCGAGATGACGGAGCTGACCGAGGACTCGCTGAAGGGCCGGATGCCCGTCGACGAGCGGACCCGCCAGCCCGCGGGCGTGCTGCACGGCGGGGCGTCGGTCGCCCTGGCCGAGACGCTCGCGAGCTGGGGCGCGTCGTTCACGGTCGACCCGGAGCAGTCGTACTGCGTCGGCATGGAGATCAACGCGAACCACGTCCGCCCGGTCTCGGAGGGATGGGTCTACGGCGAGGCGCGCCCGATCACCCGCGGCCGCTCGACGCAGGTATGGGACATCCGCATCACCGACGAGCAGGGTCGGCTCGTGTGCGTGTCGCGGTGCACCATGGCCGTGCTCGCGACCCCGTCGCAGTACTGACGCGTCACTCAGGCGGGCTGGCCCAGTCGGCCGGGACGACGAAGCACGGCAGCGCGAGTATCTCGAACGCCGCGACCTCGAGACGGGTCTGCTCGAAGCGCCGGGGATCGTCGAGCTCGACCACGATCACCCGGTGCTCCGCGAGATGTCCATAGCGCCGCGGGTCGACGGCGAACCGGGCGTTGCGGGCGCCGAGCGCGGCGAAGGTATCGTCGAGCTCCGCGCGATGGTGCTCCAGGAGTTCGGCGGGCGCGAGCGCGGCCTCGACGCGCGGCGACATCCGCGCAGCGCCGATGCGCGAGCGTACCGTGCGCTCGGCGGGCCGCGTGTCGAGCTCTCCGGCCGCCCGGCGGGCCTCGTGGCGGGTGCTCGCCAGCGCCAGCCGGTGTGATGTCTCGTCGATCCCCTCGTCGAGCAGGCGCTCGCGCCACGCCGCGAACGCCAGGACCGCGTCTCGTACGACCTCCTTCCGACTGCGTCCGAGCAAGTGCGCGAGGTCGCCGATGAGCCGGTGGGTCTCGCCATCGACCTTGACGCTGGTCAGCGCGCGGTCCACGGCGACCTCGCCTTCACACGGGTCTCTCGAACTCGTCTCACGATCGTCTCCCTTCCTCGATCACGGTGGAACGGTATCCGCCGACCACTCGGCCACCGGCTTTCGACGAGGGAAGGTGTTTCCGCTCTTCATCGCGTGCCATCGTGGAGGAGGAGTCGAGGAGCGACCGCGACCGGGGCGATCGGCGGCGATCGTGATGCGGCGACGGGCGGCGGACCTGACGGGGGAGCCGCCGGCGCCGTATCGTGGGGCCGTGAAGCCGTTCGTCCTGCTCGGCACGCGCGCCGAGGACGTGCCCGCCGACGAGGAGTACGCGCTCTTCCTCCGCGGCACCGGACTCGACGAGCGCGACCTCATCCGCGTGCGGCTCGAGGCCGGACCGATGCCACCCCTCGACCTGGACCGGCTGTCGGGCATCTTCGTCGGCGGCGGGCCCTTCAACGCGTCCGACCCGCCGGAGCGGAAATCGCCGGTGCAGCACCGGGTCGAGGCGGAGTTCGCATCCCTCCTCGACGAGGTCGTCGCACGGGACTTCCCGTTCCTGGGCGCCTGCTACGGCGTCGGAACGCTGGGCGCCCACCAGGGCGCGACGATCGACCACACCTACGCCGAGCCGATCGGCGTCGTGCCGGTGAGCCTGACCGACGCCGGGGCAGCCGACCCGCTCATGGCCGGGATGCCGACGACCTTCTCGGCGTTCGTCGGGCACAAGGAGGCGATCCGCACGCTGCCCACCTCCGCGACGCTGCTGGGTTCGTCGCCGGGCTGCCCGGTGCAACTCTTCCGCGTGGGATCGAACGTCTACGCGACCCAGTTCCATCCGGAACTCGACCTCGACGGCATCATCGTGCGCATCCACGCCTACGCCGGATTCGGGTACTTCGCCGCCGACGAGCTCGAGCTCACGCTCGCCGCGGTGCGCCGGGCGCCGGTGTCGGAGCCGAGCCGGATGCTGAGCACGTTCGTCGAGCTGCACGCGCGGTGACCGCGTCGACGACCGCGGCGCCGGGACGGCGGTCAGGCGGTATGGGCGCGGAGCAGGTGCACCGCGCCGGACACGCCCTTGAGCTCCACGGACCCGATGTCGTCGAACCCGATCCCCGCGTCGCGTGAGGCCTCGGCGACCGCCTGGGTGACCAGCACCTCGCCGGGGCGGGCGTAGTCGGCGATCCGCGAGCTGAGGTTGACCGTCCTTCCGAAGTAGTCGCCCTCCTGGTAGAGGACCGGGCCGGCGTGCAGTCCGACGTGGGCCGGCGGCAGACCGGCGTGGGCGAGTTCCTCCACGATCCCCAGCGCGGCGCGCACGCCCCGGCCCGGGTCGCCGAAGTGGAGCATCACGCCGTCACCCAGCCACTTGATCGGCTTCCCGCCGTGCTGCACGCTGCTGCGGCCGACGAGCAGCGCGACCGTGCCGGCGAGGTCGGCGGCCGCATCGTCGCCGAGCTCCTCGGTGAGGCGCGTGAAGCCGACCAGGTCGAGGAAGCAGATCGCCGGGAGCCGCTCGAGGCGACTGTGGATGCCGGCGTCCGCCATCATCGTCTCGAACGCGTCGATGAGGTTGGCGCTCCACGTGCGCGCCTGCTGCGCGTGGTACACGGCCAGCACCGCACGCTCGGCGAGCGGCGCCGTGCGATCGGCGAGCTCGGCATCGGCCGCGCCCTCCGCCCCCCGACCCTCGGCGAGCGCGCGATCGATCACCTCGGAGGTCCACCAGGCGCCCTCCTGCTCCGTGATCCTGCGGATGCTGTCGCCGTAGACGCGGAGCAGGCGCTCGATGGCCGTCGGCCGGAATCCGCGCGACACCTGGAACTCGACGAACGGCACGATCTCCATCTCGTCTTCGCGAAGGCGATCGTCGGGCGACGGCGGAGCCATGCCGATGGCCTCGCGGATGACGGTCAGCAACTCGATCGGCACGCCGGTCCGGCCGCTGACCTCGCGGAACGTCTCCGGCGCGAACGCCGCGAACCGCTCGTAGGCGGCGGCATCCATGAAGTCGAACGACAGGGCGCCCCGCTCGACCGCCGCACCGATCTCGTCGAGCGCGATGCCGGCCTCCTCGAGCGAGCGGGCCGCGAGCACCCGGCGGACATCGCCCTGCGAGAAGCGATCGGGCCGCTCCGGAGAGAGCAGGCCGAGGTCGACCAGTCGCGCGACGTAGTCGGGCTCGACCCCCGCCCGTTGCGCCGCCTCCTCGCGTGTGCACCAGGTCACGATCGGAGCCTACCGCGCGGCCTCGGCCCCGCTCCGGCATGGCGAAGCGCCCCGCACCGGTCCCTCGATGCGGGGCGCCTCGTGTCCTGAGGTCAGCGGGTCAGGACGCCGCCGCGGTCGCGTAGGTGCTCTGCGCGACCGACCCGTAGTACGGGCCGAACATCACGTTCGGGATGTTGTTGTACCCGAAGCTGTTCACCGAGTTCTGCGCGCCGGTGCCGAGGAACCACGGACCGCCCGACGAGCCGCCGGTCATGTCGCAGGGGATGCCCTGCGACTGCGTCTGGCCGTAGGGGTCGGGGCTCGCGGTGCCGGCGCACGACTTCAGCGTCTGGCCGTTGAACGGCGCGGCCGCGGGGTACCCGAAGGCCTCGTAGGACAGGCCGCGGGCCTGGTTGAACGCGATCGCCGACGCGCCGACCGTCGCTGCGAGGGTGCGGCCGTTCAGGGTTCCGACCTTGGCGAAGGCGGTGTCGTACGTGATGTCGCCGCCCTTGGTCCACTGGTTCGGGGCGGTGAGCCTGGTGGCCGCCCACTGGCCGAACGGCGCGGCACCGTTCTCGTACGCCGGGACGAACACCCAGTTCGTGGCGTACTTGCCCTTGCCCGAGTGCACGCAGTGCGCGGCCGTCGAGACGACGCTGCCGTTGGTCGCGCTGACCGAGTTGCCGGAGCACACGTAGTTGCGCCCGTTGAGCGTGAAGAACACCTTGCCGATGTTCGGGATCGGCGACTCGGCCGTCGCCATCGGCTGGATCTCGTCGACCGGCGCCGGCTTGCCGTACGTGACCGGTGCACCCGCCGCCACCTCGGACGCGGGCGTGGAGGCGGCCTTTCCGGCCAGCAGCGCGTCGGCGGGGATGGCGGCACGCATCCGCTCGGGCGACCAGTACGCGGCGGCGGCCGCCGCCTCGGCAGCCGGAACGGCGTGCTGGTCGATCCCGGGCGGGACCGCCGGCGGTGCGGCGTTCGCCGCGGCCGGTGCGGCGAGCAGGCCGCACGCGACGAGGGCCGCGCCGGTGAGGGCGGCGCGGAACGAGGTGAACTTCATGGACGTTCGTCCTTTCTTCGGCCGGCGGCCGGTCCCCCCGGTTCGGTCCCTGCGCCGCGGTGAAACGGAATGCCGGAGAGCCTGACAGGCGGCCCTCATTCGGGGGGAGTCCTCCGAGCCGGTTTCGTGGGAACCGACGAAGATCCCGACGGAACCGAAGAGTTCGGACCAGGACGGGTCTTCGGGGATAGGGTGTGCGACTGCGCTCAGGTGAGCAGCGCCATCCGCTCAGCCGGCTCACACGTGCGCGTATGGGATGATGGATCGTCCAGCTCGGACGCTTCCCCACCCCCACGAGGAGCTATCGCTCGCATGTGCGGCATCGTCGGCATCGTCTCCACCGAGCCCGTCAACCAGCAGATCTACGACAGCCTGCTCCTCCTGCAGCACCGCGGCCAGGACTCGACGGGCATCGCCACCGCCGACGGCCCCGTGTTCCACATGACCAAGTCGCGCGGGCAGGTGCGAGAGGCCTTCCGCACCCGCGACATGCGCTCGCTCCTCGGCAACATGGGCCTGGGGCACGTGCGCTACACGACCAAGGGCGCGGCCGAGCGCGAGGAGGAGGCCCAGCCGTTCTACGTGAACGCGCCCTACGGGATCATCCTCGTCCACAACGGCAACCTCACGAACACGCGCGAGCTCTCCGAAGACCTCTTCCGCATCGACCGCCGTCACGTGAACTCCACGAGTGACACCGAGATGCTGCTCAACGTGCTCGCCACCGAGCTGCAGGGCCAGATCACGGGCCTCGAGCTCGACCCCGACCAGGTCTTCCAGGCGGTGTCGCACGTGCACGAGCGCGTCGAGGGCTCCTACGCCGTGATCGCCCTGATCGCCGGCTACGGCCTGCTGGCCTTCCGCGACCCCTTCGGCATCCGGCCGCTCATCCTCGGCAAGCGCACCGCCGAGTCCGGCAAGACCGAGTGGATCGTGGCATCCGAGTCGCTCGTGCTCGAGAACGGCGACTACGAAGTCGTGCGCGACGTCGAGCCCGGCGAGGCGATCTTCATCACGCTCGACGGCGAGATGATCTCGCGGCAGTGCGCCGCGAACCCGCGCCTCGTGCCGTGCTCGTTCGAGTACGTCTACCTCGCCCGCCCCGACTCGGTGATGAACGGCATCTCGGTGTACGAGGCGCGCCTGCGCATGGGGAACCGCCTGGCCACGACCATCGAGACCCACATGGACAAGGGCGACATCGACGTCGTCATGCCCATCCCCGACTCGTCGCGCCCGGCCGCGATGCAGGTCGCGCAGAAGCTCGGCATCGAGTATCGCGAGGGCTTCTACAAGAACCGCTATGTCGGCCGAACGTTCATCATGCCCGGGCAGGCGGCGCGCAAGCGCTCGGTCCGCCAGAAGCTCAACGCGATGGGCACCGAGTTCCGCGGCAAGAACATCCTGATCGTCGACGACTCGATCGTGCGGGGCACGACCTCCAAGGAGATCGTCGAGATGGCCCGCGCCGCCGGTGCCAACAAGGTCACCTTCACCTCCGCGGCGCCGCCCGTGCGATACCCGCACGTCTACGGCATCAACATGCCGAGCCGTCGCGAGCTGGTCGCGCACGACCGCAAGATCCCCGAGATCGCCCGCGAGCTCGGCGCCGACCACATGATCTACCAGGAGGTCGCCGACCTCCAGGCCGCGATCACCGAGGGCACCGGCATCGGCGAGCTCGACCTCTCGTGCTTCACGGGCGAGTACGTCACGGGCACCGTCACCCCCGAGTACCTCGACTGGGTGGAGAAGACCCAGCTGAGCTGAGCGTCAGGCCTGATCGTCTTCGACGAAGTGGGTCGACTCGTGCGCGGCGACGCCGGACCCGGCCCGCTTCGAGAGCGCGCGGTCGACGAGGAGCGCCACGACGGCGCCGAGCGCGGCCCCGGCCGCGCCGCACCACAGCAGCAGGAAGCCGAACACCTGCCCGCGGTCGAACTCACCGCTCTCGGGGTACGCGAACGTGAGCACCAGCGCGACCAGCGCGCCGAGCACGACGCCGAGCCCGATGAACGCGGGATACCGAGGGGCGCGGCGCACCGTGACCGCGCCGCTCGTGACGTCGGTCTCGAGGTGCTCGCCCCGCGGCACGTCGGCATCGACATCCATGTGGGCGACCTTCGGGCGCGGCTCGGTCGGCGGCTCGATGCGGTCGACGGATGCCTCCGGCACGGCCGGCGACGGGTCGCCCGGCTGCGGCTCGCCCGGCTGCGGCTCGTGTCGGCTCGGCTCGGGGCTCTTCGACGCATCGCTCACCCGACCATTCTCCCCCACGCGCCGATGCGCGCGGGCGGCGCTCACCGCACGCGCGACGCGTCGATCACCGGAAGGACGCCGTCGAGGTCGGCGCGCTGCCCCGAGGCGTGCACGCGTCCGCCGGCCCGCGCCTCGGCCCAGCCCAGTGCACCCGTCGCGAGCGCGAGCCACGTCGCGGCATCCGTCTCGACCACGTTCGGCGGCGTGCCGCGCGTGTGCCTCGGGCCCTCGATGCACTGCACCGCCGCGAACGGCGGCACCCGGACCTCGACCGAACCACCGGGCGACTGCTCGGCGAGCAGCTGCAGGGTGTAGCGCACCGCGAGCGCGAGCGTCGTGCGATCGACGCTCGGCGCCTCGCCCGATCCGTCGGCGCCGCCGACGCGCACCACCACGCCGACCGCCGCCCTGCCGATGTCGTCACCGATGCGCGCGCGTGCCATGCCCCCCATCCTCCCGCACGTCACGGGCCGCACCGGCGGCAAGCCGCTCGGGTAGCCTGACGGGGTGAGAATCCTCGTCCTCGGTTCGGGCGCGCGCGAGCACGCCATCATCCTGGCCCTGCTCGACGAGGAGGCCGGCCACGAGATCGTCGCGGCGCCCGGCAACGCGGGTATCGCCGCCTCCCCCACCTCGTCGTCGCGCGGCAGCGTCGAGACCATCGCGCTCGACCCGACCGACCCCGTGATCGTCGCCGACTACGCGATGGACAACGACATCGAGCTCGTCGTGATCGGCCCCGAGGCGCCGCTCGTGGCGGGCGTCGCCGACGCGCTCCGCACGCGGGGCATCGCGACCTTCGGCCCCGGCAGGGCGGCCGCCCAGCTCGAGGGGTCGAAGACGTTCGCGAAGCGCGTCATGGAGGAGGCCGGCGTGCCGACCGGCCGCGCGAGCCTCGTCGAGTCGCTGCCGCAGGTGGTCGCGACGCTCGACGAGTTCGGCGCTCCGTACGTCGTCAAGGCCGACGGCCTCGCCGCCGGCAAGGGCGTGCTCGTCACCGACGACCGCGAGGCCGCGCTCGCGCACGCCGCGCACTACCTGCAGCAGGGCCCTGTGCTGGTCGAGGAGTTCCTCGACGGGCAGGAAGTGTCGCTGTTCCTCCTCTCCGACGGATGGAACGTGCTGCCGCTGTCGCCCGCCCAGGACTACAAGCGGCTGCGCGACGGCGACGAGGGGCCCAACACGGGCGGCATGGGCGCGTATTCGCCGCTGCCGTGGCTCGACGAGCGATTCGGCAGCGAGCAGGCCTTCGTCGACGAGGTCATCGAGACGATCGCGCTGCCCACCGTGCGGCGGCTCGACGAGGAGCAGATGCCGTTCATCGGGCTGCTGTACGCGGGCCTGATCATCACGAGCCGCGGCATCCGGGTCATCGAGTTCAACGCGCGGTTCGGCGATCCCGAGACGCAGGTCGTGCTGCCGCGCCTGGCCAGCCCGCTGTCGGGCCTGCTGTTCGCGGCCGCGACCGGGCAGCTCGGCGAGCAGTCGCGTCCCGAGTTCCGTCCCGACGCCGCGGTGACCGTCGTGCTCGCGAGCGAGGGGTATCCCGAGTCGCCCGAGACCGGGCGGCGCATCGACGGGCTCGATGCCGCGGCATCCGTGCCCGGGGTGCACCTGGCCCATGCGGCGACCGCGTTCGGCTCGACCGCCGACGACGCCGAGCCGCACCTGGTCGCCACCGGCGGCCGCGTGCTCAACGTGGTGGCCGTCGGCGCCGACTTCGCCGAGGCGCGGCGTCGGGCGTACGAATCGCTCGGGCACCTCCGGCTCGAGGGCGGGCAGTTCCGCACCGACATCGCCGCGCGCGTCGCCGACTGACGAGCGTCGCGGAGGGTCGCGGCGACGCGGCGTCATCCGCCCACCGACCATCGAGAGGAGACGGGGATGACCGACACCGGTGACCTCGCCGGCTGGACCCACGTGTACTCGGGCAAGGTGCGCGACCTGTACGTGCCGACCAACCTGATGACCGACGACGACACGTGGACGGGCGACCCACTCGGCGTCTCGCCCGTCGTGCTCGTCGTCGCGAGCGACCGCGTGAGCGCGTTCGACCATGTGCTCGAGCCCGCGATCCCGGGAAAGGGCGCGTTGCTGACGAAGCTCACGCGCTGGTGGTTCGACCAGCTGCCCGAGGTGCCGAACCACCTCGCGTACGCCGAGGACGACCGGTACGACGTGCCGCCGATCCCCCCGGGCGTCGCCGAGCGCGCGATGCTGTGCCGTTCGCTCGACATGTTCCCGATCGAGTGCGTCGTGCGGGGCTACCTCACCGGGAGCGGCTACAAGGAGTACGCCGCGACGGGGGCGATCGGCGGCATCCGGCTGCCCGAGGGCCTCGCCGACGGCGACCGCCTGCCCGAGCCGATCTACACGCCGGCCTGGAAGGCGCCGCTCGGCCGCCACGACGAGAACATCACCTACGAGCGCACCGTCGAGCTCGTCGGCGAGACCGTCGCGGAGCAGCTGCGGGTGGTCTCGCTCGACGTGTTCGAGCACGCCTCCACGGTCGCCGAGGAGCGCGGGCTGATCCTCGCCGACACGAAGTTCGAGTTCGGCGCCGACCGCGAGCTGGGCATCGTGACACTCGCCGATGAAGTGCTGACGAGCGACTCGAGCCGGTACTGGGACCTCGAGGCGTACCTCACCGGCGGCACGCCCGAGGTGCGCATGGCGAGCTTCGACAAGCAGATCGTGCGCGACTGGCTCGCGGCGAACTGGGACCAGGGCGACACGGAGGAGCCGCCGACGCTGCCCGCCGAGATCGTCGAGCAGACGGCCGAGCGGTACCGGGCGCTCGTCGAGCGGCTGATGCTCGGACTCTGAGCGCCGACGGCTACGACGAGATGGCCTTGGCGATCTGCTCGCCGCCCTCGTCGATCGCCTTCTGCAGCTCCTCGTAGTCGTCGCGGTCGATGGCCTTCTCGATCTTCTTGGCCGCCTTGTCGAGGGCCGCGTCGATCCGGTCGAGGTAGCGGTCGTCGATCACCGCCACGATGGCGGACGATCCCGGCGGCAGCGTCTCCTCGAGGTCGACCCCGATGCGCTTCTCCTCACGCCGTTCCGCGAACTTCCCCGCGATGGCGCCGACGCCGGCGCCGATGGCGGTGGCGGCGAGCAGCGGCGGCGCGAAGAGCCCGAGGACGAGCCCGGCGCCGCCGCCGATGAGGGCGCCGCCGGCCACGTGGCCCGAGCCGTGCTCGTCGACGCTGACCTTGCCGTCGGCGTCGCGGTGCACCACGACCGACGACACGACCTCGAGGTCGGCCGCTTCCGCGGCCTTGAGCGTCTGGTAATCCGCCGTGGCGGAAGCGGCATCGTCGTACGTCGCCACGTACAGCATCAGGTTGTCCATCCCCATGGTCGCTCCTTCGACGAGGGCACCGCTCCGTGCGGGGTGCCCGATGAGGGTCCTACGGTACGGGTCGGCTCGGCGCGCGTTCGGGTCCTACGTCCCTGCCCGGCCGGGAGACCTGCCATGGCTTCACGACGACTCGGTCGCAGTGCGATACGGCCGGGGTCGAGGTCGTGCGTGACCCGAGACGCTAGTCCGCCGGGCGCTTCCGGTGCGACATGTCGCGGAACGACTCGAAGTCCAGCGCGGCACCCGGCAGCGGCGTGAGGTCGGGGCGGGCGCGCAGACCGTCGAGCACCACGGCGAGCTGGCGCCGCCAGAACGGCAGGTAGGCGCCGCCGTACTGGCCGAGGGATCCGAGCATGTCGACGAGCACGCTGAGATCGACGGCGGTGACGTCGGGGCGCAGCGAGCCCTCGGCCTTGGCGCGCTCGATGATGCCCTCTCCGGCCTCCTGCAGCTCGGCGCCCGGCCGATGATCGGGATCGAGCTCGGCGACGCGTCGCATGACCGCGGGGAGGTACGGTCGCTCCGTGAGCCACTCCGACAGGCGTTCGAGCCACAGCTCGATGCCCTGCCAGCCGGTCTCGGCGCCGAGGATCTCGGGTGCGACGGTGCGGAGGTCGTCGACCGCGTCGTCGTAGAGCTCGCGGATCAGCGCGTCGCGGGTCGGGAAGTGCCGATAGACGGTGCCGGCCCCGACTGCGGCGCGGGTGGCGAGCTCGTCGAGCGGCGCTTCGATTCCGCGCTCGGCGAAGAGTCGCCTGGCCTCGACGAGGAGCCGTTCATGATTCCGTCGCGCATCGCGGCGCGGCGACGCGATCGATCCCACGGGTTCAATGTACGCCCGGCCGCACGTCGGGCATGTGACGAACGACCCGCGCGCCGTCGCGCCGCCTCTGGGTGCGCGCGGTTCACCGGATGGGCTACCATTCGGAGTGGATCCTCCGTTTACCCGATCGGAGGAGACGGCCTCTCAGGGGAGAGGGGGCGGTACGGCGGGCGGACATCGCGGAATCGGGAGCGGTGGGGGGCGCCCGCCGTGCCCCATTCCCGGCGACCGCGGCGGGGCCTACTCGAGCGTGACGATCCGCACGTCGACGTCGTCGCCCGGCTCGATGCCCTCGGCGGTGCGCACGACCTTCTTGAGAGGCAGGGCGTAACGCTGCCCGCCCGGGAAGATGCTGGTGCGCCAGGTCGTCTCGCCGATCGTCACCTCGACGCGTACCGAGCCGAAGCCGCGGGGCATCCGCGGTCGGTCGCGGATGTCGTCGGACTCCTCCTCGGGCACGTCGACGAAGTACCACGAGTCGGTGGCGCGCTCCTCCCAGCGGTAGACGCGGCTCGTGAAGCGGTACGTCTCGCCCATGCGGCTGACCCTACCCGCGGCCGCCGACACGCACGGCCGCCGCGCGTCCGGAACTCCGGACATCCGCCGCCCGGCGCCCCTGACGCACGGCTCCGCCCGCTGGCTAGGCTGGCGGCGTGGCACCGAACGAGGACGAGCGCGTCGACGACGGCGTCGAGGCGAACACGCGGCGGATCGAGGCATCCGTCGTCACCGACTTCAGCGACCGCATGAGCTACGGCGGCTACCTCGACCTCGACACCCTGCTCGCGGCCCAGCGGCCGATCTCACGGCCCGAGCACCACGACGAGCTGCTGTTCATCATCCAGCACCAGACCACCGAGCTCTGGCTGAAGCTCGTGCTGCACGAGCTCGAGAGCGCGTGCGAGTTCATGCGCGCCGACGAGCTCGCGCCCGCGCTGAAGTGCATCGCCCGGGTCAAGCACATCCAGAAGACGCTGACCGAGCAGTGGTCGGTGCTCGCCACCCTCACTCCCACCGAGTACGGCCAGTTCCGGGGGGTGCTCGGCAACGCGAGCGGCTTCCAGTCCTACCAGTACCGGGCGGTCGAGTTCGTGCTCGGCAACAAGAACGCGAAGATGCTGCAGGTCTTCGACTCGGATGCCACGGCCGCCGCCATCGTGCGCCGGGCGCTCGAATCGCCGAGCCTGTACGACGAGTTCCTGCGGCTGCTCGCTCGCGCCGGCTACGACATCCCCGACGACGTGCTCGTGCGCGACGTGACCCGGGCGTGGACCTACCGGCCCGAGCTCGTCGAGGTCTTCGGGCGCATCTACGCCGACCCCGAGCACAACTGGGCCGCGTACGAGACGTGCGAGGAGCTCGTCGACCTCGAGGACAACTTCCAGCTCTGGCGGTTCCGCCACCTCAAGACCGTCGAGCGCATCATCGGCTCGAAGACCGGCACGGGCGGCTCGAGCGGGGCGCCGTTCCTCCGCCGAGCGCTCGAGCTGACGTTCTTCCCCGAGCTGTACGCCGTGCGAACCGAGATCCCGGGATGAGCGAGATGACGGATGACGCGACTCCGAGCCTCGGCCCCCTCGCCCGCCGGGTGCGCCGATCGCTGAACGGCGACCACCCGGGCGAGACCGGGACGATGCTCCCGCCGCTCGTCGACCACCACGTGCACCTGCAGCTCGCACGTGCCGATGACGCGGTCGCGCGCGGGATCGCGGCGGTCGTCGATCTCGGCGCCGATCCCGGCGCGATCGCGACCATCGCCCGCACCGAGGGACTGCCGCACGTGCGCTACGCGGGCGCATTCCTCACGGCGCCGGGCGGATACCCCTCCGACCGGCCCTGGCGGCCCGACGGCAGCGTGCGCGAGCTGCCGTCGGTCGACGGCGACGCGATCGCGGCCGAGCGGGCGCGCGAGCGGTCGCACCATGCGCTCGCGGGCCCCGTCGAGGCGGCGGTCGACGAGCAGCGCTCGTTCGGGGCATCCGTCGTCAAGGTGGCGCTGAACGCCCTCGCAGGGCCCGTGTTCGACCGCGCGACGCTCGAGGCGATCGTCGCCGCCGCCCACGAGCGCGGGCTTCCCGTGGCCGCGCACGCCGAGGGCGACCGGATGGCGGAACTCGCGATCGACGCCGGCGTCGACGTGCTCGTGCACGCGCCGTTCACCGAGCGGCTGCCCGACGAGCTCGTGTCCCGCGCCGTTGCCGGCGGGCAGGCGTGGATCTCGACGCTCGCCATCCACGTGCGCGACGACGACGCCGCCGCCGCGACGGCGATCGAGAACCTGCACCGCTTCCACGCCGGGGGCGGGCGCGTGCTCTACGGCACCGATCACGGCAACGGCGAGCTCGAGCCAGGGGTCAACCGCGCCGAGGTCGCCGCGCTCGTGCGGGCGGGGCTCGCGGCATCCGACGTCATCGCGGCCCTCGCCGACCCCTGGCCCGACCTCACGGCGGACTGGACCGACGCGGGCGTCGCGACGTTCGTGCCGGGCCCGGCACCTGAGCCCGATCGCCTGGCCGATCCCGACGCGGTCGCCGCGTGGCTCGGGACCGCCTGCATCCTGCCCACCGAGGAACTGGAGCCCCTCTGACCATGGATCCTCAGCTCGCATACGCCCGACGGATGGACCGCGCCGACGGGCTCGCGCACTACCGCCGGCGCTTCGTCGGCGCCGAGACCGACCTCGTCTACTTCGATGGGAACTCGCTCGGCCGCCCTCCGGCCGCAGCGATCGCGCGCGTCGAGCGGTTCATGCGCGAGGAGTGGGGCGGTCGTCTCATCCGGGGTTGGGACGAGGCGTGGCTGCAGCTGCCGTACGAGATCGGCGACCAGATCGGTCGCGCCGTCGTCGAGGCGAAGGCCGGGCAGACCGTGATCGGCGACTCGACCACGGTGCTGATCTACAAGCTCGCGCGTGCCGCGGTCGACGCGCAGCTCGCGCGCGACCCGCAGCGACGCGAGATCGTGGTCGATCGCGACAACTTCCCCACCGACCGGTACGTGCTCGAGGGCATCGCGCGCGAGAGCGGATGCCACCTCCGCTGGATCGACGTCGACCTGACCCGCGGCGTGAGCTCGGAGCAGCTCGCCGAGGCCGTGGGGCCCACGACCGCGCTCGTCGTGCTCAACCACGTCTCGTACCGATCGGCGTTCATCGCCGACGCCAAGGAGCTCACGCGGATCGCCCACGACGCCGGGGCGCTCGTGCTGTGGGACCTGTGCCACTCGGCCGGGTCGGTGCCCGTGCACGCCGACCGATGGGAGTTCGACCTCGCCGTCGGCTGCACGTACAAGTACCTCAACGGCGGTCCCGGCTCCCCCGCGTTCGCCTACGTGCGCGACGACCTCCACGCGGTGCTGCGCCAGCCGATCCAGGGCTGGTTCGGTACGGCCGACCTGTTCGCCATGGGACCGGAGTACGTGCCGGCGCGCAGCATCCGCCGCTTCGTCAGCGGCACCTCACCCATCTCGGCGATGATCGCCATGCAGGAGACGCTCGCGATGATCGAGGAGGCCGGGATGGAGGCCGTCCGCGCGAAATCGATCGGGCTCACCTCCTTCGCGATCGACCTCGCCGACGAGTGGCTGGGGCCGCTCGGCGTCACGCTCGGCACGCCGCGGGATCCCGAGGAGCGCGGGGGGCACGTGATCCTGCGGCACGACGCGATGCGCGAGGTCACCGCCCGGCTCTGGCAGCGCGACGTGATCCCCGACTACCGCGATGTCGGCGGCCTCCGGATCGGCCTGGCACCGCTGTCGACGAGCTTCGAGGAGGTCTACCGCGGGCTCGACGCCACGCGCGTCGTGCTGCGCGAGGTGCTCGCCGAGCGGGCGGGGCTGGCCTGATGCCCTCGTCGCGGTCGGCGCGTTAGGCGCCGCGGGCGAGCGTGTCAACGCCCTCGACGGCGCTGCAGCGGCGGGCGAGACTGCCGGTGGCGTGACATCCTCGCCCACGAGGGCGCGCCCGCGAACGAAGGAGCCACGAGATGAGCGACGAGAAGACGACGAGCAGCACGCCGACCACGCCCGACGCGACGAACGACGTCCACTCCGTCGCGGGCGGGGTGGACGCCTCGGATCCGGGCGCCTCGACCACCATGCCGCCGACGCCGCCGATCGGCTCCGACGCCGTCGACGCGGGTGGAGCGACCGGTGCACCGGCCGGACCGGGTGAGGAGCACGACACCAGCGGCCGGGAGCCGGTCGATTCGGTCGGTGCGACCTCGGGTTCGCCCGTGACGAAGATCGCGGATGCCGCGGCCGACGCCGCGAAGCAGGCGGGTGCCAAGCTGAAGGATGCCGCGCAGAGCGCCGACCTCGACGAGCTCGCCGACCAGGCCAAGCGCGTGACGGGCGAGTGGACGCAGCGGATCAAGGCGGAGTACCAGCGGCGGCCCGGCGTCGTGATCGGCGCGGCGGTCGGCGCCGTCGTGCTCCTGGGTGCGATCGCGCGCGGACTCGGACGCCGGCGATGAGCGGGTCCTACGGCACGCCCGGGCGACCGCAGCCCGACCCCAAGCAGCCCGTGACCTCGATGGACACCGAGAGCGCCGAGGCGACCGCCGGGGCTGCCCGCGGCCGCGCACGCGAGCGCGATGCCACCGAGGTCCCCGACGGCGCGACGGCGCCGTGGCCCGAGGACCCCGGCACGCCGGCCGGGCCCGACCTGCGCGATCTCCCCTCGACCGTGGGCGACGTGGTGGACGACGACGCATCCAAGGATCACGGGGTGGGCGGGCGCGCGTAGCATGGCGGCATCACGCGTGCGACCGCGCGAGGCGCCCGCGACGGGTTCGATGGAAGGGACGGTTCCATGACGGATGCGACGAACCAGCCGGGCGCGGCGGGCGAGGAGCTCGACGACCGGGTCGAGCAGGCCATCGGCGAGGCCAAGGCCGCGGCCGACCGGGCCGCCGAGCAGGCCGACAGCACGCTCGACGCCATGAGGTCCGCCGCGGCCGACGCTGCCGACAAGGGCGCCGCGGCTCTCTCCGATGCGGCGAGCCAGGCGCGCGCCGTCACCGAGGACGCGCTCGACGATGCCGAGGACCTCATCGAGGATGCGGCCGAGTGGGTCGAGGAGAAGTACCGCGAGAACCCGACGCTGGTCATCGTGCTCGCCGCCGCGGCGGGCGTGGCCCTGCTCGTCGGTGTCGGCACGATCATCAGGGGTCTCTTCCGGCGGTAGTCTCGCGCTCGTGACGAACGCTGCCACGACGAGATCCCCGGGCCTGCGCCCCTGGTCCATGGTGATCGGGCTCGGCTTCGTGAGCCTGTTCATCGACATGGTCTCCGACGGCGCGATCTCGGTCGGCGGGGCGCTGCTCGAGCAGCTCGGCGCCTCCGCGACGCTCGTGGGTGTGGTGACCGGCGCCGCCACCGCCATCGCGCTCGTGCTGCGCCTCGTGACCGGACCCTGGTCCGACCGCACCGGTGGCTACTGGGGGTTCACGATCGCCGGCTACGCCATGAGTGCCGTGAGCGTGCCCCTGCTGGCGCTCACCCCGGCGCTCGGCACCGCCTCGCTCGCCGCCGCGAGCTCGCTCATCCTCGTCGAGCGCACCGGGAAGGCCGTGCGGGGGCCCGCGAAGACCGTGCTCCTCGCCGATGCCGCCGGAGTCGTCGGGCGAGGCAAGGGCTTCGGCGTGCACAAGCTGCTCGACCAGGTCGGCGCGTTCGCCGGGCCGCTCCTCGTCGCAGCCATCGTCGCGCTCACCGGCGAGCTGTGGCCGGCGTTCCTCGCGCTCGCCGTGCCCGCGGTCATCGCGATGGTGCTCCTCGCCTGGCTCCGGTCGCGGGTGCCCGACACGAGCGTCTACCGGGAGCCCGCCGAGCCGCCCGCGTCGGCCGCGGCCGACACGCGCCCCGCGACATCCGCTCGCCCCTCGATGGTCGCGCGCCTCGCCGGCCTGGCCGCGATCCCGGCGCACGTGCGCACCACGTTCCTGCTGTTCGCGACGTTCGCCGCGCTCACGACATTCGGGCTGCTGAGCTTCGGCGTCCTGTCGTTCCACCTGGTTGCTGCCGACCTCGCCCCTGTCGCGGGGGTTCCGCTCGTGTACGCCGCGGGCATGGCGGCCGCCGCGGTCGCCGCGCTCGCGACCGGGTGGGCCTACGACCGGCTGGGTTCGGCGATCCTCGTCGCCGTGCCGCTGCTCACGGCGTTCGTCCCGGGCCTCGCGCTCGCCGGTGAGCTGGGTCTCGTGATCATCGGCGTGGTGGTCTGGGGGCTCGCGACCGGCGTGCAGGACTCGACGGTCAAGGCGCTCGTCGCCGACCTCGTGCCCGCCGAGCAGCGCGGGTCGGCGTACGGCTGGTTCGCGGTGTTCCAAGGCGTGGGCGCGCTCGCGGGCGCCACCGTCGCGGGCGCGCTGTACGGGAACGTGCCGACGCTCGTCGCGGCCGTGGTCGCACTGCAGGTCGCGGCGGCGGTGCTGCTCGTCGTCGTCCTGCGACGGCACCGGGCCGAGCGGATGGCGCAGCCCGCGTAGGTCGACCCGTCAGCTGAGCGCCGCGATGCGCGCGAACTCCTCACGCAGGGTATCGCCGAACACCCGCGCTGAGACGGCGTCGGCATCGGTGTGCACCGCGCAGCGGAGCATGCCGTCGTACGAGATGGCGGCGACGCCGAGCCGCACGTTGCCCTGAATCGGGGCGACCGGCCAGACGCCTTCGAGCGGGGCTCCGGCCAGCGCGAGCGGATGCCTCGGACCGGGCACGTTGGTCACGAACATGGCGATGAGGCGCTGATACCGCACGAAGCGGAAGAAGAGCATGGTGCCGAACCGCGTCCGGGTGAGCTCGAAGGTGCCCCGCGAGCGGGCGTCGGCCTTGCGGGCCCGGGTCAGCTCGGCGATGCGGCGCAGGCGGGTCGCGACATCGGCCTCACCCGTGGGCAGCGGGACCAGCATGACGCCGACGGCGTTGCCCGACCTCCCGCGTTCGGCGAGTGCGACGGGCACGCTCGCGGGCAGCACCGGCGGCACCGGCTCGCCTCGTTCGCGCAGCGACGCCTCCGCCGCAGCGACCGCCGCGGCGAGCAGCGCGTCGTTCACCGTCGCACCGACCGTGTCGGCGCCCGCGCCGAGGGCGGCGAGGGACGCCTCGACGAAGGCGACGCCACGGTGCGACCCGATCGGTCCGAGCAGGATGGTGCGGGGCACGACGGGGCGCAGGATCGCGGAGGTGCGTTCCCATCCCGAGGCGAGCGTCCGCCACCGGCTGCGCCGTACGCCGACACCGTTCCCGGCACGCGCGGTGGCGGCGCCGGTCGCCGCCGGGCGCGCCGGCTCGACCGAGGCGGGCGCGGCGACGTCGGCCTCGACGCCCGCCGACGCCGGCCGCAGCAGCAGTTCGACGAGCCGGACCGCGGCGAGCCCGTCGGCCATCGCATGGTGGATGCGGAACACGATGCCAGTCCGTCGTGGTGCCACGCCCGGCACGAGCAGCAGCTCCCAGAGCGGTCGATCGGTCGGGAGCGGCGTGACCATGAGTTGCGCGCAGAGCGCCTCGAACCCGGGCCGGCCGTCGACCGGGTCCACACGGCGCACGTGCTGCGCGAGGTCGAGCGGCACCGGGACCCACGCGTAGCCGCGGCGGTCGCGCACGGCGCGCTGCGACAGGCGCGGCGCGGCCGCCACGACCTCGGCGAACGTGCGCCGGAGCGCCGCGACATCCGGTTCGCCGTCTGGCCCGACCGGACCGCCGGGCGCGAGCACGCCCGCCATCAGGAACGCGTTCACCTGGTCGTACGCATCCATCACGAGGTTCGACGCGTCGGCCGCCGAGAGCCGCTCGCGCCCGGTCACCGGATCGGCCACGGCGGCAGTCTACGGCGGGCGCCCCCGCCGGAGCGGGGCGCCGGCGAGTGCCCGGTAGAATGAGGCATCCACACCGTCCCCACCGAACGGAGCACCGCAGTGCCCACCATCGTCGTCGACGTGATGCCCAAGGCCGAACTGCTCGACCCCCAGGGGAAGGCCGTCGCCGGCGCCCTCGCCCGCACCGGGCACGCCTCCATCTCCGGGGTCCGCGTGGGCAAGCGGTTCGAGCTCACGGTCGACGGTGCGATCGACGATGCGGTGAAGGCCGAGGTCGCGGCGCTCGCCGAGAACGTGCTCTCCAACTCCGTCATCGAGGATGTGGTGGGCATTCACTACGAGCAGTCGAACGTCGAGCTCGCCGAGGAGGCGGTCGGCTCGGCCGCCCATCACGACGGGTACGACGCCCCCGCGGGCGAGACCCACTAGACCCGACCACCACCGGCACGGAGGATTCCCGCATGCGCATCGGCGTCATCACGTTCCCCGGCTCGCTCGACGACCGCGATGCGCAGCGCGCGGTTCGGCTCGCCGGCGGCGAGCCCGTCGCGCTGTGGCACGGCTCCCACGATCTCGAGGGCGTCGACGCCCTGATCCTGCCCGGCGGGTTCAGCTACGGCGACTACCTGCGCTGCGGCGCGATCGCCTCGCTCAGCCCGATCATGACCGAGGTCGTCGACGCGGCGAACCGGGGCATGCCGGTGCTCGGCATCTGCAACGGCTTCCAGATGCTGACCGAGGCGCACCTGCTCGAGGGCGGCCTGATCCGAAACGACCACGGGTCGTTCATCTGCCGCGACCAGGTGCTGCGCGTCGAGAACACGACGACCGACTGGACCGCCGACTTCGACGCGGGCCAGGAGATCACCATCCCGTTGAAGAACGGCGAGGGCGGGTTCATCGCTTCGGAGGAGACGCTCGACCGTCTCGAGGGCGAGGGCCGCGTGGTGTTCCGCTACGTCGGCGTGAACCCCAACGGATCGCTGCGCGACATCGCAGGCATCGCGAACGAGCGCGGCAACGTGGTCGGCCTCATGCCGCACCCCGAGCACGCGGTCGAGCCGGGCTTCGGCCCCGACACGGATGCGGCGATGCGATCCGGCGTCGACGGGCTCGGGTTCTTCACGAGCGTCGTGCGCCGCGCCCTCGTCGAGGCGTGACCACCAGCTGACGTCGACGCCGAACGGCGGCAGGCCCACAGGGACCCGCCGCCGTTCGCGGTTCCGATGATCAGAAGGACGCGGGGATGATGCCGTCGTCGGTCTGGTAGGCCGTCACCGGGGCGTGCGGGATCTCGTCCCAGCGCGCCGCGTCCTCCTGCTGCACCTCGCCGGTCGCCATGCCGAGGAGCAGCTCCTGCAGGGCGAGCACGTTCTGGTTGATCGACTTGCCGCGAGCCTTCTGGCCCAGGCTTCCGTCGGACGAGTTGCCGCTCGTCTCGAAGAAGATCGCCGGGTTGCTGTGGCCCTCGGGGTTGAGGCCGTCGTAGTCGAGGCCGAGCATCATGGCCGACACGACGCCGCCCTTGATGTCGATCTCGATACCGCGGCCGACGTCGTAGCGATCGATGTTGATGTAGCCGTACTTCGAGAGCTCGTCATACACGTGCACCTGCATCTGACGGGTGAGCACGTCGTAGGCGCCGCCTTCGACGCCGGGCAGTGTAGGCCCGCCGGGGGCCAGGGAGATGCCGAGCGACAGCGTCACCTCGTCGCCGTCGCCACGCTCGCGCTTCAGGCCCTGGTGGTGGATGTCGACGGCGAACGCCGGGTCGACCATCGTCCAGTACTCGTAGAACGCCTCCGACTCGGAGGCCTCGAACTTGCCGATGCCCCAGTCGCGGTTGAGGTCGATGCGCTTGTTCGAGCCGTCCTGCAGGATCGTGTGGCGGATGTTCAGGTCGGTGCCGTCGGGGTTGTATGTCGGGATGACATGGAAGGTGTACGTGTCGCGCAGCAGCGTCCAGTCGGGCGAGCCGTTGGTGCCGAGCTCGTTGAGGACGGCGAGCAGCGAGTCGGCGCCGTAGGGCTCGTTGCCGTGGATGCGGCCCTGCAGCCACACGGCCTCGGGCCCGGTGCCGACCGTGGCGACATAGAGGTCCCTGCCCTGCTCGGACGTGTTCACCGCGGTGCCGATCTCGGCGAGCGTCGAGACGTCGACGCCGAACCGCGAGGTGCGCTCGAGGCGCTCGAGCTCCTGCACGACATCGGCGTACGTGAGGATGCTCGAGATGTTGGTGTTGCCCTCGGGCGACGGGAACGTCGCGTCGGCGGTGGCCGGCGCGGTCGCGGCGAACGGCGCGGCGATGGCGAACGCGGCGCCGGCCGCGAGGGCGGCGGCGGTACGACGGCGGCGGTTCGGTGATCTCGTGTTTCGGGTCATCGGTGACTCTCCTTGCGTAGGGCGATGCCGCGATTGCGACACGAGCCCTCGGAAACCGGGCCAGAGGCACCGACTCCGAGGGCTTGGGATGGAGCCTACGGAGAGCATTGTCCGGAACTCAATGGACGAACGTCCATTTTGTTGAACGATCTTGCGCTGAGTCGTCCAATCGCATGCATGACGACACGAGGGCTCCCCCGCGATGAGGCGATGGTGGACGACGAACGCCCGAGCCGCGGGATGCGCGACCCGGGCGTCCCGTCGCCACGGGCGACGGTTACGCCGCCGCGGCGTCCTCGGCCTCTGCGTGGTCGGCCTCGGGCTGCTGCGGCGCACCGGCGTTCACTCCGGCGGCGTACGCGGCGCGCAGCGCCGTGCCGAGGTCGCCGTCGACGTTCGTCCAGTACTGGAAGAACCGCTCGCGGATCTCGTCGATCGAGATCGCGTGGGCCTGCCCCGACAGCGTCTCGAGGAAGCGCGCCTTCGCCTCGACCGAGAACACGTCGCGGTAGAGCGTGCCGGCCTGGCCGAAGTCGGAGTCCTCGGCGCGCAGCGTGTACGCCGTGCGCACGAGGTCGCCGTCGCCCTCCCAGCCGCCCTCGCCCGCGACATCCGGCGACGCCACCGGGCCGCCGAACGAGTTCGGCGCGTAGACCGGCGCGGTCGAGGCGTTGAAGTGGTACCGCGCGGCGCCGTCCTGCGAGTAGTTGTGCACGGATGCCGCGTGCGGCGCGTTCACCGGCAGCTGGTTGTAGTTCGTGCCCACGCGGTAGCGCTGCGCGTCGGGGTAGCTGAACACGCGCGCCATGAGCATCTTGTCGGGGCTGATCGCGATGCCCGGCACGGTGTTCGCAGGCGAGAACGCCGCCTGCTCGATCTCGGCGAAGAAGTTCTGCGGGTTGCGGTCGAGCGTGAGCGTTCCGACGGGGATCAGCGGGTAGTCGGCGTGCGGCCACACCTTGGTGAGGTCGAACGGGTTGAAGCGGTACGTCTTCGCGTCGTCGTAGGGCATGACCTGCACGTGCAGGTCCCACTTCGGGAACTCGCCGCGCTGGATCGCCTCGTACAGGTCGCGGCGGTAGAAGTCGGCGTCGGCGCCGGCGATGGCCTCGGCGGTCGCGGCATCCAGGTGGAGGTCGCCCTGCTGCGACCGGAAGTGGTACTTGACCCAGAACTTCTCGCCGGCGGCATTGATCCACTGGTAGGTGTGCGAGCCGTAGCCCTGCATCTCGCGCCACGACTTCGGCAGGCCGCGGTCGCCCATGAGGTAGGTCACCTGGTGCGCCGACTCGGGCGAGAGCGTCCAGAAGTCCCACTGCATATCGGCGTCGCGCAGGCCCGAGCCCGGCAGGCGCTTCTGCGAGTGGATGAAGTCGGGGAACTTCGCGCCGTCGCGGATGAAGAAGACCGGGGTGTTGTTGCCGACGATGTCGTAGTTGCCCTCGGTCGTGTAGAACTTCAGCGAGAAGCCGCGCACGTCGCGCCAGGTGTCGGGCGAGCCCTGCTCGCCGGCGACCGACGAGAAGCGCAGCAGCGTCTCGGACTCGGTACCGGGCTGGAAGACGGCCGCGCGCGTGTAGGCCGCCACGTCGTGGGTCGCCTCGAAGCGGCCGAACGCGCCGCCGCCCTTCGCGTGCACGATGCGCTCCGGGATGCGCTCGCGGTTGAACTGCGCGAGCTTCTCGACGAGGTAGCGGTCGTGCAGCACGGTCGCGCCGTCGGCGCCGACCGTGAGCGAGTGCGCGTCGCTCGCGACGGGCGTGCCCGTCTGCGTGGTCGTGACGGGCGGGTTCGCGGGGTTCGACATGTCGTCCTTCTCTCTTCGGTGAACGGATGCCGCGGCCGCGGCGGTGCACGACGTGCGGGCACGACGAGCACCGCCCCGGTCGGGCGGTCGACGCGCAGGGGCGCCGGGTGAGCGGATGGCGCCGGGCTAGCCGGCGACCTGCCGCTGGCAGTCGGCGCAGAGGCCCCAGAAGGTGACCTCTGCGGTGTGGATGGCGAAGCTGCCCGTGTCGCCCGGCACGAGGCACGGCGCGTGCCCGACGACGCAGTCGACGTCGGCGACGGCGTGGCATCGCGTGCAGACGACGTGGTGGTGGTTGTCGCCGATGCGGCTCTCGTAGAGCGCGGGCGATCCCGCGGGTTCGATGCGACGCAGCAGGCCGGCGTCGTTGAGCGCGCCGAGCACGTTGTAGACCGACTGGAGCGACGTGCCGGGAAGCGTCGCCGTGACGCGGGCGTGCACGGCGTCGGCGTCGAGGTGCCCGTTGCCGGTGACGGCGTCGAGCACGGCGAGTCGAGGCGCGGTGACCTTGAGCCCGGCCGAGCGCAGGTGCGCCTCGGCCTCATCTCGGTGCAACGCGGTGGCCATGCCTCGACCGTAGCAGTTGTTTTGAGTCACTCAAAACAACGAGCGGACGTCGCGACTCGTGGCGCACGCCGGGGTCGGGCAAAGCCCACGCATAGCCGGCCGGACGAAGCTCGGCGCATGCGGGACATCCGCCCCGCCCGAATGCCCGGAGGATCGCCATGACCACCACGACCGGATCGACCCCGACCGCGCCGACCGACCCCGTCACGCCCACCGCAGGCACGCAGCCGCCGATGTTCCATCCTGCCCCCGGCGCGGCGCCGCCCGCCGCCGCGGCCCCTCCCGTCTCGACCCCGCCGTCGGCCGGCCCGGACCGGACGCCCTGGTATCGCCGCGCCTGGGTGCTCGCCGTCGGCGCGGTGCTGCTCGCGCTGCTCTCGTTCGCGGGCGGCTTCGTCGCGGGCAATGCGGCCGCCCTCCTGAACGGCGTGTTCGGCGTGCCCACGGGGGCGCCATCGGGTCCCGGCTGGATGGACGACGACGGCGACGGATTCGGACCCGGGCGCCCGGGCTTCGGCGACCGCGAGTTCGAGGCGAACTGACCGGGGTCGGTCTGCCTCAGTCGGCGTCGCGGGCCGCGATCCACTCCCGGACGAGCTGCTGCAGCGCCTCGCGCTTGCCCTCGAGGTCGTCGGCGTCGCCGAACTTCGCCACGCGCGACACGTCGCCCTCGCCCTCGAGCAGGCCCGACGGGTCGGGCAGCTCGGCGCCGCGGTGGAACATCAGGCTCACGTGCTTGGTCGACTTCGGGTAGAACGACGCGATGTTCCCCCGGTACATGAAGGTCGGCGCCTGCCACTTGATCGTCTCGGTCACGCGCTCGTCGGCCGCGAGGACCGCATCGCGCACGGCCATGACGAGCTCGCGCTGCGGATTCCCGTACCGCTCGAACCACGCATCGACCACCGGATCGTGCCGCTCCATGCCCGCAGTATGGCACCGGCCCGCCGAGCCGGCCAGTGCCCCGGGTAGCCTGATCGGGTGAGCCTCACCGAACTCGTCGAGCTGCCCGGAGGCGCGTTCCTCATGGGATCCGACGGGCACTACCCCGAGGAGGCACCGCAGCACGAGCGCCGCGTCGAGCCGTTCGCGATCGAGCGGCACCCGGTGACGAACGAGCAGTTCGCCGAGTTCGTCGCCGCGACCGGCTACGTGACCGTCGCAGAGCGCGAGCTCGACCCGGCCGAGTTCCCCGGCGCCGACCCGGCCGAGCTCGTGCCGGGCTCGCTCGTCTTCACGCCGACCGACGGGCCCGTCGACCTGCGCGACTGGCGGCAGTGGTGGCGGTGGGTGCCGGGTGCGCAGTGGCGCCACCCCCTCGGCCCGGAGTCGACGATCGACGCCCGGCTCGACCACCCCGTCGTGCACGTGTCGTTCGAGGACGTCACGGCCTACGCCGGCTGGGCCGGGCGACGCCTGCCGACCGAGGCCGAGTGGGAGTATGCGGCACGCGGCGGGCTGGCCGGTGCCGAGTACGCCTGGGGCGACGAGCGCGTACCCGGTGGCGTGGTCATGGCGAACACGTGGCAGGGCGCATTCCCGTACCGCAACGAGGGTTGGGGCGGCACCTCGCCCGTGGGCTCCTACCCGGCCAACGGGTTCGGGCTCGTGGACATGATCGGCAACACCTGGGAATGGACCGCCGACGCGTTCACGCCGCGACACCTGCCGCCCGAAGCGGCAGCCGTCGACCGCGGCGAACGCCGCGACCTGCTCACGGGAGCGCCGGCGTCGGAAGCGCTGCGCGTCACCAAGGGTGGATCGCACCTCTGCGCGCCGGAGTACTGCCGCCGGTACCGTCCTTCCGCACGGTCATCGCAGGCCGAGGACTCGGCCACCACGCACCTCGGCTTCCGCTGCGCGCGCTGACCCACCCGCAACGCGCCATCCGTCCACCCGCCGCGGCCGAGCCGCGCGGTCAGCGGTACTCGGGATTCGGGTGATCGGGCACCGGGACGTACCCGTAGTGCTCGCCATCGTCCCACTCGGTGCGCACGTTGCCGATCGCGGGGATGCCGCCCGCCGCCTTCAGGAGGTGCGCGAGATGCATGAGGTTGTACGTCATGAACGTCGTGTTCCGGTTGGTGAAGTCGTTCTCGGGACCGCCCGAGCCCTCGTCGAGGTAGCTCGGCCCGGGACCGGCCTCGCCGATCCAGCCGGCGTCGGCGGCGGGCGGGATCGCGTAGCCGATGTGCTGCAGGCTGTACAGCAGGTTCGACGCGCAGTGCTTGATGCCGTCCTCGTTGCCCGTGATGATCGCGCCGCCGACCTTGCCGTAGTACACGTACTGGCCCTTGGCGTTCTTCTCGGTGCTCATCGCGTAGAGCCGCTCGATGAGGCGCTTCGTCACCGACGAGTTGTCGCCGAGCCAGATCGGCCCGCCGATGACGAGGATGTCGGCGGCCTCGACCTTCGGCCAGATCTCCTCGGGCCACGCGTCGAACTGCCATCCGTACTCGCGCATGTCGGGGTACACCCCCGTCGCGACGTCGTGGTCGACGAAGCGGAGGTTCTCGACAGCCACCCCGTGCTCGCGCATGAGGCGGATGCTCGCATCCATGAGGCCCTGCGTGTTGCTCACCTCGGGCGATCGCTTGAGGGTGCAGTTGATGAAGACGGCGCGGAGGTCGCTGTAGTCGGGTTCGGCTGCCATGGGGCCGAACCTACTCCTCGGGCAAGCGGATGCCGCCGCCTTGCCAGCCGACGCACAGGCGCCGGCCTGCGGGCCTCAGTACCTGAGAAGGCTGTGGATCTCGTAGCGGTCGGCGAGCCGCGCGCGCCCGCCGAGCGCCTCGAGCTCGATCGCGACGGAGATGCCGGCGACGCGCCATCCGGCCCGCTCGACCAGGCGCGCGGCGGCCTCGACGGTGCCGCCGGTGGCGAGCACATCGTCGACGACGAGCACGCGCGAGCCGGGCTCGAGCTCGCCCTCGTGCACCTCGAGCGCCGCCGTGCCGTACTCGAGCGCGTACTCCTCGCGGATCACCGCGCGAGGGAGCTTGCCGGCCTTGCGCACCGGCAGCACGCCCGCGCCGCACAGCGCCGACGCGGCGCCCGCGAGCAGGAACCCGCGCGCCTCGACGCCGGCGAGGTGGTCGAACCGGCCCGAGAAGGGCGCCGTGAGCGACTCGGCGAGCGCGTGGAACGCCGGTCCGTCAGCGAACACGGGCGTGAGGTCGCGGAACACGACACCGGGCTCGGGGAAGTCGGGGATGGTCGCGAGCTTGGACTCGACGAGGGCGCGGACCTCGGACTCGTGCATCCGGCTAGGGTATCGCCGGCGCCCCGCCGACCCCCGATCAGTGCACGAGCGCGCTGAGCCAGATCACGAGCAGGCCGAGGCTCGCCGTGACGAGCGCGCTGAGCAGGTGCCATCCCCACGACCCGCCCCGGCGAGCCGCCGTGGCCCAGCCGATGACCGCGAGCACGGCCGTGCCCACCCACAGCGCGATGTAGTAGGCCACGTACTCGTCGAGCCATCCGATCGCCGCGAGCCCCAGGAACAGCGTGGGCAGCACCATCGCCAGCAGCATGCCCGAGGAGTGCGCCGCCGACGCCTGCGCGGCCGCCGCGATCGCGCGCCAGCGCGGCCGACCCGACTCGGGCCCTTCCTCGCGCGCGATCGTGCCCGCGTAGACGTGCGCGAGCCAGAACACGGCCGTGGTGCCGAGGGTGAACAGCAGCACCTCGAGGTCGGTCTCGTCCTCCCACCCGATCGCGATGAGCGCGCTGACGAGCACCACGCCGTAGATGGCCGATTCGGTTCGGTACGCACGCAGCATGAGCCCCGCCTGCTTGACGGCGGTGCCGACCCGCCGGCCCGACGACCCGCTCTCGCCCATCGACGATCCCCTCCCGCTGCCGTGCGCGGCTCCCGACCCGGCGGCGCGTCCATCCTTCGACGGATGGCGCGCCCAGCCTGGCTTGCGAGGATGGAGGAACCCCCACCCCCAGGAGCATCGTGTCACCCCTCCGCCTCTTCCGCAGCCTCGCGATCGCCGAGGCGATCACCTGGACCCTCCTCATCACCGGACTGATCCTCCGCGCGACCACCGGCCTCGACGCGGCCGTCGTCGTCGGCGGCTCGATCCACGGGTTCGTATTCCTCGCCTACGCCGCGACGGTGCTGCTCGTCGGCGTCAACCAGCGCTGGAGCATCGGGCTCATGGCACTCGGCGTCGTGACGGCGATCGTGCCCTACGCGACCGTGCCATTCGAGGTCTGGCTCGTACGTCGCGGCCGCCTCGCCGGCGACTGGCGCCGCGAAGCCGGCGACCACCCGGCCGACCGCAACGTGGTGAACCGACTGCTGCGCTGGGGGCTCGCGCGCCCGGTGCTCCTCACCGTGCTCGGGGTGATCGGCGTCGCCGCGGTCTTCACGGCGCTGCTCATCGTCGGCCCGCCCGGCGGCCGCGACGCCTGATCGGGGCGGATGCCGCGCACCCGCCCCGATCGCGGCATCCGCTACTCCACGCGCACGCGGTCGATCGAGACCGTTCCCTTGCCGGCGAACGTCAGGGAGTATCCCTGCACGTCGGCCAGCGTGAGGCCGTCGTCGGGCGCCCCCGCGGGCTGCTCGTCGGCGCGCGCGAAGGCGTCGAACGGGACGGTGACCTGCTGCCAGCCGGTGCCGCGCACGACGGTGCTCGCCGTGAATCGCTCCGCCGTGTCCGGCGCCTGGTAGACGCGGACGTAGTCGACCGTGAGCGACTGCGGGAACTCGAGGTCGTCGCCGAGGGCGCCGCCGAAGTTGCCGCCGATCGCGACGTTGGTCAGCAGCGAGAACGGGTGGTCGAAGACCCACTCGTTCGGCGCGACATCCGCCGGGTCGGCCTGGTGGTAGACGATCCCGTCGACCGACCAGACGATCTGCTCGGGCGTCCACTCGACCGCGAAGTCGTGCCATCCGCCCGGCACCGGCTGACCGTAGTCGTAGATGCCGCCGTACGACTGCCCGCCCGAGTAGCCCGGGCCGTGGATGGTGCCGAAGATCTCGTTCGGCAGGCGGCCGACGTACTCCATGACGTCGATCTCACCGGTCTGCGGCCAGCCGACGTCGCGGAAGTCGGTGCCGAGCGACCACACGGCCGGCCAGATGCCGCTGCCCTCGGGCAGCTGCACGCGCGACTCGATGCGGCCGTACTCGAACTCCTGCTTCTGCTCGGTGATCAGGCGCGCCGAGGTGTACTCGCAGGGTCCGTACCAGCACTCGAGGTCGGTCGTCGCGGGGTCGACCTCCCGGGCCGTGATGACGAGGTTGCCGTCGCCGTCGAGCGCCGCGTTGTCGGTGCTGTCGGTGTAGTACTGCAGCTCGTCGTTGCCCCAGCCCCAGCCGCCGGTCTCGTAGGTCCAGTTCTCGGGGTTCGCCGGGGCGCCGGCGGGGCCGTCGAACTCGTCGCTCCACGCGAGCTCCCAGGTGTCGGGGCCGCCGTCGGGTGCGGGGTCGTCCTGGATCTCGACGGTGACGGGCGTGGCCTTACCGGAACCCTTCACCCAGAAGCTGAGCCCCTCGGCGCCGGACCAGTCCTGGCCGCCGGCGAACCCGCGGGCGAGCGTCGACTCGCCACGATAGGCGAAGTCGGCGACGCGCTCGTACGCAGCCTGGTCCTCGTAACCGGCGCCAGACCCTGCGGCGATCTCCCTCGTGGAGAGTGTCGAGGCGCCGGTCGTGTCGAACAGCCACGGCGTCGACTCGAAGTCGTCGACCATGGTCAGGTCGATCGCATCGTCGTCCTGGATGCTCATCGTCGCGGTGCGCACGAAGCCGAACTCGGCGCCCACCGGGTCGGACAGCCGCACGACGAAGGTCTCGTCGACCTCGCGCTTGCCGTCATCGAGCGTGGGCAGGTCGATCGTCGCCTCGCGCTGGCCGGCCGGAATCGTGACGGTGCCGGCCACGGGCGCGAAGTCGCGCTCGGCCGTCGCCGAGAGGTCCTCCGTCGCGGTGCGCGCCTCGGTCGCGAAGGACTCGTAGGCGACGGTCACGTCGGTCTCGGCGAGCCGGTTCAGCCGGATGACCCCGGTCGCCGTGTCGCCCTCGGAGACCTCGTAGCCGGCGCGGTCGAATCCGACCGAGAGCGGCACGGGCGCGGCCTCGCCGTAGAGCAGCACGTCGTCGTAGAGGAACGTCTGCGGCGTCTCGGTGCGCAGCGACCCGAACGCATAGCCGTGCATGTCGGTCAGCGTCAGCCCGTCGTTGGGGGCGTTGTTGCCGATGTTCTTGCGCGAGAACTCGTCGAAGTCGAACGTGAGGAAGCGCCATCCGCGCCAGTCGTCGGTGTACGAGACCACGAAGCGCTCGGCGTCGTCGGTGGTCGAGCCGGGATTGCGGTTGTCGAGCAGGTCGAGGAACAGGTCGGTGCCCGAGCCGTTGCCGTACATCCAGAAGCCGATGCCCTCGTAGGTCGACCAGTCCTGCGTGGTCCACGCGTCGGCGGTTCCGTTCGTGAAGTTGCGGACGACGACGCCGAACGAGGTCACGTCGAAGTCGGCGGCGAGCACGTCGTTGCCGTCGGGTGCGCCCGGCACCGGTGCGGGCGCGCCATCCGTGCGCTCGAAGTCGACCGTGCTGCTCGGGTCCTGCGCGCCGAACCAGCCGACGGGAATGCCGCCCGCGTCGCCCTGCACGAGCGGGGCCTCGTGGTCGTCGACGATGTGGGTCCGCCCGTCGGGCGGACCGACGACCTCGCCGTCGTCGTCGAGGATCGTGACCTCGAGTGCCGACACGGTGCCGAGGCCGGCGCCGGCCGGGTCGGCGAGCTCGAGGGTGAACGTCTCGGAGGCCTCCTCGGCGTCGTCTGCGACCGTGGCGACCTGGACGGTCCGGCTCGTCTGCCCGGGGGCGAACTCGACGGTGGCCGACGGGTCGACGTAGTCGTCGCCGGTGGTCGCGGTGCCGTCGATCGCGCCGAGGGCGACGGTCACCGGCGCCGCCGACGCGATGTCGAGGCGCACCTCGACGTCGAGCACGTCGCCCTCGATGGCCTGGTCCTCCGCGACGGCGAACGAGACGGAGGGCTGCAGCTCGGTGTCTGAGTAGACGGCGATGTCGTCGACACGGATGGTGTCGGCGCCGTTCACCGCGGGAATGGCATAGCCCCAGAGCGAGGTGAGGCCGAGCCCGTCGTCGGGTGCTCCCCCGGGCTGGTAGTCGGTGGCGCGCTCGAACGCGGACCAGGGCAGGACGACCTCGCGCCACCCGTCGACGTCGTCGACGAGGTCGACGTCGAAGCGCTCCGAGGCATCGGCGTTCGGACCGCCGTCGAAGAGCTCGACCTGGTACACGGCCCCGTTGCCCGACCCGTCGACCATGAGGCGAACACCGTCGAACGCGCTGACGTCGCGCGCCGAGCCGAACGTCTGCCCGACGCCGCCGAACGAGCCGGGCGCGGTGACATCCCAGCCGTACGAGACGACCTTCGTGGGTTCGGTCTGCCCCGGCTTGGCCTCCGCGGAGTCCGGCGCGACGTCGACGATGCCGAAGCCCGCCGCGCCGTACGAGAAGAAGCCGTCGGGTGCGCCGGTCTCGAAGTCGGCGATCACGGCGATGCTGCCCGCCGCGGCCGCCGGCACGGCGGTCAGGATGGGCACCGCCACCACGGCCCCGGCGACCAGTGCTCCTGCGCTTCGTGAGAGCGCTCTCATTCTCGAGTCCATTCGTGCTCCATTGCAGTCGGGGGGGATGGTTCGACCGATGCGGTCCGGGTCAGGTTAGGCAGATCGTGCGACGATCCGCAACCCCCGAATTCGCGCGGATCTGGCGGTCGGCAGGCGTTTCGGCGCCGCCCGTCGGCCGGAATCCGCTCGCTGGGGCGGGCCATGAGAGAGCGCTCTCACAACATATCGCCTCCGAGGGGAGGCGAGGTCCTCCCTGCATGACGACGCGAACCATCGGCATCCGTCTCTCGACTCACGCGAGTCGGCCCGATCCCGAGCGGACTCGCGTGAGTCGGGCACCGTCGCGTCGGTGAGAATGGGCGCATGCCGATCCTCAACAAGGACATGCAGGTGTGCATCTCGCTCTCGGGCCGCCCGTCGAACCTCGGCACGCGGTTCCACAACTTCCTCTATGACGAGCTCGGCCTCAACTTCATGTACAAGGCGTTCACGACCGACGACCTCGAGGGGGCGATCCGCGGCATGCGCGCGCTCGGGTTCCGCGGCTGCTCGGTCTCGATGCCGTTCAAGGAGGCGGTGATCCCGCTCGTCGACGTCACGGAGGAGTCGGCCTCGGCCATCGAGTCGGTCAACACGATCGTGAACGACGAGGGCCGGCTCTCGGCGTCCAACACCGACTACGAGGCGGTGGCGCAGCTGATCGCGGAGCACGGGCTCGACCCGGCGGCGCGCGTCGTCGTGCGCGGCTCGGGCGGCATGGCGAAGGCGGTCGTCGCGGCGTTCCGCGGGGCGGGCTTCGGCGATCTCACGGTCCTCGCGCGCAACGCCGAAGCCGGACCGGCGCTCGCCGAGAAGTACGGCTACGCCTGGACCGCGGCGGACCCCGAGCCGTCCTTCGACGTCATCGTCAACGTCACCCCGCTGGGCATGCAGGGGGCGGATGCCACGGCGCTGGCGTTCGGCGAGCCGTTCATCGGCCGCGCAACGACGGTCTTCGACGTGGTCGCCTTCCCCGCTGAGACGCCGCTCATCCGCGCCGCGCGCGCCTCCGGCACATCCGTCATCACCGGAGCCGAGGTGATCGCACTCCAGGCCGCACGCCAGTTCGAGCGCTACACGGGCGTCGCGCTCACGCGCGATCAGGTCGAGCGCGCCGCCGCCTTCTCCCGCGCCGGCTGACGCCCGCGGCCCCGACCTCCCACTTCTCTTCTCAGGCGGCCCGAGCCCGAACCATCCGTTTCTCAGGACGACACGCCGCTCCGGCACACGACCCGCCGGATAACTCCTGAGAAGAGGAGCCGGGTGGGTGGGGAGAGCGCGACCGGTAGAATCGCAGGGTCCGGCACCCGCCCCGCGGCATCCGCTCGCCGCCACCTTCTGGAGCTCGCCACCCGTGACCATCGAGACCTCGTCCACGCCTGCCAGCCAGTACCCGCAACCCGAGGCCCCCGGCGCGGCCGACGCCGAGCTGATCGAGGCGCCGCGGACGGCCAAGCTCGACACCGTCGAGGTCGCCGCCGCGAGCCCCGAGAAGGAGCAGCCGTACGCGGCGCTCGGCCTGAAGCCCGACGAGTACGAGCGCATCCGCAACATCCTGGGCCGCCGTCCCACGTCCGCGGAGCTCGCGATGTACTCGGTCATGTGGAGCGAGCACTGCTCGTACAAGTCGTCGAAGATCTACCTGCGCCAGTTCGGCAAGAAGGTCACGCCCGAGATGAAGCAGCACCTCATGGTGGGCATGGGCGAGAACGCCGGCGTGCTCGACATCGGCGAGGGCTGGGCTGTCACGTTCAAGATCGAGTCGCACAACCACCCGAGCTACATCGAGCCGTTCCAGGGCGCCGCGACCGGCGTCGGCGGCATCGTGCGCGACATCATCTCGATGGGCGCGCGCCCGGTCGCCGTCATGGACGCGCTGCGCTTCGGCGCGATCGACCACCCCGACACGGCGCGCGTGGTGCACGGCGTCGTCGCGGGCATCAGCTTCTACGGCAACTGCCTCGGCCTGCCGAACATCGGCGGCGAGACCTGGTTCGACCCGGTGTACCAGGCGAACCCCCTCGTGAACGCGCTCGCGGTCGGCGTGCTGCGCCACGAGGACCTGCACCTCGCCAACGCGAAGGGCGCGGGCAACAAGGTCGTGCTCTTCGGCGCACGCACCGGCGGCGACGGCATCGGCGGCGCGTCGATCCTCGCGTCCGACACGTTCGCCGAGGGCGGCCCGACCAAGCGCCCGGCGGTTCAGGTCGGCGACCCGTTCGCCGAGAAGGTGCTCATCGAGTGCTGCCTCGAGCTCTTCGCGAACGACCTGGTCGAGGGCATCCAGGACCTGGGTGCGGCGGGCATCTCGTGCGCCACCTCCGAGCTCGCCAGCAACGGCGACGGCGGCATGTCGATCGTGCTCGACGAGGTGCTGCTGCGCGACCCCACGCTCACGCCGGAAGAGATCCTCATGAGCGAGAGCCAGGAGCGCATGATGGCCATCGTGCGCCCCGAGAAGCTCGAGGGCTTCATGGAGGTCGTGAGGAAGTGGGATGTCGAGACCTCCGTCCTCGGCGAGGTCACCGAAACCGGCCGCCTCTCGATCACCTGGCGCGGCGAGGAGATCGTGAACGTCGACCCGCGCACGGTCGCGGTCGACGGCCCCGTCTACGAGCGCCCCGTCCGCTACCCGTCGTACCTCGACGAGCTGCAGGCCGACACCGCGGCCGACCTGGCCCGCCCGCAGGCCGGCGACGAGCTGCGCGCCCAGTTCCTGCAGCTCGTGGGGTCGGCGAACCAGGCCGATGCCGCGTGGATCACCAACCAGTACGACCATTACGTGCTCGGCAACACCGCGCTCTCCTCGCCCGACGATGCGGGCATGATCCGCGTCGACGAGGAGTCGGGCCTCGGCGTCTCGGTCGCGACCGACGCGAACGGCCGCTACTCGCAGCTCGACCCGAAGCAGGGCGCCAAGCTCGCGCTCGCCGAGGCGTACCGCAACGTCGCCGTGACCGGTGCGAAGCCCATGGGCGTCTCCGACTGCCTCAACTTCGGCTCCCCCGAGAACCCCGAGGTCATGTGGCAGTTCGCCCAGTCGGTCGAGGGCCTGGCCGACGGATGCCTCGAGCTCGGCATCCCCGTCACGGGCGGCAACGTCAGCTTCTACAACCAGACCGGCGACGTGCCGATCCATCCGACCCCGGTCGTCGCGGTGCTCGGCGTCATCGACGACGTCGCGCGTCGCGTGCCGTCGGGCTGGCAGGACGACGGCCACAACATCTACCTGCTCGGCGACACCTACGCCGAGCTCGACGGGTCGGCGTGGGCCGGCGTCGTCCACGGCCACCTCGGCGGGCTTCCGCCGTTCGTCGACCTCACCCGTGAGAAGCAGCTCGCCGAGCTCCTGCAGGCGGCAGCACTCGAGGGACTCATCGACTCCGCACACGACCTCAGCGACGGCGGCCTCGCGATAGCGCTCGCCGAGGCCGTGAGCCGCTTCGGCGTCGGCGCGCGCGTGTTCCTCGGCGAGGTCGCCGAGGATGCCGGCATCGACCTCGCCACGGCGCTCTTCTCGGAGTCGACCGGTCGCGTGATCGTCACGGTGCCCCGTGAGGACGACGTGCGGTTCCGCGGCCTGTGCGAGGGGCGCGGCTACACCGTCCGCCGCATCGGCGTGACGGATGCCGCGTCGCAGGCGCTCGAGGTCCAGGACGCGTTCACGGTGGCGGTCGACGAGCTGCGCACCGTGAACCGCGCACCGCTCGCGGACGCGTTCGGGCCGGTCGTCGGGTACTGACGGTGTGCTCGTGGGCTCATCGTTCGACCACGGCATCCTGCCTCCGGGCATGGCGTTCATCCGCCTCGGCGCGGGCCGGCCGCTGCTCGTCCTGCCGGGGTTGACCCCCGATCACGAACCGCCCGAGGGCGCCGACCTGCGCTTCCAGACGCGGCAGATCCAGCCGCTTGCACGATCGCGCGAGGTGTGGTGGGTCAATCGTCGACGTGGCCTGCCCGCGGGCATCTCGATGTCCGGCATCGCCGCCGACTACGCCGAGGCGATCCGCTCACGGTTCGAGCCGCCCGTCGACGTGTTCGGCACCTCGACGGGAGCAAGCGTGGCGCTGGCGCTGGCGATCGATCACCCGAACCTCGTGCGTCGCCTCGTGGTGCACGGCGCCCATCGCCTCAGCGAGCGCGGTCGGGAGACCCAACGCGTGATGGCCCGGGAGCTGCGCGCGGGCCGACCGCGCCGGGCCGCCGCGGTCGAGTTCGCGGCGATCGGCGCCGGCCCGGTCTCGAGCGCGGCGATGTCCGCCCTCGGCTGGCTGTCGGGGCGACGGTTCTACGGCGCGGCGGGGTCCGACGTGCTGGCGGTCATCGATGCCGAGGACGCCCTCGACCTGCGGGACCGGCTCGCATCGATCACGGCGACGACGCTCGTCGTGGGCGGCGCGCGCGATCGGTTCTACAGCCCCGAGCTCTTCCGCGAGACGGCGCGACTGATTCCGGACGGGCGCCTGCTCCTCTCCCCGCGGCGCGGCCACGACGTCATGCGGCGTCCGTTCCATGAGCGCGTCCTCGCGTTCCTCGACGACTCGACGACGAAGGAGACGGCATGAGCCGGACGGATCGGGCGAGCCTGTTGATCCACGCCGACCGGGATGCCGTCTTCTCCGCGCTCACCACGCGTGAGGCGCTGCTGGCCTGGCTGCCGCCGCAAGGCATGCACGGGCGGTTCGAGCGCTTCGACCTGCGCGACGGCGGCTCGTACCGCCTCGTGCTCACCTACGACGACGCATCCGGCTCCCCTGGGAAGACCGCGGCCGACGCCGACGTCTCGGAGGTGCGGATCGCGCGGCTCGTGCCCGGGGAACTGGTCGAGCAGCTCGTCGACTTCGAGTCCGACGATCCCGCGGTCCGCGGCACGATGCGGATGACGTGGAGCGTTCGGACCACCGTCGACGGCACCGTCGTGGAGTTCGAGGCGCGCGACGTCCCCGACGGGATTCGGGCGCGCGACCACGCCGAGGGACTGACCTCGTCGCTGTCGAACCTCGCCGCGCACCTCGAACCGACGCCCGACGACGAGCGGCAGACGTATCCGCCCGGGTACGCCGCGGCGCACGGCTCGTTCGCGCTGATCCCCGCCGCCTACGTGTTCCTCGTCGACGGCGACCGCGTGCTGTTGCAACTGCGCGCCGGCACCGGCTACTACGACGGCTGGTGGGCGGCGTCGGCCGCGGGTCATGTCGAGTTCGGCGAGACGGTGATGGCCGGCGCCGCACGAGAACTCCTCGAGGAGGTCGGCGTCGAGGTCGCCGAGTCCGACCTCGAGCCGGTCACGGCGATGCACCGCACCGCCCCGACCGGGCTGCCCGTCGACCAGCGGCTCGACGTCTTCTTCGTCGTCCGCTCGTGGCGCGGCATCCCGTCGCTGCAGGAGGAGAAGGCGAGCGCGCTCGAGTGGTTCCCGCTCGACGCGCTGCCCGAGCGGCTCGTGCACCATGAGCGGTTCGCGCTCGAGGGATGGCGCGACGGCGGCCTGCCCGCGATCACGGCGTTCGGCTTCTGACCCCGTCGACGTCAGGCGCCCTGGGGCGGGTTCACGAGCAGGTCGACGCGTTCGGCCAGGTACGACTCGAACGGGATGAGGGCGTCGTCGCGTGATGGGTTCCAACGCACGGCGACGTACGGTGCACCGTCCGCGGCGGTCGTGAGCGCGAGCGGGCCGGATGGCGCTCCCTCGGCGAACGCGCCGGCCTCGAGTTCGATCGGCGCGGCGTCGAACACGACCGTCGCGCCCTCGGGCAGGCCGCCCTTGATCGCCGCGGCACGGTAGGCGCGCTGCTCGACGACGGACTCGGCCGTCACGCTCTTGCGCACCGCCCGCTCGGCCCGGATCACGCGTCCCGTCGCGTACAGGCGGCCGTCGGCATCGAGCAGCAGCACGCCGAGCCGCCAGACCGGCCCGACCACGTGCATGCGCGGCGCGCGCGGAATCCCCATCACCCGACGTCCGGGCACGTACTCGGCGAGCGTCTCGGTCCGAACGGATGCCGCGATGAGCTCTCGCACGGCCCGCTCGACGGCATCGCGCGCCCGTTGCACCGCGACTGCCTCGGCGTCCGCTCGGCCCCCACCCGTGCCGTCGCCCATGAGTCCGAGCCTATGCGCCGAATGCTCCGAACGACTGCGTCGATCCTCTGCGCCGAAGCGCCATGCCGTCCCACCGGCGCCGCCGCGACGGGCGGCCCTCGCAAGCGACGTGCCTTAAGTCCCATGCGGCGTCGGCGACGCGTCTTAGCGTCATGCCACGCGGGCGTGACCCTCACACCCACGGAGGAAGGGAACGCCGTGAACACCATCTGGGACTTCTTCGTCTGGCTGTTCTGGTTCTACGTCATCGTCGCCTGCATCTGGATCTTCATCACGGTGTTCATCGACATCTTCCGTGATCCGAGCCTCAACGGGTGGGCGAAGGCGCTGTGGGTGCTGTTCCTCGTGTTCTTCCCGTTCCTGGCCGCGTTCATCTACCTGATCGCGCGCGGCAAGAGCATGACGGAGCGGAACATGGAGCGCGCGCAGGCGATGAATGCGCAGCAGGCCGACTACATCAGGTCGGTCGCGGGGTCGGGGCAGTCGGCGGCCGGCGAGATCGAGTCGGCCAAGCGGCTGCTCGACAGCGGCGCGATCACGCAGCCCGAGTACGAGGCGCTGAAGGCGAAGGCGCTGCGCTCGGCCTGACCCGTCCGTACGTTCGCCCGCGGCGCCGCTCAGGTCGGATGCCGCGGGCGATCGCCCGCTCAGCGGATGCGGTCGATGAGCGCGAGCAGTGCCATCCCGTAGGCCTCCGCGGCGTCGGGATGCTCGAAGCGCCGAACCTCACCGGCCAGTTCGATCTCGACCTCGAACGCGTCGGGCAACCGGCGCAGGGCGCGGAAGGTCGCGCGGAGCAGCTCGCGCAGCTGGTCCTCGCGCGGCAGCCACACCGCGTCGGCGAGCGCGACGGAGTCGAGCGCCCACTCGGTGGTGCCGTTGAACGCGAGGATGGTGCCCGTGGGGTAGCGGCGAGCCTCGATCGTCATCTCGCTCACCGTGAAGATGTCGGCCTCGACGTCGGCCTCGACGTTGCTCGGCAGGTCGAGTTGGAAGCGATCGCCCGAGTCGGGATGCCAGACGAGTCCGGCGTCGCGGAGCTCGAGGGCGAGGTCGCGGCTGATCATCGGGGCTCCCGGTCGGCTCGACGCCGGATGCGTGCGGGCCCGATCCCGGCCGCGAACCCGACCACGATGATGCCGGCGAACAGCAGGCCCCAGCGCGCGGTGAACACGCCGATCACCGCGAGCGCGGCGCCGAGGACCACCAGCACACGCGCGATGCGCAGCCGGGTCCGCGGTTGCGACCACCAGCGTCCGACGATTCCGCGGATCACGTTCCCACCGCCTCGGCATCGAACCGGACCCCCGTCGCCGCCTCGGCGAACGACCAGACTCGCGCGCCGACGCGCGGATCGCGCGACGTGCGCGTCGGCGTCGCGAGTCGGGGCTCGCCCTTCACGGCGTAGCGTGGGCCCCAGAACTGGCCGCCCTCGACGTCGTCGGCCGCGACCGCATGCACGATGACCTCGGCCCCGCGATGCTTCCCCTGCGCGAAGGGCGCCTGCAGCGAGTCGGCGAACCGGTCGAGGGGAGGCGGCTCGCTCACCCCGGGCACGCGGGGCGTGCGGCCCGAGATCGAATAGCCGGGGTGGGCCACGACGCTGTGCACGCGCGGTGTCGCGGATGCCGCGCCGACCGCCTCGGCACCGTCCTCCGCCGCGCGCCGCAGGCGCCGGTCGAGCTCGAAGGCGATCGCCGCCGCCGCGATCTTCGACTGCGCGTACGCACGCCACGGATCGTACGAGCGCCGGAGCTCGAGGTCGTCGAGTCGGAACGTCGACAGTCGCGTCGACAGCGAGCCCAGCGTCACCACGCGCGCGCCCGCGGCGAGGTTCGGGACGAGCCGGGCGAGCAGCGCGAAGTGCCCGAGCACGTTGGTGGCGAGCACGAGCTCGTGCCCGTCGACGCTCTCCAGGCGCGCGCCGGGCGTGTGCACCATCCCGGCGTTCAGCACCATCGCGTCGAGCGGTGCGCGGTCGAGCAGGTGCTCGACGCCCCGGTGCACCGAGTCGAGCGATGACGTGTCGATCACGAGGGTGTCGACGGAGGCCTGCGGCATCCGTCCGCGGATCGCCGCGACGGCCGCCGCGAGTCGCTCGCGGCTGCGGCCCGAGAGCGTGACGTTCGCCCCCGCGCCGGCGAGCCGTGCCGCGGTGAAGAACCCGAGACCGGCGTTCGCGCCGGTGACCAGCACGGAGCGGCCCGCCTGCGACGGGAGCGGAACGGGGTACCAGCTCACGCGCGGTCCGTGCCGACCGGGGTCGCGGGCGCGTCCGCGCCGTTGACGTCGGCGAGCGCCTCGTGGTGCTGGATGACCTCTGCCACGACGAAGTTGAACCACTTCTCGGCGAACGCCGGATCGAGGTGCGCGTCTTCGGCGAGCGCCCGCAGCCGGGCGATCTGGCGCTTCTCGCGGTCGGGGTCGCTCGGCGGGAGCCCGTGCGCCGCCTTGAGGCGCCCGACCTGCTGCGTGAACTTGAACCGCTCGGCGAGCAGGTGGATGAGGGCGGCGTCGATGTTGTCGATGCTCGAGCGGATGCCGAGCAGCTCCGTCATCGCCGCGTCACGCTCGTCGATCGGGACGTCGGGAGTCTCGGCGGTCATGCTTCGACCCTACGGCCAGTCAGGCCCCACCGCTCCCGACCGCCGACCGGAACGCGCGCAGCCGGAGGCTGTTGCCGACGACGAACACGCTCGAGAACGCCATAGCCGCGCCCGCCAGCATCGGGTTCAGCAGGCCGAGCGCGGCGAGCGGGATCGCCGCGACGTTGTACGCGAACGCCCAGAACAGGTTTCCCCGGATGACACGGAGCGTGCGCCGCGACAACCGGATCGCGTCGACGGCCGCGAGCAGGTCGCCGCGCACGAGCGTGAGGTCGGCGGCCTCGATCGCGACATCGCTGCCGGTGCCCATCGCGATGCCGAGGTCGGCCTGCGCGAGCGCCGCCGCGTCGTTCACGCCGTCGCCGACCATCGCGACCGAGCGGCCCTCGCCCTGGAGGCGCGCGACCACGGCGGCCTTGTCGGCCGGCAGCACCTCGGCGATGACGCGGCCGATGCCGACCTCGGCCGCCACCTGCCGCGCAACCGTCTCGTTGTCGCCCGTGAGCAGGATCGGCTCGAGGCCGAGGCCGCGCAGGCGGGCGACCGCGTCGGCGCTGGTGGGCTTCACGGCGTCGGCGACGGTGAGGGCGCCGCGCACGGCGCCGTCCCACGCGACGACGACCGCCGTGCGACCCTCGGCCTCGGCTGCGGCGACGGATGCCGCGACTCGCGCGTCGGGCTGGATCGCCCATTCGGCGAGCAGCGCGGGCCGGCCCACGAGCACGAGGTGCCCGTCGACGACGCCGTGCACGCCGAGCCCGGGGCGGTTCTCGAACGACTCGGGCGCCGGCAGGTCGCCGACGCGCGCTGTCGCGCCATCCGCGATCGCCCTCGCGACCGGGTGCTCGGAGGCGTGCTCGAGCGCGCCCGCGAGCCGGAGCAGTTCGGCCTCGTCGACGCCGTCGGCAGGGTGGACTCCGGCGAGCGACATCCGCCCGCTCGTCACGGTGCCGGTCTTGTCGAGCACGATCGTGTCGACGCGGCGGGTGGACTCGAGCACCTCAGGTCCCTTGATGAGCACGCCGAGCTGCGCGCCTCGACCGGTGCCGACGAGCAGCGCCGTCGGCGTGGCCAGGCCGAGCGCGCACGGGCACGCGATGATGAGCACCGCGACCGCGGCGGTGAACGCCGCCGCGGGCGGGAAGCCGCCGCCGAGCCACATGCCGAGCGTGGCGACCGCGATGAGGATGACCACCGGCACGAACACGCCCGCGACCCGGTCGGCGAGTCGCTGCACCTCGGCCTTGCCGGCCTGGGCCTCCTCGACGAGGCGCGCCATCTGCGCGAGCTGCGTGTCGGCGCCGACGCGGGTCGCACGGACCACGAGGCGTCCCCCGGCGTTGACGGTCGCGCCGATCACCGGGTCGCCGGCCGCCACCTCGACGGGCACCGACTCCCCCGTCACGAGCGAGGCGTCGACCGCGCTGCGGCCGTCGACCACGACGCCGTCGGTCGCGATCTTCTCGCCGGGGCGCACGACGAACGCGTCGCCGACGGCGAGCTGCTCGACCGGGAGACGGGTCTCGACGCCGTCGCGGAGCACCGCGACCTCCTTCGCGCCGAGCTCGAGCAGCGCCCGCAGCGCGGCACCCGCCGCGCGCTTCGAGCGCTTCTCGAGGTAGCGGCCGAGCAGCACGAACATCGTCACGCCCGCGGCGACCTCGAGGTAGAGGTTCGCGGCGCCGTCGCTCGGCGCCACCGTGAGCTCGAAGCCGTGGACCATGCCCGGCTCGCCGCCCGCGCCGAGGAACAGCGCGTACAGCGACCACGCGAACGCGGCCGTCACGCCGAGCGAGATGAGCGTGTCCATCGTGGCGGCGCCGTGGCGCAGGTTCACGAGCGCGGCGCGGTGGAACGGCCAGGCCGCCCACGTGACCACGGGGGCGGCGAGCGCGAGCGAGGCCCACTGCCAGTACGTGAACTGCAGCGCGGGGATCATGGCGAGCAGGATCACGGGCACCGCGAGCACGACCGAGGCGATGAGGCGCGTGCGCAGCGAGCGGAGCTCGGCGTCGGCGCGCGACTCGGCGGGCGTGCCCGTCGCTGCAGTCCCGGCACCGTCGCCCGGCGGGGCGACCCGCGGCGGGACCGGCACCTCGGCGCGGTACCCGGCGGCCTCGACCGCCGCGATGAGCTCTGCCGCGTCGAGGCGCGCGGGCGCGGCCACGCGCGCCCGCTCGGTCGCGTAGTTCACCGCCGCGGTCACGCCGTCGAGCCGGTTCAGCTTCTTCTCGATGCGCATGGCGCACGACGCGCAGGTCATGCCCCCGATCTCGAGCTCGACGATGCGCCCGTCGGCTGCGGCGCCGGAGGTCGCGATGTCGGTCGTCATGAGTGGTCCTCGCCGTGCGCGCCCTCGGCCGCGCCGTGCGCGGCGTCGTCGTCGTGCGACCCGGCGCTCGCGCCATCCGCCGCCCCGGCCGTCGCCGTGACGACGAACGGCACGGATCGAACGACGCCGTCGAGCTTCAGGTCGAGGTAGAGCAGGTAGCGACCCCCGGTGGGCGCGGTCGCCATGAACGAGATCTCGGGCCCGGCCTCGGTGACGCCGTCGCCGGGCTCGCCCATGGGGTGCACGTGCAGGTACGCGAGGTCGCCCTGGCGGAGGGCGACGAGGTGCCCGTACGCGCCGAGGTATGGCTCGAGCGTGGTGACGGGCTCGCCGTCGCGCGTCACGGTGAACGTGAGGTCGCTCTCGGCGCCGGCCACGAGGCCGCCCTCGACCTCGACCGTCACGCCCTCGACCGTCGTGGCGACGATCTCGGTCGTGCGGGGCTCGGGCGCGAAGTCGCCGGCGACGTCGACCGTGCTCGTGAGCGTCACGGTCTCGCCGTGCGCGGTCGGCACGAAGTCGGCGAACACCCGGTAGGTGCCCGCGGCCCCGAACGTGAACGGGATCGTCCATGTGCCGCGGCCGTCGGTCTCGGGATGGACGTGCCGGAAGTGCGCGCCGTCGGAGCGCACCACGATGAGGTGCAGCTGCTTGTCGTGGGCCACCTCGTACTCGGTGACCGGCTCGCCGTCGGCGCCGACGAGCGTGAAGGCGATCGAGCCCGCTTCGCCCGCGGTCGCCGGGGCGGTCAGCCCGGTGAGGGCGTACCCGCGGTGCGAGACCGAGAGCCCTCGAACGTCGTCGGCAGCGGTCGGTGAAGCGGATGATGCGGCGCCGGCGTGTCCGCCGTGCCCGGATGCTGCGGTGTCCATCGGATCCTCCTCGTTCGAGGTCCACGCGGCCGAGGCGTCGGCCGGGATGATGAGCGGGGCCGTGACGAGCGCGGCGGCGAACACGGCCGCCGCACTCGCCGCGAACAGCCCCAGCCTGGCTGCCGTGCGCATGTCGGACCGAGGGGTCAGACGCGCACGGCCGCGTAGCCGGCCTCCTCGACGGCGGCGATGACGCCGGCGTCGTCGAGGTCGGCGGGGGCGGTGATCGAGAGGCGACCGGCGGCGGCGGACACCCGGATGCCGGTGACGCCGGGGAGCTGCTCGACCTCTTCGCGCACCGACATCTCGCAGTGACCGCACGTCATGCCGGTCACCTGGTACTCGCGCTCGCTCATCGTGGACTCCCGTCTGGATCTGGATCGGTTCGATGATACCCCACTGGGGTATCATTGTTCTGAACCATATACCCGGGTGGGGTATTCCGCAAGGATCCGAGTACCAATGCTCCGAAGCCGGCTGACGCGGTCAGGCGCGCTCAACGGCACGCCGCGGGATCCGCACCCGCCCCTGCGCGAGCAGGATCCCCGCCATCACGACGAGCGCCCCGAGCGGCTCATTCCAGGTGAGCGGCTCGCCCAGGATGGCGACGCCCAGCACCACGCCGACGACCGGCGTCACGTACGTGACCGTCGACGCGTTGGTCGGGCCCCAATCGCGGATCACGCCGATGTTCCAGATGTAGGCGAGCCCCGTTCCGGCGATGCCGAGGATGGCGAGGCACACGACGACCGCGACATCCAGCCGCACCGGCCCGATCGCGAGCAGCGGCGTGAGCAGCAGCATGACGGCGCCGCCCATGCCGACCTGCAGGAAGGCGAACGTCGTCGCCGCGATCGGCCGACCGCTCAGGAACTTCCGCGTGTACCCGAACATCAGGCCGTAGCACGCGGTCGCGCCGAGGATCGCGAGCTGGCCCGCGAGGGTGCCGCCGAACTCGGCCTGCCACGGCGCGATGATGACCACGACGCCGACGATGCCGACCAGCACGCCGAGCCAGCGCGACGTGTCGAGCTTCTCGACCCGGAAGGCGAGCGTCGCGATGATGGCGGTCATGATCGGCGTCGTGGCATTGAGGATCGACGCGAGGCTCGAGGTCACCGTCTGCTGCGCCCACGTGAAGAGCAGGAACGGGATGACGCAGCCCGTGATGCCGATCACCAGGAAGTGCAGCCAGACGACCGGCTCACGCGGCAGCACCGTGCCGCCGTCGACCCGCGGGCGCGCGACGAGCACGACGACGCCGAGCGTGATCGCGCCGAGCACGACTCTTGCCCACGCCACTTGCGTGAACGACAGCCCGGTGAGCGCGACCGCCATGAACAGGAAGCTCGCGCCCCAGACCAGCCCGGCGGACAGGAACTGCACCCAGGTGCGCACGCCGCCGCGGCGGCGCGACTGGGCAGTGCGGTCGACGGATGCCCCGGCGGCGGCCTGCGGCGCGGTGTTCTCGGACGCGGTGCGGGTGGTCACCGACCCACGGTACGTCCACGTCGCGGACGCGCACGAGGGCTCCGGGCCGCGATGTCCGGAACCCGCCGAACGTTGGCAGCCGGGTGCCCGGGTCGCGATCGACCGCCACGTCGCCATAACCGGGCGACGCGGCGGCTCGTCCTCCTCGCGAGCGCCTGATGCCGCGCCGGCACGCTCGGGGGTAACCTGCTGTCGAATGGGTCCCGGGCCGAGCCCCGGAACCGCCGGGAGCCGCTCATGGGCGCGAACATCGAGCTGGAAATAGGTCCCGGCCGGGAGCCGGGCACCTGGGACGTCCGTGTCCTGCGCTCGGCCGGACCCGCGGCCGCGGCGGCGTCGTTCCGGCTCGACGCCGAAGCCATCATCGCGCAGCTGCCGCAGCTGGACTCGACGGTGCTCGCCTCGGCGGTGCCGTCCCGGCGCCTGCTGACGGCGGGCGAGACCGAACTCCAGCGCGTGGGGACCGAACTGTTCTCCGCCGTCTTCACCGGCGAGGTCGAGGAGGAGTACCGCACGAGTCGCGCGGTCGCCCGGGAGCGCGGCGGCAGCCTGCAGGTCCGACTCCGGCTCGTCGCGCCGGTCCTCGCCGCACTGCCATGGGAAGCCCTCTTCGATCCCGAGGCGGGCGTGTACGTCTGCCGCAAGGACCCGCTCATCCGCCAGATCCCGACGACCGACGTCATGGAGCCGCTGAACCTCGACCCGCCGCTTCGGGTCCTCGCGATGGTCGCGGCGCCGTCCGACCTGTCCCCGATCGATGCGAGGGCCGAGCGTACGCGCCTCGAGACGGCGCTCCGGCCGCACATCGACGAGGGTCGGATCCTCCTCGAGTGGCTCGAGGAGGTGACTTGGCCCAACGTGCACGCGAAGCTGCTCTCGGCGCAGTGGCACGTGCTGCATTTCATCGGGCACGGGTCATATGACGCGACATCCGACGAGGGGGTGCTCGCGTTCGTCGGTCCCGACGGGAGGGCCGACCAGGTCGACGCGTCGGCGCTCGCCGACCTGCTGGACCAGGCCGAGCCGACGCCCCGGCTGGTCGTGATCAACTCCTGCATGTCGGCCACCGCGGGCGCGGGCGACCTCTACTCCGGCACGGCCGCCGCCCTCGTCAACAGCGGCATCAACGCCGTGGCCGCGATGCAGTTCACGATCAGCGACCCGGCCGCGCTCGCGTTCTCGCAGGGCTTCTACACGTCCCTCGCGTACGGCCGCCGCATCGACGAGGCGGTCGTCAGCGGACGCATCGCCATCCTCGGCCTCGGGCGGGACACGCTCGAGTGGGTGACCCCGGTGCTGTGCCTGCGCGGCGACGAGACCCGGCTGTTCGTCCTGCCGGCGTCGCCCGGAACGGCGGCGCGCGAGCCGGCGCAGGTCGAGGCGGCCACTCCGAGTGCGCCGCCGCCACCGGTCCCGACGCCGCCGTTGCGTTCGCCGACCGCGCCGGCCGCCGACGACGTGCCATCCGCGGCATCCGTGACGCACGGCGGCCCACCGGACCGCCGCCGCCGGGTCGGCGTGCTGGCCGCCGTGGCGGTCGGCGCCGCGCTCGCCGGGATCGGCGGCACCGTCGCCGTGATCGCCGCGACGTCGGGTGACGGAGAAGGCGCGGAGGGCGGCGGTGAGACGGCGATCACGCTCCCCGCCAGCTTCGGCGTGGCCGGCGACACCGTGTGGACGCCGACCGGCCTCGACTGCGCCGTCGGACAGCGGCTCCTGCTCACCGCCTCCGGAGAGGTCCTCGTGGAGAGCTTCGACGGCCTCGCCGTCCCGCCCGACGGCAGCCCTGGCTTCTCGGCGATCAACCCGCAGCCGCAGGCGCCCACCGCCGGGCTCATCGGGCGTATCGGCGAGGGCGGCATGCCGTTCGTCGTGGGATCGAGGCTGGCGATGGAGTGCTCCGCAGACGGCGAGCTCCAGCTCGGCGTCAACGTCGCCGACCCGGCTGGGAACACCGGGGGCTTCGACGTGCAGGTATCGGACATCACGGTCGATCCGACGATCACCCTCGACCCGCTCACCCCCCTCACGATCGAGGTGCCGGGCGACACCCCCGAATGGATCCCGACCGGCATCACCTGCCTCCCGGGCGCCGCCTACCACGTGTGGGCGACGGGTGTCATCTCCTGGGGCGCGGACACGGAGTCGACGACCGTCGACGCCGACGGCAGGGAGCTGTACGACGAGCAGGGCAACGATCCGAGCCAGAACCTGGTCGGTCTCGACTGGGCGGAGCACGGCGCCCTCGTCGCCGCGATCGACGGCCTGCCGCCGTTCGTTCGGCTCGGCACCGACTCGTCCATCGACTGCTACGCCGCGATTGGCCGGATGGGGTCGCTCGTGCTCAGCGTGAACGACACCGACCGGGCGGACAACACCGGCGCCTTCACGGTCACTCTCTCGAGGACGGACGCGCCAACCGGCTGAACGCAGTCGTAGGCGGTCTGCCGGCCACCGGGCAGCGCAACGGGGGCGGATGCCCGGACCCGAGTCCGTGGCATCCGCCCCCGTCGTGCCGGCGACGAGGTCAGGGCAGGCGTTCCCACCCCGTCGCAGTCGTTCCCGGCGGCCGCCCGGCTCCCCGTTCCGGGCGGCCGCCGGAGCTCCTAGTGCTGCACCGCCTTCTCGGCTCCGAGGCCCGTGAGCGAGCGCACCTCCATCTCGGACTGCTTGAGCGGGTCCTCGCGACGCGCGTCGAGCACGCTCACGATCCAGCCGAGGAGGAAGGCCAGCGGGATCGAGACGATGCCCGGGTTCGACAGCGGGAAGATCGCGAAGTCGATCGCCTCGGTCTTGAGCATCGACGTCTCGGATCCCGAGACCACCGGCGAGAGCGCGATGAGCACGATCGCCGAGATCAGGCCGCCGTACATGCTCCACAGGGCGCCGCGCGTGGTGAAGCCCTTCCAGAACAGCGAGTACACGATCGTGGGCAGGTTCGCCGAGGCCGCCACCGCGAACGCCAGCGCCACGAGGAACGCGATGTTCTGGCCGTTGGCGCCGATGCCGCCGATGATCGCGACGATGCCGATGATCACGACCGTGCGACGGGCCACCTTCACCTCGGCGCCCGGCTCGGGCTTGCCCTTCTTCACGACCGACGCGTAGATGTCGTGCGCGAACGACGCGGCCGCGGTGATCGTGAGGCCGGCGACGACCGCGAGGATCGTCGCGAACGCGACCGCCGAGATCACGCCGAGCAGCAGCGGTCCGCCGAGTGCGAACGCGAGCAGCGGCGCCGCCGAGTTCGGGCCGCCGGGAGCCGCGGCGATGATCTCGGGGCCCACGAGGGCCGCCGCGCCGTAGCCGAGCACGAGCGTGAAGACGTAGAAGATGCCGATCAGCCAGATCGCCCAGACGACCGACTTGCGGGCCTCCTTGGCCGTGGGCACCGTGTAGAAGCGCATCAGCACGTGCGGCAGGGCCGCGGTGCCGAGCACGAGGGCCAGGCCGAGCGAGACGAAGTCGATCTTCGCGATCTCGGAGACGCCGTACTTCAGGCCGGGGTCGAGGATCGCCGGGTTCTCCGCGACCTCGACGGCGCGGTCGAGCAGCGCCGAGAAGTCGAAGCCGTGCAGGGCGAGCACCCAGACCGTCATGATGCCGGCGCCCGCGATGAGCAGGACCGCCTTGATGATCTGCACCCAGGTCGTGCCCTTCATGCCGCCGACGAGCACGTAGAGGATCATGAGCGCGCCGACCACGGTGATGACGACGGCCTGCCCGACCTGGTCGCCGATGCCGAGCAGCAGCGAGACGAGGCCGCCGGCGCCGGCCATCTGCGCGAGCAGGTAGAAGAAGCAGACCACGAGCGTGGTGGTGGCCGCGGCGATGCGGACCGGGCGCTGCTTCAGGCGGAACGACAGCACGTCGGCCATCGTGAACTTGCCCGTGTTGCGCAGCAGCTCGGCGACGAGCAGCAGGGCGACGAGCCACGCGACGAGGAACCCGATCGAGTAGAGGAACCCGTCGTAGCCGGTCATCGCGATGGCGCCGACGATGCCGAGGAACGACGCCGCCGAGAGGTAGTCGCCGGCGATGGCCGAGCCGTTCTGGCCGCCCGTGAAGGAGCGCCCGGCCGCGTAGTAGTCGGCCGCGGTCTTGTTGTTCCGGCTGGCGCGGAACACGATGACCATCGTGACGGCGACGAAGGCGCCGAAGATGGCGATGTTGAGCCACGGCTCGCCGGGCGAGGTGGAGGCCGCCGCTTCGAATCGGAACATCAGCGCGCCACCCCCTCGTCGGACTCGTCGAGGAAGACGCCGGTCTCGATCTCGTCGCGGATGCGCTCGGCCTTCGGGTCGAGGTTCTTGTTCGCGAAGTGGACGTACCACATGGTCACGGCGAAGGTCGTGACGACCTGCGCGAGGCCGAGCAGCATGGCCACGTTGATGCTGCCGAACACGCGCGTCGACATGAAGTCGACCGCGTAGACCGCGAGCAGCACGTAGGCCAGGTACCAGGCCAGGCACGCGCCGAGCACGGGGAAGACGAAGCTCCGGTGCGTCCGGCGGAGCTCTTGAAACTCGTGCGATTGCTGCACTGCGGGATAGTCGACGTGGCTCAGGTCGACATCCGCGCTCAGGGCCTCGTTGCCCATGGCGTCTCTCCTTCGAGGGGATGCGGCGGGGCCGAGGCCCGCGTCGCTGCGGTCGCGATTCGTCCATGCTGGCGAAGCGGATGTCGCGCCGGGGACGCCGACCGCTCGTCGTCGGTGAACGGCGCGGATGGTGCGCCGAACGGCGGAGGGGCGACGACGAACGACGGATACAGTACGTGCATGCCCGAGTCGATGCTGCTCGTCGCCGCCGCCGGCGTGGTTGCCGGCGCGCTGGCGGTGGGCGTGGTCGTGCTGCTGCGCCGGCTCGTGGTGGCCTCGCGCGAGCTCGGCACCGACGCCGAGCAGGCGACGTACCAGACCCTGCATCTCGCCTCGCGCGCGGCCAAGCACCTGCGCGGCGACATGACCGAGACGGATGCCGCGAAGGCCGCGAAGCAGCTCCGGGCGCTGCTCGGCGCCGACACGCTCGCGCTCGTCATCGCGGGCGGACCGGTCGCGGTCGACGGCGACGAGACGCTCACCCCGGCGGCCGAGCGGCTGGCCGACGAGGCGGTCGGGTCGGGCCGCGCGCAGGTCGAGCGTCGGGTGCCCGCGCCCTCGGGCGAGACGGATGCCGCGGCCGCGCCGATCCGCGCGGGCGACGAGGTCGTCGGGGCCGTCGTCGCGTTCGCGCCGCGCGTGCGCGCGGGCCTGGTGCGTGCCACGGGCGAGGTCGCCGAGTGGGTGGCGGCGCAGGTCGAGCTCGGCGAGCTCGACGCCTCCCGGGCCGCACTCGCCGAGCTCGAGGTGCGCGCGCTGCGGGCGCAGATCAGTCCGCACTTCATCTACAACTCGCTCAACGCGATCGCGTCGTTCATCAACACCGACCCGGCGAAGGCGCGCGAACTGGTGCTCGAGTTCGCCGACTTCACCCGGTACTCGTTCCGGCGGCACGGCGACTTCACGACCGTCGCCGAGGAGCTGCGCTCGATCGACTCGTACCTGAAGCTCGAGCGCGCCCGGTTCGGCGACCGGCTGACGGTCACGCTGCAGGTCGCGCCCGAAGTGCTCTCGACGGTGATCCCGTTCCTCTCGATCCAGCCGCTCGTCGAGAACGCGGTCCGGCACGGCCTGGAGGCGAAGGAGCGCGGCGGCCGGATCACGATCACCGCCGAGGACTCGGGCGCGTTCGCCGAGATCACCGTCGAGGACGACGGCGTCGGCATCGATCCCGAGCGGCTCGCGGACGTGCTCGCGGGCGGGCGGCCGGGCGAGCACGTCGGCCTGCGCAACGTCGACGCGCGACTCCGGCAGGTCTACGGCGACGAGCACGGGCTCGTCGTCGAGACGAACCTCGGCGCGGGCACGCTCGTGCGGATGCGAGTGCCGAAGTCGCAGCCCGGCCGCTCCGCGGCATCCGTCGACGGCGCCGATGGGAGACTGGTGCCGTGATCTCGGTCCTCATCGCCGACGACGAGCAGCCCGCCGTGGACGAGCTGGCGTTCCTGCTCGGTCAGGACCCGCGGATCGGCACCATCCACCGCGCGAACTCGGGATCCGAGGCGATCCGCATCCTCACCCGCGAACCCGTCGACGCCGCGTTCCTCGACATCCACATGCCCGGCCTGTCGGGCTTCGACCTGGCCCGGGCGCTGCAGCGCTTCGAGCACAAGCCGGCGTTCGTGTTCGTCACGGCAGACGAGGAGGGCGCGCTCGAAGCCTTCGACCTCGCGGCCGTCGACTACCTGCTGAAGCCCGTGCGCACCGAGCGGTTGCAGCGATCGGTCACGCGCATCGTCGAGGCGATGCGGCAGGCCCAGCCGGGGGCGGCGGATGCGGCGGCCTCGCGTCCCGAGATGATCGCCGTGACGCTCGGCGGCACGACCCGCATGATCCGGCGCGACGACGTGCGCTACGTGCAGGCCCAGGGCGACTACGCGCGGCTGCACACCGACGAGGCGAGCTACCTCGTGCGCGTGCCCATGTCCGACCTCGAACGGCAGTGGGCCGACGCCGGCTTCGTCCGCGTGCACCGCTCGTACCTCGTCGCGCTCCCCCACGTGCAGCGCGTGCGACTCGGGGGCGAGCGGCCGACCGTCGTCGTCGGGCAGGCCGAGCTGCCCGTGAGCCGACGTCTGCTGCCCGGCCTCCGGGAACGCCTCGAGGCGGCGACCCCGCGGGCGCGCCCGTGAGCGAGGAGGAGCCTCCGCGGGAGCGCGTGCGGGTGACTGCGCCGCGCACGGGCGCCGTCGCGGCATCCGCCCGCCGTTCGACCGCGCGCCGACGCGGCGCCACCGGCCGCCCCGGCCCGACCAGCGACGTCGAGGCCGTCTACGTGCGGTCGCTCATCCGCTCGCAACTCCGGCTCGCGATCGTGTGCGCGGTCGCGTTCGTCGTGGCGACGGCCGCCTACGCGATCGCCGTGGCGGTGCTGCCCGCGCTCGACGAGACGTTCGTCGCGGGCGTGCCCGTGTCCTGGCTGCTGCTGGGGCTCGGCGTGTACCCGCTCGCGATCACCGTCGCCGCGCTCTACGTCCGCGCCGCGACCCGGAACGAGGCGCGCTACCGCGCGCTCGCGGAGGAGCCGTGAACCCCGCGATCGGGTACGCCGCGATCGCGACGGTCGCCGTGGCATCCGTGCTCATCGGCGTCTACGGCCTGCGGATCTCGCGCACGACGAGCGACTTCTACGTCGCCTCCCGCACCGTGCGGCCGTGGTGGAACGCGTCGGCGATCGGCGGCGAGTACCTCTCGGCGGCGTCGTTCCTCGGCATCGCGGGCCTGATCCTGCTCACGGGGGCGTCGGCGCTGTGGTTCCCGATCGGCTACACCGCGGGGTACCTCATGCTGCTGCTCTTCGTCGCGGCGCCGCTGCGCCGCTCTGGCGCCTACACGATCCCCGACTTCACCGAGGCGCGGCTCGAGTCGTCCGCCGTGCGAAGCGTCACGAGCGTGCTGGTCGTCGTGATCGGATGGCTCTACATCGTGCCGCAGCTGCAGGGCGCCGCCCTCACGGTGCGCATCACGACCGGCCTGCCGAGCTGGGCCGGGTCGGTCGCGGTCGCCCTGCTCGTCGCGGTCGTGGTCGCCGCCGGCGGGATGCGCTCGATCACGTTCGTGCAGGCGTTCCAGTTCTGGCTGAAGCTCGCGGCGCTCGCGATCCCGGTGGTCGCGCTGCTGATGGTGACGGGCGCCGTGGAGCCCGAGCTCACGCCGACCGCCGCGTTCCCCGCCGGGGCGGGCCCGGGCTCGCTCGAGGTGTACCGCACGGTCTCGCTCATGGTCGCGCTGCTGCTCGGCACGCTCGGCCTGCCGCACGTGCTCGTGCGGTTCTACACCAACCCGGATGGCCCGGCCGCGCGCCGCACGACGCTCATCGTGCTCGTGCTGCTGTCGGCGTTCTACCTCTTCCCGACCCTGTTCGGGCTGCTCGGCCGCTCGTTCGCGCCCGACCTCGCGACCCCCGGCGACGCCGACGCGCTCGTGCTCGTGCTGCCCGACCGGCTCGTGCCCGGCGTCGCGGGCGACCTGCTCACGGCGCTCGTGATCGGCGGGGCCTTTGCGGCGTTCCTCTCGACGTCGTCGGGCCTCGTGGTCTCGGTCGCGGGCGTCATCTCGCAGGACCTCCTCGGCGGCAGCGTGCGCGGCTTCCGCATCGCGGCGTTCGCGTCGACCGCCGTTCCGCTCGTCGTCGCCCTCGCGACCGAGCCGGCCGGACTCGCGGGCAGCGTCGGCCTCGTGTTCGCCTTCACCGCGTCGACGCTGTGCCCGGTGCTCATCCTCGGCATCTGGTGGCGCGGGCTCACGGCGCGCGGCGCGATCGCGGGCATGGCGACGGGCGCGCTGCTCTCGGGGGCGGCGATCCTCGGCGGGGCGCTCGTCGCAGCATCGGCGCCCGCCATCCGCCCGCTCGTCGAGCAGCCCGCCGCATGGACGGTGCCGATCGCGGTGCTCGTGACCGTGCTCGTCTCGCGCGCCGACCGGCGCCGCGTGCCGCGCGGCACCGACGCCTTCCTCGCCCGCCTGCACCTCCCGGAGCGCGACGGCGCCTGAGCTGCGCTGCGAGCGACCACGCCGCGGCGAGCGCTCGAGGCGGGAGTGAGCGGATGCCGCTACTCGGCCGGCACGCGCTCGGCGAGTCGCACGGGTCGCCCGTCGCGCTCGGCGAGGCGCGCCTCGAGGCCGGCTCGCACCGCCGGCCACTCCTCGGCGAGGATCGAGTAGACGGCGGTGTCGCGCCACGACGCGTCGGGGCGGCGCTGCACGCGGCGGAGCACGCCCTCGAAGCGCGCGCCGAGTCGCTCGATCGCCGCGCGCGACCGCTCGTTCACCGCGTCGGCCTGCAGCTTCACTCGGCCGAAGCCGTGGTCGAAGGCGAGCCCGAGCACCAGCAGCTTCGTCTCGGGGTTCACGGCCGTGCCCCACACGCGCGGGTCGTACGCGGTCCAGCCGAGATGGGCCGATTCGTTCTGCAGGTCGAGGTCGCCGAGCTTAATGGCGCCGACGACGGTGCCGTCGTCGGGCCCGCCGCGGAGGCGGACGGCATACGGCAGGCCGTCCGCCGCGGGCGTGTACGACGCGCGCGCGAAGTCGGCGAAGGCCTCGCCGTCGGCCGGAAGCCCCGACGGACCACCGCCGTACCCGCCCGCGAACACCTCAGGGCGGCGGATGGCACGCTCCAGCGCCGGCACGTCGTCGCCGGTCATCGGGGTGAGCGTGACGAAGCGGCCGACGAGCGGCGCGGGCTCGGGACGGCGTGCGGGCATGCCCCCGAGTCTCCCACGCGAGCGGCGCCCGAGCGCTGCCTGTGCATCGCGACCGCGCGACATCCGCCCTCGTCCATTCCCGAGTTCGTGCGGGTGCACCCGCGGAAACCCGGAACTCGCGAGGTCGCGCCCGGCGCGCCACGCCACCCACCCCAATCATTCCCGAGTTCGTGCGGGTGCACCCGCAGAAACCCGGAACTCGCGAGGTCACGCCCGGCGCGCCACGCCACCCACCCCACTCATTCCCGAGTTCGTGCGGGTGCACCCGCGGAAACCCGGAACTCGCGAGCGAGCGAGCGAGCGAGTGAGTGAGCGAGCGAGCGAGCGAGTGAGCGAGCGAGGCTCAGTCGAGCAGGTCGTGCAGCTGCACGATCTCGTCACGGCCGGGACCGACCCCGATCGCCGAGAAGCGGGCGCCCGACATCGCCTCGAGCTCGCGCACGTAGCTCTGCGCGTTGGGCGGGAGGTCGGAGAACTCGCGAGCCCCCGAGATGTCCTCGGTCCAGCCGGGGAACTCCTCGTACACGGGCTTGGCGTGGTGGAAGTCGGACTGCGAGACCGGAACCTCCTCCATGATCACGCCATCGACGTCGTACGCCACCGCGACGGGAATGCGGTCGACGCCGGTGAGCACGTCGAGCTTGGTGAGCACGAAGTCGGTCACGCCGTTGATGCGCGCGGTGTAGCGCGCGATTGGGGCGTCGTACCATCCGGTGCGACGGCGACGGCCGGTCGTCGTGCCGTACTCGTGCCCCTGCTCGGCGAGGAACTCGCCCCACTGGTCGAACAGCTCGGTGGGGAACGGCCCCGACCCGACGCGGGTCGTGTACGCCTTGACGATGCCGATGACCCGGTCGATGCGGTTCGGCGCGATGCCCGAACCGGTCACGGCGCCGCCGCTCGTCGCGTTCGACGACGTGACGAACGGGTACGTGCCGTGGTCGACGTCGAGCATGGTCGCCTGGCCGCCCTCGAACAGGACGGTCTGGTCGGCTTCGAGCGCCCGGTGCAGCAGCAGCGACGTGTCGGTCACCATGGGGCGCAGCCGATCGGTGTAGGCGAGCAGTTCCTCGACGATCTCGTCGACGCCGATGGCGCGGCGGTTGTACACCTTGACGAGCAGGTGGTTCTTCTGGTCGAGCGCGCCCTCGACCTTCTGGCGCAGGATGTTCTCGTCGAACAGGTCTTGCATGCGTATGCCGACGCGGTTGATCTTGTCGGCGTAGGTCGGGCCGATGCCGCGGCCGGTCGTGCCGATCTGGCGCTTGCCGAGGAAGCGCTCGGTGACCTTGTCGAGCGTGCGGTGGTACTGCGTGATGACGTGCGCGTTGGCGGAGATGCGCAGCTTCGACGTGTCGACGCCGCGCGATTCGAGGCCCTCGATCTCCTCGAACAGCACCTCGATGTCGACGACCACGCCGTTCGCGATCACCGGCGTGACCCCGGGGGTGAGGATGCCCGACGGCAGCAGGTGCAGGGCGTACTTCTCGTCGCCTACGACGACGGTGTGCCCGGCGTTGTTGCCGCCGTTGAACTTCACGACGTAGTCGAGGCGCGAGGAGAGCAGGTCGGTCGCCTTGCCCTTGCCCTCGTCGCCCCACTGCGCTCCGATCAGTACGACCGCGGGCATGTCAGTCCTCTCGTGCCGCACCCGGCGCGGCGGATTCATCGGACGGGTCGCCGGCGGTCGCCTCGGGCGACTCCTCCGACGGCAGGGGGACCGTGATGACGGGCATGAGCTGCGTGGGCGTGAACTCCGAGGCGATGCGCGCGGGCGCTTCGGGATCGGCGCCGGAGAGGTCGGCGGCGGCGCGTTCGGCGCGCCGCTGGAGGCCGAGCCGTTCGGCGGCACGCCGCTCAGCGTCGAGCGCACGCAGGTAGGCGCGGTTGGGCTCCTCCGACCAGGGCACCGGCGCGCCGGCCGTCCATCCTGATGACGCGAGCTGCTCGCGGGCGAGGTCGACGGCGACGACCGCGTAGGCGAACGCGTCGAGAGCCCGCCCCTCGGAGTCGGCGAGGTCGGCCAGCTCGGCCCAGGCGAGCGGCGACGACGGATGTTCGGCCACGACGCCCGCGAGTCGCCCACGGTCGGCGTCGGTCAGCGCCTGCCGGACCTCGGGTTCGTCGGCGAGCACCGCCTCGTCGCCGTGCGGGGTCTGGTCCTGAGTCACACTCAACGGTATCGCATGGGGTCTGCGCGACCCGGGCGCGGCTCAGACGGTGACGGCGGGCTCGACCCCTGCGAGCGCGGGCCCCAGTCCGAGGTCGACGAGCACGACGCGGCCGGCGAGTCGCGCGGCGGGAGGAAGCAGCAGGCCGGCCTTCACGGCGCCCATCGTCACCGTGACGTCGGCGGGCAGCACCGTGGGATCGGGCACGCGTCCGTCGTCGGGCGAGATGCCGCTCGGCAGGTCGACGGCGACGACGAGCGGATGCCGCGTGCCGGCCGGCCTCGCGGCGTGCCCGCGTTCGGCCAGCCGCTCGAGCACGCGCGCGACGAGGTCGCGCGCCCGTCCGCGCAGCGCGGGGCTCGCGGCCGCGCCGATCCCCAGGATGCCGTCGACGAGCACGTCGGCCGCGTCGATCGTCGCGTCGAAGCCGGCCGGGTCGGCGTCGGGGTCGACGTCGGTCGCGCCCGCCCGGCGCGCGGCGGCGGCGCCGGTCTCGTGCAGCCGCGACCCGACGGCCACGATCCGCACGTCGGCGCCGAGCTCGGCCAGGTGCGCACCGGCGAAGAGCGCGTCGCCGCCGTTGTCGCCGGAACCCGCGAGGATGACGACGAGGCGGCGGGGCCGGCCATCCGCCGAAGCGGCCCGGTCGTGTTCGCGGGAGCGCGCCCGTTCGTCGCGAGCGCGCCCGGCCGCCCGGGCGGTCTCGCGACCGACGGGAGCAGCGGGTAGTCCGACCAGCCGGGCGACCTCGTCGGCGAGCGCGGCCGCCGCCCGCCGCATGAGCGGCTCGCCCGCGGCGAGGAGCGGCGCCTCGGCGGCGCGCACCTGCGCGGCCGTGTAGCCCGATCGGGGCGACGGCGTGAGTCGGGGTGCGTCGGTGCTCACGCGCTGAGCCTACGCCGCGGCATCCGCCCCTGCCAGATCCACCGAATCACGGTAGCTACCTATTGACATTCGATACTTATTGCGCGACATTCGAGACATGACTTCACTCAACCGCGTGATCGTCCCGTTGCGGGTGCTCATCGTGCTCGTGTTCGCCGGGCTCGTCGTCGCCCAGGTCATGAGCCTGCCCGGCGAGTTCCTGCAGCAGGCCCGCGAGGCGCCGCAGCTCGGGCCGCTCCCGTGGATCCTCCTCGTCTTCTCGATCCTCGAGGTGCTGTGCGTGCAGGTCGTGCTCGTCTGCATCTGGCGTCTGCTCACGCTGATCCGCGCCGACCGCATCTTCAGCGACAAGGCCTTCGTCTGGGTCGACGTCATGGTGTGGACCATCGTCGCGGCCTGGCTCATGCTGTTCGCGGTCTCGGCGTTCCTCATGGCGGTGTTCCTGATGACCCCCGAGCTCCGCGATCCCGGCAACGGCATCCCGCTCGTCGGCCTGGTGCTGATCGGCGGCGTGGTCGTGCTCGTCGTCGTGGTGCTGCGCGCGCTGCTGCGGCAGGCGGCCGCGATGCGCAGCGACCTGGAAGAGGTGATCTGATGCCGATCGTCGTGCGCATCGACGTCGAGCTCGCCCGGCGCAAGATGAGCGTGGGCGAGTTCGCCGACCGCGTCGGGCTCACCCCGGCCAACGTCGCGGTGCTCAAGAACGGCCGCGCCAAGGCCGTGCGGTTCAGCACGCTCGACGCCATGTGCCGCGTGCTCGACTGCCAGCCGGGCGACCTGCTCGAGTGGGTCGACGACGCCCCGCAGGGCGACGAGCACCCGAACACGAGGGATCCGCGGCTCCCGTAGGCTGGAGGCCATGTCGAAGGTCCTCACCTCCCTGCCCGCCGGCGAACGCGTCGGCATCGCATTCTCCGGGGGGCTCGACACCTCCGTGGCGGTCGCGTGGATGCGCGAGAAGGGCGCCGTCCCCTGCACCTACACGGCCGACCTCGGCCAACCCGACGAGCCCGACGTCGACGCCGTGCCGGGCCGCGCGCTCGAGTACGGCGCCGAGCTCAGCCGCCTCGTCGACGTGAAGACCGCGCTCGTCGAGGAGGGGCTCGTCGCGCTGCAGTGCGGCGCGTTCCACATCCGCAGCGGCGGCAAGACGTACTTCAATACGACCCCGCTCGGTCGCGCGGTCACGGGCACGCTGCTCGTGCGCGCCATGATGGAGGACGGCGTCGACATCTGGGGCGACGGCTCCACATACAAGGGCAACGACATCGAGCGGTTCTACCGCTACGGCCTGCTCGCGAACCCGCGCCTGCGCATCTACAAGCCGTGGCTCGACAGCGCGTTCGTCACCGAGCTCGGCGGTCGCACCGAGATGAGCGAGTGGATGCAGGCGCGCGACCTGCCCTACCGCGCCTCGGTCGAGAAGGCGTATTCGACCGACGCCAACATCTGGGGCGCCACGCACGAGGCGAAGAAGCTCGAAGACCTCGATGCGGGCATCACGATCGTCGAGCCCATCATGGGCGTGCGCTTCTGGGATGAGACGGTCGCGATCGAGGCCGAGGAGGTCACGGTCCGCTACGTCGAGGGCCGCCCGGTCGCGCTCAACGGCGTCGAGTTCGACGACCCGGTCGAGCTCGTGCTCGAGGCGAACCGCATCGGCGGGCGCCACGGCCTCGGCATGAGCGACCAGATCGAGAACCGCATCATCGAGGCGAAGTCGCGCGGCATCTACGAGGCGCCCGGCATGGCGCTGCTGCACATCGCGTACGAGCGCCTGCTCAACGCGATCCACAACGAGGACACGATCGCGAACTACCACCAGGAGGGCCGCCGACTCGGCCGCCTCATGTACGAGGGGCGCTGGCTCGACCCGCAGTCGCTCATGCTGCGCGAGTCCATTCAGCGTTGGGTCGGCTCGGCGGTCACGGGCGAGGTCACCCTTCGCCTGCGCCGCGGCGACGACTACACGATCCTGAACACCGAGGGCCCCGCGCTCAGCTACCACCCCGACAAGCTCTCGATGGAGCGCGTCGGCGACCAGGCCTTCGGCCCGGAGGACCGCATCGGCCAGCTCACGATGCGCAACCTCGACATCGCCGACTCGCGCGCGCGGCTCGAGCACTACGCGCACCTCGGCATCGTGGGCGGCGCGACCGCGCAGCTCGTGGGCGAGATCGCCGCCGGCCAGGCGGCGCAGATCGCCGCGGGCGAGGCCACGACCGAGCTCGACGTCGAGACCGATGCGGCCAACGAGGCGGCCGCGTTCGACCTCGGCACCGACTAAGGTCCTGACGGCGCACGCCGGCCGATGCCATACTCGGGCATCGGCCGCGCGCACCGACCCATGGGCGGCGGCACGCTGACCTTTCGGGGAGGGTGCGATGACCGTGGACCTGTGCGCCCGGGCCGGAGCCCGCGCGTGAGCGGCGGCGAGTGGGCGGCGGTGATCGGCGGCATCGCCCTGCTGGTCGACTGGATCATCCGCATCATCGCGCTCGTCGTGATCCCCCGCGATCGCAAGCCCACCGCCGCGATGGCGTGGCTGCTCGCGATCTTCCTCATCCCGTTCGTCGGCATCCTGCTGTACCTGCTCATCGGCAACATCCGGCTGCCGAAGCAGCGGATGGCGCGACAGCGAGAGGCCGACCGCATGATCGCCGAGCGGGCAGGCGGCGTCGACCTGGTCGCGGACCGGCCCGCGTGGCCGGCATGGTTCGCCACCGCGGTCGAGCAGAACACGCGGCTCACCGGGCTCCCCGTGACATCCGGCAACCGGGCGACGCTGATCGACGACTACGAGGGCTCCATCGACGCCATCGCGGCGGATGTCGCGACGGCGACGCGTTTCGTGCACATCGAGTTCTTCATCGTGACGCTCGACGACACGACGCGCGGGGTCTTCGAGGCCATGGAGGCCGCCGTCCAGCGCGGGGTGAAGGTGCGCCTGCTCATGGACCACGTCGCCTCCCGGAGGTATCCCCCGCATCAGGCGACGATCGCGGAGCTCGACCGCATCGGGGTGGAGTGGCAGTACATGCTCCCCGTGCGGCCGCTGAAGGGCCAGTGGCAGCGACCCGACCTGCGCAACCACCGCAAGATCGTCGTGGTCGACGGCCTCATCGGCCACATGGGGTCGCAGAACCTCATCGACCGCAGCTACGACCTGCCGAAGAACCTCAAGCGCGGCCTCAAGTGGCAGGAGCTGGTCGCCCGCGTCACCGGTCCCGCGGTCGCCGAGCTGAACGCCGTGTTCCGTTCGGACTGGTACGCCGAGACGGGCGAGGTGCTCGGCGAGGAGGCGAACACGCCGGCGACGGCCGTCCCGGTCGACACGTCGCCCGATGCGCTCGACTGCCAGGTCGTCCCGAGCGGTCCCGCGTTCGAGAGCGAGAACAACCTGAGGCAATTCCTCACGCTCGTGAACTCGGCGCAGGAACGCGTGATCATCACGAGCCCGTACTTCGTGCCCGACGAGGCCATGGTCTACGCGATCACGTCGGCCAAGCTGCGCGGGCTCGACGTGCAGCTGTTCGTCTCCGAGATCGGCGACCAGGGCGGCGTCTGGCACGCCCAGCGCTCCTACTACCGCGCCCTCCTGCAGGCCGGCGTGCGGATCTTCCTGTACCCGGGCCCGTACATCCTGCACGCCAAGCACCTCTCGATCGACGACGACGTCGCCGTCATCGGATCGAGCAACATGGACATCCGCTCGTTCGCGCTGAACTTCGAGGTGACGCTCCTCGTTCGCGGGCCCTCGTTCGTGGCCGCCATGCGCGAGGTCGAGGCGAAGTACCGCGAGCTCGGGCGCGAGCTCACGCTCGAGGAGTGGGAGCGCGAGCCCGCGTCGGCGACGTTCCTCGACGGGATCGCGCGACTCACCTCGGCGCTGCAGTGAGCCGCCGGGCGCGTCAGGCCGGCGTCTGCTGGTGCGCGGCGACGTGCCAGGCGCCGTCGTCGTAGAGGTAGGTGGTCGACATCCTGAGGTTGGCGACCTCGTCGCCGCGGCGGGCGACGGCCCGGTACGCGAGGATGCCGGCGTGGTCGCCGAGCCGGACGACCGCGGGTTCGTGGATCTCGTACGAGTCCCACGGCGGGGTGCTCGCGAAGGCGCGCATGACGTCGTCGCGGCCGAGCGCGGCCCCCTCGACGATCATGAGCGCGTCGCGCGTCATGGCGCGGGCGTAGTGCGGCCCGCCGTTGCCGGCCAGGATGGCGCGCCAGCCGGCGTGCTCCTCGTGCAGCAGGCGGGCGGGCAGATCGTCGGTGATCTCGGTCATGCGGCCACGCTACCCGGCCGGCGCCGCACACCCTAGAGCCGGTTGCGCCGCGTGGAGATCGAGCGGATCGCGACGCCGAGGCCGACGGTCGCGTCGAGCTCGTCTGGCCCGACCCGTGTCCTCGCGGCCGTCAGTGCGTCGCGGCCCATCGGCCGCGCGTCGGCGTCGGACGCGTGCGCGCGAGCGCGCCCGGCCGGAGCCCGAGTCGCGCCTCGGCGGCGGCGAAGACGATGCGGTCGGCCTCGGCCTCGTCGATGAGCCCGATCGAGTGGTGCTGCACGGCCACGCCGTCGAGCAGGGCGGTGAGCATGCGGGCGTCGGCGTCGGGATCGGCGCTCGACGCCAGGCCGGCGTCGACGTTCCGCTCGATGATGCGCGCGAACCGGCGATCGGAGTCTCGGTGGTGGCGCGTGAGCGCGGCATGCAGCTCGGGATTGCGCGGCGCCTCGCTCCACGCGTCGATCCACACCAGGTAGTGCTCCCGCGGCGTCGTGCTGAGCCAGTCGGCGAGCGCGGCGAGGGGCTCGAGCTCCTCGGCGAGCGCCTCGTCCTCGACGGACTCGGCCTCCACGGCCGCGTCGAAGGCGGCGGCGACGAGCTGCTCCCGGGTCGCGAAGTAGTGGCGGATGAGACCGTGCACGACGCCGACCTCGGCGGCGACGTCGCGCAGCGTCACGCCCGCGAAGCCGTCTCGGGCGACCAGTCGCAGCGTGGCCGCGATGATCTGCTCGCGTCGTCGCGCGGGATCGAGTCGCGTCGCCATCCGCTCATCGTACGCTCTTGGCCGAATGGCCAACCGTCTCAGCGCCGGGCGTGACGGCGGGCCCACTCGTGCATGACGATGGCCGCCGCCGCGCTCGCGTTGATCGACCTCGTCGAGCCGTACTGCGTGATCTCGACGACCGAGTCGGCCGCGGCGAGCGCGTCGTCGCTGAGGCCCGGCCCCTCCTGCCCGAACAGCAGCACGCACCGCTCGGGCAGGTCGACGAGGTCGACAGGCCGCGAGCCCTCGACGTTGTCGACGGCGACGATCGGCAGGCCCTGCTCGCGAGCCCAGGCGACGAAGTCGGCGACATCCGGATGGTGCATGAGGTGCTGGTAGCGGTCGGTGACCATCGCGCCGCGGCGGTTCCAGCGGCGCCGGCCGATGATGTGCACCGTCGCGGCCGCGAACGCGTTCGCGGTGCGCACGATCGAGCCGATGTTCAGGTCGTGCTGCCAGTTCTCGATGGCGACGTGGAACGGATGGCGCCGCTCGTCGAGGTCGGCGACGATCGCCTCGAGGCGCCAGTAGCGGTACGCGTCGACGACGTTGCGTCGGTCGCCGTGCTCGAGCAGCTCGGGGTCGTAGCGGGGATCGTCGGGCCACGCGTCGCGGCCTCCGGGCCACGGACCCACGCCGTGCTGCGGCAGCGACGGCTCGTCGTGCGGGTCGCCGGCGTCGGGACCCGGCGCGTCCGCGCCATCCGCTCGCCACTGGACCACGAGCCCACGCTAGCCGGAACGCCGCCCGCCGGCCCACCGGGGGACGCCGCGGCGCGGGGCGTCGTCGTGGCGTCCGTTTCGGGGCGCCGAAAACCCCGCTACGATTTCGGTATGCCGAAACATGCCGTCGTCGTCACGCTCCTCGCAGCTGCAGCCGCAACCCTCGCGCTGAGCGGATGCAGCGGTGCGCCCGCGAACGGCGACGCCGACGAACGCCCCGTCGTGCTCACGACCTTCACGGTGCTCGCCGACATCGCACAGGAGGTGGCGGGCGACCACCTGCGGGTCGAGTCGATCACGAAGGTGGGCGCCGAGATCCACGGCTACGAGCCCACGCCCGGCGACCTGCGTCGTGCCGCCGGTGCCGACCTGATCCTCGACAACGGCCTGAACCTCGAGGCGTGGTTCGCGCAGTTCGTCGAGGGCCTCGACGTGCCGCACGTCGTGGTGAGCGAGGGCGTGGAGCCGATGCCGATCGCCGACGGCGAAGCGGAGGGGCTCCCGAACCCGCACGCGTGGATGTCGGCGCTCAACACGCAGGTCTACGTCGACAACATGGTCGACGCCTTCAGCGAGCTCGATCCCGAGCACGCCGAGGAGTACGCCGCGAACGGCGAGGCGTACCGAGCCGAGCTGCAGGCGGTGCACGACGAGCTGGTCGCCGAGCTGTCGGCGCTGCCCGAGAATGAGCGCGCACTCGTCTCGTGCGAGGGCGCCTTCTCCTACCTCGCCCGCGACGCCGGACTCACCGAGCGGTACCTCTGGGCCGTCAACGCCGAGCAGCAGGCGACCCCGCAGTCCATCGCCCGCACGATCGAGTTCGTCGACGAGCAGCGCGTGCCCGCCGTGTTCTGCGAGTCGACGGTCTCCGACGACGCGATGCAGCAGGTCGTCGAGGCGACGGATGCCGCGTTCGGCGGCACCCTCTACGTCGACTCCCTCTCGGAGGCTGACGGGCCCGTGCCCACCTACCTCGACCTGCTGCGCCACGACGCCGAGGTCATCACCGAGGCGCTGACCGGGAGCGCCGGATGAGCGGCTCCGCGACGTCCGCCCGCGCCGCCGCCGCCCGCGCCGACGGGCCCGCGCTCGAGGTGCACGGCCTCACCGTGCACTACGGCGACGTGCTCGCGCTCGACGACGTGAGCCTCACCCTGCGGCGCGGCACGGTGAGCGGCCTCATCGGCATGAACGGCTCGGGCAAGTCGACGCTGTTCAAGGCGATCATGGGCACGGTCCGGCCCGATCGGGGGACGGTCGCGATCGCGGGCCTCCCGCCGAGGGCGGCACGGCGCGCCGGGATCGTCGGCTACGTGCCGCAGAGCGAGGATGTGGACTGGTCGTTCCCGCTCAGCGTGCACGACGTCGTCATGACGGGGCGGTACGGCTTCCAGGGCTTCACGCGCCGGCCGCGGCCGGCCGACCGCGCCGCCGTCGCCGAGGCGCTCGACCGGGTCGAGCTGACCGACCTCGCCGACCGCCGGATCGGCGCGCTGTCGGGCGGGCAGCGCAAGCGCGCGTTCGTCGCGCGCGGGCTCGCGCAGGGCGCCGACGTGCTGCTGCTCGACGAGCCCTTCGCGGGCGTCGACCGCCGCAGCGAGGCGACCATCACCGACCTGCTGCGCGACCTGGCGGCAGGCGGTGCCACGGTGCTCGTCTCCTCGCACGACCTCGAGGCCCTGCCGCGGCTCGCCGACGAGTCGATCCTGCTGCTGCGCCGCGTACTCTTCCACGGCCCGACCGGCGAGGCGGTGCAGCCCGAGCAGCTGGCGCGCGCGTTCGGTCTCGACCTCACCGGGCGCACCACAGATGACGGAGGCGACTGACGTGCCCATCCTCGACTTCCTGCTCGAACCGCTCGGCTACGACTTCATGCAGCGCGCGTTCCTCGTCACCATCACGGCCTCGATCGTCTGCGGCGTGCTGAGCTGCTGGCTCGTGCTCATCGGCTGGTCGCTCATGGGCGACGCGGTCTCGCACGCGGTGCTGCCCGGTGTCGTGCTCGCCTACCTGCTCGGCACGCCGTTCGCGCTCGGCGCACTCGTCTTCGGCATCGGCGCGGTCGCCCTGATCTTCCTCGTGCGGTCGACGAGCCGCGTCAAGGAGGATGCCGCGATCGGCGTCGTGTTCACGACCCTGTTCGCCCTCGGCCTCGTGCTCATCTCGGTCGTGCCCAGCCAGACCGACCTCGGGCACATCCTCTTCGGCAACCTGCTCGGCGTCAGCGTCGCCGACCTCGTGCAGGTGCTCGTGCTGGGCGCGGTCACGCTCGCGATCCTCGTGCTGAAGCGCCGCGACCTCACGCTGTACGCGTTCGATCCGACGCACGCGCACGCGATCGGGCTGAACCCCCGGGCGCTCGGCGCGCTCCTGCTCGGGCTGCTCGCGCTCACCGTCGTCGTCGCGCTGCAGGCGGTCGGCGTCGTGCTCGTCGTCGCGATGGTGATCATCCCGGGCGCGACCGCGTACCTGCTCACCGACCGCTTCGCGCGCATGCTCGTCATCGCGCCCTCGATCGCGGCCGCCTGCGCGATCGTCGGCATCTACGCCAGCTATTACCTCGACGCCGCGTCGGGCGGCATGGTCGTGCTGACGATGGGGGTCGCGTTCGCGCTCGCCTACCTCTTCGCCCCGCGGCACGGCATCATCGGCCGGCGCGTCGCCGCCGCCCGCCGCCGTCGTGCGGCCGCCCCTGCCGTCGACCGCCCTGCCGAGGCATCCCCCGCCCGCTGAGGCGCCGCGGCCCGCCGGTCGCGGCGCAGCCGGCCTCTCCGAGTTCAGATCGGCGGATATACGATCCGCCACCCCGGTGGGGACTCCGGAACCGCGGCGCGCCCGATCGTATATCCGCCGTGTTGTGCGCGGTGAAGAGGTCCGCCCCGGGTGCACGGCACGGATCGGCACCCGGGGCGGGGTCGTGCGACGGTGACGGATGTCGCAGCGCGCGGCACGCGGCATCCCTCACCGCGGTTCCTGGTCAGCCCTCGAACGCCACCGTCCACTGGGCGTCGGCGCCGTCGGCGATCGACACCCAGGCCTTCGGCACGGCCACCACGGTGACCTCGCCGCGTGCCTGGAACTTGTCCTTCTCGACGAGCTCGCCGTCGACGTAGTAGGCGAAGGCCGGGTCGTGCGGGATCTGCACCTCGTCGTGCTCGCTGCCCGGGCGGTCCTTGAACTTCGGTCCGACCGGCGCCGCCGGCGCCGTCAGCACCGGGACGTCGGCGAAGTCCATGTCGCTCGCCAGGTAGAACGACGTGTACGCCGGCTGGTTGTACGTCGTCTGCTGGCGGGCGGTCTCGGCGCGGTACTGCACGTCGTGCATGAGCGTCGTGAGCTTGTGCGTCGTGACCTCGGTGGGCGTGGAGATGCGCAGCGCGGTCGAGTCCGCGGTGCGTACGAGGAGCTCCTCGCGCCAGTCGCCGAACACGTCGGCGACGAGCGACGGATTGCCCTTCGTGCCGTTGTTCGTGCGCGTGCCGTGAGCCGTGAGCACGCGGCCGCGCTCCCAGTCGTCGATCGTCGTGGTGGCGTTGCCGCTGCCGTTCACGATCTGGGTCGTGAGGTCGGGCGACCAGCGGATCGACATGTTGGTGCCGGGGATGGACGACGACAGGATGTCGCCGGTCGCGCTGAGCAGCCCGCTCGCCTCGGTGCCGCCGGGCATGCTCGCCCAGACCTCGATGCCGGGCACGTCGCTGCGGACGTCGCCGATCATCGCACGGCCGGTGTCGCGGCCGGAGTACGCGCCGAACAGCGCCTCGCCGGTCGCGGCGTCGCGGAGTACCGACCCGTACGGCGCGTACGTGCCGCCCTCGTGCGCGGTCCACACCTCGATGCCCTCGCGTGCCGGGTCGATGTCGGTGACGTGCATGGCGTCGCCGTGGCCGAGGCGCACGTTCTCGCCCGGTGCGGCGCTGCCGGGGGGCAGCACGTCGAACGAGCTGTAGAGCAGGCTGCCGTCGTCGTCGATCGTGGCCGACCCGTACACGACCTCGTGCTTGCCGTCGCCGTCGACGTCGGCTGCGCTGAGCGAGTGGTCGCCCTGGGTCGTGATCGTCGCGAACTCGGGGTCGGTGCCGTCGCGGCCGTGCGGCGAGTCGTTGAACGGGTTCGACATGGGCACGTGTCCGCTGTCGACCGACCAGCGCTCGCTGAGCTGCTCACCGTCCCAGTCGTAGGCGACCATGGTGGAGCGCGTGTAGTAGCCGCGCGCGAACAGCGCCGACGGGTGCTCGCCGTCGAAGTAGCCGACGCCGGAGAGGAACCGGTCGACGCGGTTGCCCGGCTCGATGCGGGCCATCGCGTAGTCGCCCCACAGCAGCCCGTCGTCGTCGCGACCGGGCTCGTAGGTGATGGTCTGCAGCTCCTCGCCCGTCGCGCTGTCGAAGACGGTCAGGTACTCCGGGCCGTCGACGATGAAGCCCTCGAAGTTGCGCAGCACGTTCCGGGTGCTGCGCGAGGGCGCGTAGACGTCGATGAAGTGGTCGACGAGCTCCTCGGCGCTCTCCTTCGAGAGCGGGTACTGGTGGCTCACCGGGATGCCGAACGCCTCCTCGAGCGTCGCGGGCCAGTTCCCGGCGACCACCTCGGGGTGCTCGGTCCAGCTCTGGAACATGCCCACGAGGTGCTGCTCGTAGTCGGCGGCGCTCATGCGGTAGTCGTCGTCGTGCGAGTAGCCGGCTGCGACATCCGCCTCGGGCATCGTCACGTGCCGCTCGCCGGCGACCGTGCCGTCGGCGGCGTAGGTGATCGACTTCGTGCCGGGCGCGGTCTTCAGCATGGTCTCCGAGCGACCGTCGCCGTCGAAGTCGTACACGAGGAACTGCGTGTAGTGCGCTCCCGCGCGGATGTTCACGCCGAGGTCGATGCGGTTCAGCAGCGTGCCGTCGAGCTCGTAGGTGTCGAGGTAGACCGGTCCGGTGTAGCCGACCTGGGAGACGTCCTTCGAGTTCGACGGGTCCCACTTGACCACGAACTCGAACTGGCCGTCGCCGTCGACGTCGCCGACCGACGTGTCGTTGGCCGAGTAGGTGTACGGCTCGCCCGCCTCGCCCCAGATCACGCCGGGCGGCGTCACGCCGTCGGCGGGCTTCTGCAGCGCAAGGTCGTAGTACCCCTGGGCCCACGCGGATGTCACGGCGCTGGCCTCGAGCTCGACGCCGTTGACGATCGGCGCCACGGCGTACTCGGCGGCGGCCGTGCCGTCGGCGTCGGCGTAGTTCGTGCTGTCGGTCACGGTGGCCAGGCGCTCGCCGTCGCGGTAGACCGCGAAATCGGGACCGGCGAGACCCGTATCGGTCGCCCCGGTCGCCTCGGAGGCGAGCAGGCGCCAGCTGAGGAACACGCCCTCGCCCGTGGCGACGGCGACGAGCCCGCGGTCGAGGACTTCGAGTTGCGGGGTTCCGGCCGGCGGACCGGCGTCGGGCGGTGCCGCGGTCGCGGGCTGTGCGACCCCGGCGATCAGGCAGCCGGCGGCGGCGACCGCCAGCGCTGCGCGGAACGGATGGTGTCCGAGATTCATCGTCGAATCGCTCTCTGGGCGTCAGGGTGCCCGTCGTTGGGATAGCGCTTTCCGTGCCTGGCCGAGGCTACCCCCCGAAGGTGGGCGGGTCAAGACCTCGGTAGTCTGGGGCCGATGCCGACGACACCGAGTCCTGCGATCGAGGACTACCTCAAGACGGTGTACGCCCACACCGAGTGGCAGCCCGACCCCATCACGCCGTCGGGTCTCGCCGCTGCGCTCGGCGTCGCACCGTCGTCGGTCACCGAGATGGTCAAGAAGATGGCGGCGCAGGGGCTCGTGCAGCACGTGCCCTACGGGGCGATCCGGCTGACCGAGGCCGGACGGACGCGTGCGCTGGCCGTCGTCCGCCGGCATCGGCTCATCGAGACCTGGCTCGTCGGCGAGATGGGCTACGCGTGGGACGAGGTCCACGACGAGGCCGAGGTCCTCGAGCACGCGCTGTCCGACCGGCTGCTGGAGGCCATCGACCTCCGTCTCGGCCGCCCGGTGCGGGACCCCCACGGCGACGCCATCCCGGCCGCCGACGGCACGCTCGTGAGCGAGCCCGCCGTGCGGCTCGACGAGGCCGCCGCCGGGCACGTCGGCCGTGTCATCCGCATCAGCGATCGCGACCCGGCCGTGCTTCGTGAACTGCACGGAGCCGGCGTCGGCCCCGGCAGCGAGCTGCGCGTCGCGGATGGCGCGGACGCGGCATCCGTCACCGTCGTCGTCGACGGCGCATCGCGCTCCATCCCGACCGAGGCGGCCGCGGGCATCTGGGTCTCGGCCTGAGCCCTCAGCGAACGTTCGCCCCGAACCCTCCCGCTCGCGCGTTCCGTCGGCGAGGATGTGGGAATGGGCCACGCGGGCGAGAAGATCACTCCCGAACTCACTGACGCGCAGTGGGACCGATTGCGACGCTACGGCACGCCGCAGCAGACGGCAGCCGGCGACGTGCTGTTCCGCACCGGCGACCGGCGGTACGACCTCATCCTCGTCGAGACGGGCGAGGTCGAGGTGGTGCGCGAGGCGCTCTGGTGGACCGAGGAGGCGAGCCTTGCGACGCTCGGCGCCCGCACCTTCGTGGGCGAGCTCGGGCTCCTGAACGGGCAGCGCGCGTTCCTGACGGCGCGCGTCACCGAGCCGGGCCGGATCCTGCGCATCGACCACGACGCGCTCCAGAAGATGATGGCCGAGGACGACGAGCTGTGCGATCTCATGCTGCGCACGCTCTGGGCGCGCCGCGAGATGCTCCGGCACGGGCCGGCGGCCTGGACGCTCAAGATCGTCGGGTCCTCCCGCTCGGCGGAGTCGACGGCGCTGCGGCGCTACGCCGAACGGCTCGAGCTCGTGCACACGTGGGTCGACGTCGACGACCCCGGGCTCACGCACGACGTCTGGTCGCACGGCTACACGCGCGCCGACATCCCGGTCGCGATCGTGCAGGGCGAGATCGTGCGCAACGCCACGCCGGGGCAGGTCGCCGAGATGCTCGGCCTCGCGTACACGGCCGACGACGACGTCGAGTTCGACCTCGCCGTCGTCGGGGCCGGTCCCGCGGGACTCGCCGCCGCGATCTACGGCGCCTCCGAGGGGCTGCGCACCGTGCTGCTCGACGCGGTCGCCCCCGGCGGCCAGTCGGCCACGACCTCGCGCATCGAGAACTACCTCGGCTTCCCGTTCGGCGTGAGCGGCGACGCGCTGACCTCGCAGGCCTCGCTGCAGGCGTTCAAGTTCGGCGTCCGCATCGCCGCCCCGTGTCCGGTGGTGCGGCTGGACGCGGATGCCGGCGTGCACCGCCTGCTCCTGGCCGACGGCACGATCGTTCGCGCGCGGGCCGTGGTCGTGACCACCGGCGTCGCGTATCGCGGCCTGCCGCTCGAGCGCTGGGACGACTTCGAGGGCGCGGGGATCCACCACGCCGCCTCCGAACTGGAGCTGCGGCAGGTCGCAGGCTCCGACGTGGTCGTCATCGGCGGCGCGAACTCGGCGGGGCAGGCGGCGCTCGCCCTCGCCGGCAAGGCGTGCCGCGTTCGCCTCGTCGTGCGATCGGGCGACCTGGCCGACCGGATGTCGAGCTACCTCGTCGACCGGATCCGCGAGGACTCCCGCATCGACGTGCACACGGGCACCGAGGTGGTCGCGCTGCACGGCGACGACCGGCTGAACGGCGTCACGCTCCGCGGCGCGGGCGACGAGACCGTCGAGTGCGCGGGCCTGTTCTGCTTCATCGGCGCGGTGCCCGCCACCGACTGGCTGGTCGAGCTCGAACGAGACGAGGACGGCTTCGTGCACACGGGCGCCGACGTGATGGGGCTCGGCGACGCCTGGCGCGACCTCGGCCGAATGCCGCTGCCCTTCGAGACCTCCGTGCCGCGCGTCTTCGCGGCCGGCGACGTCCGCCGCGGCTCGATGAAACGCGTCGCCGCGGCCGTCGGCGAGGGGTCGAGTGCGGTCGCCTCCGTGCACCGTGCGCTCGCTGCGCTGGAGGTCTTCGCATGACGGAGACGTTCCCGCCGCCGTCCGGCACCGGCTGCGTCGAGTGCCTCGAAGGCGGCGGGTGGTGGTGGCACCTGCGCCGCTGCGTCGAGTGCGGTCACGTGGGCTGCTGCGACTCCTCGCCCGAGCAGCACGCCAGCCGGCACGCGCACGAGACCCGGCACGCCGTGGCGACCTCGTTCGAGCCCGGCGAGGACTGGTTCTGGGACTACCTCGCGGGCGAGCCGGCCCGCCCGGTCCCGCTGCCGCCGCCGCACTCGCGGCCGGAGGACCAGCCCGCGCCCGGGCCGGATGGTCGCGTGCCGGCGAACTGGAAGAGCCTGCTGCACCGGCCGTGAGGAGGCCGTGAGGAGGCCGTGAAGCGCGGGCGGGCGGCATCCGCCGTTCATCGGGCCGTGATCTGGGCACCCTAGGCTTGGCGCATGGCGAAGCGCGAAGAGGTCGAGGCCTGGCTGACCGACATGGACGGCGTGCTCGTGCACGAGAACCACCCCCTGCCCGGCGCGTCCGAGCTCCTCCAGCAGTGGGAGGACGCGGGCGTGCCCTACCTCGTGCTCACCAACAACTCGATCTTCACGGCGCGCGACCTCTCAGCGCGACTGCGCGCGTCGGGCCTCAACGTGCCGGAGGACCGCATCTGGACCTCCGCGCTCGCGACCGCCGACTTCCTCAAGCAGCAGCTGCCCGGCGGCTCGGCGTTCGTGATCGGCGAGGCCGGCATCCTCACCGCCCTGCACGACGCGGGCTTCGTCATGACCGAGACGAACCCCGACTTCGTGGTCGTCGGCGAGACCCGCAACTACTCGTTCGAGGCGATCACGAAGGCGATCCGCCTCATCGGCTCCGGCGCCCGGTTCATCGTCACCAACCCGGATGCCACGGGGCCGAGCGCCGAGGGCCCGCTCCCGGCGACGGGCGCGATCGCCGCGCTCATCACGAAGGCCACCGGCAAGGAGCCCTACGTGGTGGGCAAGCCGAACCCCATGATGTTCCGCTCGGCGCTGAACAAGATCGGCGCGCACTCCGAGCACACCGCGATGATCGGCGACCGCATGGACACCGACATCGTCGCGGGCATCGAGGCCGGCCTGCACACCGTGCTGGTGCTCACGGGCATCAGCGACCAGGCCGAGATCGAGAAGTACCCGTTCCGGCCCGACGAGATCCTCGAGGGCGTCTCCGAGCTGCTCGCACTCGAGCCGGTGGAGACCGAGCTCTAAGGACATCCGGGCGGGGCGGATGGCGCGTCAGCGCGCCTCACGGACGGACCGGCGCCTGCAGCTCGATCTCGCGCCCGCGGTCCCAGGGCTCGGTCCAGCCGAGCTCGTCGAAGAGCACGTCGAGGACCATCGCGGTGAAGCCCCACACCAGGCGTTCGGCGCCGGCGCCGTGCACGGTGAACGCCGGCCCGCGCCACTCCATGCCCTCGCGGCGAATGACGGTCGTGCAGCGATTGGCCGGATCGAGCAGGTCGGCGACCGGAACGCGGAACACCGCCGACGACTCGGCATGGTCCACCGGTGCGACCGGGGTCGGCGCGGACCACCAGGCGAGCACGGGCGTCACGAGGTGGCTCGAACGGGAGAGCGGGATCTCCTCGAGCGCGCCGAGCACCTCGACGCCGCTCGGATCGAGGCCCGTCTCCTCGCGCGCCTCGCGCAGCGCGGCCTGCATCGGATCGGCGTCGCCCTCATCGACCCGGCCGCCGGGGAACGCGATCTGCCCCGCGTGGGAGCGCAGCGTGGTCGCGCGCGCGAGCAGCAGCACGTCGAGGTCGCGCGAGACGGCGCGCGCCTGCGCCTCGTGATCGCTCGGGAGCCCGTCGAGGACGCCGAACAGGATGAGCACGGCCGCTGATCGCGCGCCGTCCTCGGCCGCCTCGCCCACCGCGGCCCACCGCTCGGCGAGCCAGCTGCGGCCGGCGAGCGCGGCCAGTTGGGCGCGGGCGGTGCCGGGCGCGTCGTCGCGAGGAGTCACCCGTCGAGGGTAACGCCCACACGCGGTCCCAGCGCCGTCAGAAGTTTCGGCCCCGCTCGATCTGGCGCTCGACGTCGATGATGGCGTCGGCCTGTTCCCGGTTGCGACCACGCAGGCGCTCGGCCTGGCGCCGTCGTGAGAACGCCCACTGCGTCAGCCCCCACACCGCGAGGATGACCAGCCCTCCGACCCAGAACGTCCAGTCCATCGTCCGTTCGCCTCCCCTCGGGGCGTGCCGTCCGGGTCGGCGCGTGGGCGCCGGGCACCCTGCGAATCTACTCCTGCCGCGCCACGGTCGGCATGCGATCAGGCCAGCCGTCCGCATGCCGGTTCGATGCCCCCGGCGTAGCCGAACGACCCGATCAGGGCGCGTTCCGGTCCTCCGAGGAGCCGTCGTCCGTGCGAGCGTCCGAGCCCGTCGATCGGTCGCGGAATCGAGGGTCCTCGTCGACCTCGTCCTCCGGGCGCGGGCGTTGCGACCAGCGCCGCTCGTGCAGGAACACCCGCGACAGGATGAAGAGCGCGAGGATGACGACGCCGCCCACCCAGAAGGTCCAGTCCACGTCCGACTCCCCGCCTCAGGCCAGTCGGCCGTATGCGAGTTCGACGCCCGACCAGAACCGCTCGACGTCGAGGCCGACGGCGACGCGGGCGTTGGGTTCGCGCGCGAGCATGCCGTCGAGGTCGACGCTGGTGGCGCCCACGGTCTCCGAACCGACGAGCTCGACGTCGAGGCGCGTGTGCACGACCTCGACGGCGTCGGGGTCGGCGAGCACGGCGACCGCGACTGGGTCGTGCAGCGGACCGTCGGGCATCCCGAACACCTCGTCGTTGGTGCGGCAGAAGAACTCGAGCAGCTCGTCGCCGAACGCCGCGGTGCGGTTGCCGACCGCGGCGAGGCGGTCGCGCACGCGACCGGTCACGAGGGCGCGGTGCGTGACGTTGAGGCCCACCATCGTGAACCGGACGCCGCTGCGCAGCACGAGGTCGAGCGCCTCCGGGTCGACCCACGCGTTGAACTCCGCATACGGCGTGACGTTGCCGCGCTCGGTCGAGCCGCCCATCCACACGACCTCGCGGACGCGGCTCGCGAGATCGGGGCGATCCCGCAGGAACACGGCGACGTTGGTGAGGGGGCCCGTCGCGATGATCGCCACCGGCTCGGATGCCGCGGCGAGCGTGTCGGCGATGAGCTCGATCGCCGACCGCGGGTCGAGCGGCACGGGCGCCGCGACCGCGTCGGGATCGCCGGGGTCGGGCAGCTCGGGACCGCCGAGGCCGTTCTCGCCGTGGATCCACTCCGCGGTCGACAGTTCCCGCGCGAGCGGGCCCGGCGCACCGGCCGCGACCGGCACTCCCGCGACGCCGGCGACCGCGAGCGCGACGCGCGCGTTGCGGCTCGTGTGCTCGAGCGGCACGTTCCCCCCGACGGTCGTCACCGCGAGCAGCTCGAGCGCGGGATGCCCCGCCGCGAGCCACAGCGCCATCACGTCGTCGTGGCCGGGGTCGCAGTCGACGATCACGGGAACGGTCACCGCGCCTCCATCCGTTCGGCCAGTTCGAGCACCGCGTCGCGCGCGGCGTACGAGTCGACGGTTCCGCGGCGCTGCACCGCGAGCGCGCCCGCGGCGACGGCCGCACGCACCGCCTCGGGCATTGTGCGGCCCTCAGCGAGCATCGCCGCGAGTGTGCCGGTCGCGGCGTCGCCGGCACCGGTTGTGTCGACGGCCTCGACCACGGGCGGCGCGACCGCCCACGACGCGTCGGCCTCGGCCACGACGGCGCCGCGGGCGCCCAGCGTGACGACGAGCGAGCGGGCGAGGTCGCCGACGCCGGATGCCGCGGCATCCCGCCACGCCTCCGCCGGCGCCTCGTCGGGCAGGGCGCGTCCGAGCCCGAGGGTGCGCGCCTCGTGCACGTTCAGCACGAGCGGATCGGCCACGGCGAGCGCCTCGGCGGCGACGGCCACGGGCGGCGCGAGGTTGAGCACGAAACGCACGCCGGCCGCGTCGCACGCGGCCGCGAGCGCCTCGACGGTCGACACCGGCAGCTCGCCCTGCGTGAGCACGACGGCCGCCGTCGCGATCCGGCCGGCCTCGGCGGCGACGACATCGGGGCCGAAGGACGCGTTCGCACCCGCCGTCACGACGATGGTGTTCTCGCCCGAGCCCGACACGGTGATCTGGGCGATGCCCGTGGTCTCGCCGACGACGGCGGTCACGCCATCGGTCGGCAGGCCGAATGCGGCCAGCGCCCGCAGCGGCACCTCGGCGTTCGCGTCGTCGCCGATCCGCGCGACGAGGTCGACCGGCGCGCCCGCCAGGTGCGCGGCGACCGCCTGGTTCGCGCCCTTTCCCCCGAGGGCGACCCGGAATTCGAGCGAGTGCACCGTCTGGCCGGGGGCCGGGAACTCGCGCACGTAGCTCGTCGCGTCGACGTTCACCGAGCCGAACACGACCACGGTGCCCCGGGGCGCCACGACGTCAGGCCTGCGGGCCGGCGCCCTGCACGCTCACCGCGAGCGGCTCGCCGCCCGACCGGTTCACGAAGCAGTAGAACGTGCGGTCGCCGGTGGTCCACTGTTCCTCGGTCACCGGGTACGACGCCTGCATCTGCAGGTCGGTCACGTCGCCCACGGCTGCCGGGTCGATCACGCCCTCGGCCGCGCACAGCTGCGCGACCTGGGCTGCGACCTCGGCCTCGCCGGGGAAGGCCGCCGCCTGGTCGGTCGACACCTCGCCGCGGAGGACGAGCTGCGCGGCGTGCGGCGCCGCGCAGTCGACGACCGTGAACTCGTCGGCCCACGCGTCCTCGAACGGCTCGAGGCACTCGCCCCCGAACAGCTGGTTCCACGGGTACACGCCGGGTGCCTGCATGGCGGTCGGGTCGGGAAGGTCGACCGTGCCCTGAGCGTCGGACGCCGCCTGCTCGGACCCGCCGCCGCCGAGCACCCGCGTGACCATCGCGAACCCGCCGACCACCAGCAGCACCGCCGCGAGCGCGCCGGCGATCCACGCGAGCACCTTGACGGGCGAACGCCCGCCGCCGTCGGCCTGCTGCGCCGGACGGCTGCCGCCCGCGCCGGCTCCGGCCGGACGAGCTGCGCCCTCGCGGCCGTACCGGTCGTCGGGGGCGTAGCGGTCGTCACGGCCGAACGGATCACCGTAGCGGTCGTCGCGCGCGAAGGGGTCGCGGGCGAAGGGGTCGTCGCGCGGATCGAACCGGTCGGGCCGCACGTCGGGGCCGGGTGCGGTGCGAGCGGATGGCGCGTCGGGGACCACGCCCATCGGACCGGTCACGCCGAAGCCCGAGCCGCCGAAGAGCGCCGCCAGGCCGTCGCCGGTGTCGGGCGCCGGCTCGGTCGGGCGGCGGTCGTCGCGGTGCTCGTCGCGGCCGGCGAAGGGGTCGTCGCGCACGCCGAACGGGTCGTCGAAGCCGGCGACGGCGGCATACGCGTCGTCGCCCCCGTCACGGCGGGCCTCGTCCTCATCCTGCGCGAACCGGGCGAACGGGTCCTCGGGACCCTCGTCGGCGCGGCCGTCGTCGCCGAAGCGCGGCACCGAGGCATACGTGTCGGCGCCGAACGGCTGGTCGTCGCGCGCCGGCGGCGCGCCGGCGCCGGAGCGGCGGCGGGGTCCGGCGGTCTCGTCCTCCGGCTCCGCCTTCGGGTCGCGACCCGTGGGGTCGGGCGTGAGGTTCCAGAAGTACCCCGTCTGCGCGAGCTCGCGGGCCATGGGCGAGCCGTCCTCGCGCTCCCACGGCGCGCGGTCACCGCGGTCGGTCGGCTCCGGCGTCCGCTCGTCGCGGGCGCGGTCGTCGCCCGGCTCCGGCATCCACTCGTCGCGGTACCGGTCGTCGGCGGCCGGCTCGACCGGCTGCCGTCGCTCGCGCTCGGCCACCTCGTCGGCGTACCAGCGCACGTCGTCGTTCGCGTCGCGACCGGAATCCTGCCACTCCGGCGGCCACGGCGACCCGTTCGCCTCGTCGCCCCATCGATCGCCGTCGCCTCCGGCGTCGTGACGGGCCTCCTCGCGGTCGTCGCCGGGCTCGTGCGTCCGAGGGTCGTACGCGCCGCGGTCGTCGTAGCCGCGCTCGCCATAGGCGCCGGGGCCGTCGTAGCCGCGCTCGTCGTAGCCGCTGCGCTCGTCGTAGCCGCCGCGCTCGTCATAGCCACCGCGCTCGTCGTAGCCGCCGCGCTCGTCATAGCCGCCGTCGTGCCCACGGTCGTCGTACCCGCGCTCATCGGCGCCGACGCGGTCGCGCCAGTCGCCGCCGCGTCCATCGGCGGCGCCGTCGTCCCAGCGCTGCTCGGCGCGAGGCGTCTCGTCCTCCGTGAGGGCCGACCAGAGTTCGTCGTCGTAGTCGGCTCCGGCCGGCGGGAACGCGGGCGGATTCGACGGGGTCATCGGCGTGAACGACTGCCGGGCGACGGGCGGCGGCGTGAAGCCCGCGAAGGGCGATGCCGACTCGGCGGGAGGCTGCGCTGCGGCCCCGCGCTCGTCGTCGCGGTCGCCGAAGGCGCCCTGGTCGCGGGGGTCGGCCCAGTCGCCGTCGTCGGCGTGGTCGTTCCAGGCCGGCTCGGGCCCCTGTTGCGGCTCGGGCTCCCAGTGCGGCGGCTCGTCGCGGTGCGGGTCATCGCGTCGCGCCTCCGCCGCCGGCTCGGACAGCTGGCGGAACGCCGCTCGGAGTCCGTCCTCGGAGTCGGCATCCTGTTCGCCCCAGGTGAGTGCGAAGCTCGCGGGCGGCGTGACCGGCCCGGGCGGAGGCAGGTGCGGTGTCTCGGGTGCGGCGGGCCGGCCGCCGAACGCGGGTGGAACCGGCGAGCCGACGGGGGGCTCGACCGAGGTCAGTCGCTCGGACGCTCCGGGCGGAGCCGGCGCCTGCGGGGGCACGGGGCGAGCGGGCTCCTCCCAGGCCGGACGGCTCCAGCCGGGCTGGTTCCAGGCGGGCGGCGCCTGCGGCGGCGCAGGCTCCTGACGCTGGATCGGCTCGCCCACGACGGGCAGCGCCCGCGTCACGGCGTCGGTGTCGGTGTCGGCGGCGGGCTCGGCGAGCGAGAACCAGTCGAGCGACTCCTCACTGCGACGACGTGCCCGGTCGGCCGAGGGCGGCGTGGCAGGCTCGGCCGGTGCGGGCGGCTCGGGAGCGACGGGCGACTGCGGCGGGGTCGTGCGACCCTCGAGGTCGGGTCGTCGACCGCTGCCGAGCTGGCGGAGCAGCCAGTCGGCGTCGTCGAAGTCGCCCGAGTCGTAGCGTCCGTCGCGTCCGTTCATTGCAGTCCCAGGTCCTTCAATCCGATGGCCGCGAGGTAGGGGACCCCTGCGGCCTCGATGACTTCGCGCGCGCCGGTGTCGCGATCGACCACGACGGCGACGGCGGCGATCTCGGCGCCGGCGGTGCGCAGCGCCTCGATCGCCTTGAGCGGGGAGCCCCCGGTGGTCGAGGTGTCCTCGAGGACGACGACCCGCCGGCCGGCGACATCGGGCCCCTCGACCTGCTTGCCGCGGCCGTGGTCCTTCGGCTCCTTGCGCACGACGAACGCGTCGTAGGCGAGGCCGCGCGCGGCGCCCTGGTGCAGGACCGCGGTCGCGATCGGGTCGGCGCCCATGGTCATGCCGCCCACGGCGGAGACATCGGGAATCGGGGCGATGAGGTCGAGCATCACCTGGCCGATGAGGGGGGCGACCCGGTGATCGAGGCTGACCTTGCGGAGGTCGACGTAGTAGGACGCCTTCTTGCCGCTGGTCAGCGTGAAGTCGCCGTGGAACACCGCCTCGTTCGAGATGTGGTCGATGAGTCGGCGGCGCGCGTCGGTGGCGAGCGGGGTCCCGGATGTCACCCGAATACTCTACGTCGTGCTTCCTGAACGCCCGAGGCCGGATTCCGGGAGGGCGCGGGCGCGTGATGCGGCGCGTCGCTCAGTCGTCGGAGCGGCCGCGGCGTCGTCGCCGCGACGAACGAGTGGTCGTCGCCTCCGCGATGCGGCTGAGCACGGGCTCGTCGGAGGGCGCGAGCACCGCCGGCAGGTCGATGTGGAACTCCGACAGCTCCTCGGCGCTGCGGCGCACGAAGCGGTAGAGCGCCGAGCCGATGAGCACGCCGAGCGCGATCGACATCACCGTCACGAACGCGGCCGAGAAGTCGGCGAGGCCGGCCGACGCGGCGACGGCTCCCTGGGTGACGCCGATGAGGCCCGCCGCGCCCGGCACGAGCACCCAGAACGCCGGCAGGAAGATCATCTGCGACGGCACCCCGCCGCGGCGCAGGTCCTCGATCCAGAGCACGAGCGGCGCGACGACCAGGGCGCCGAAGAAGCCGCTCACCGGCGGGCCGAGCAGGACCGCGCCCAGCTGTTGCGCGCCGTACGCCACGACGAGCGCGAGGAGCACCCAGCCGTACGTGCGGCCCGGCGCCGCGAAGTGCAGGTATGTGCCGAGCGCGTACAACGCGAGCCCGATGCCGGCGACCCACCACGGCAGCGTGGCGGTCACGTCGAGCGGCGAGTAGCTCTCCTCGCCGACGCCGACGATCGTCCCCGCCGAGAGGATGCCGAAGGCGAGCAGCGCGAGTTGCACGACGCCGGCCCCCAGCCGGGAGGTGCCCGCCACCATCTGTCCCGCCGCGAGCTCGCGGACACCGGTGGTCAGGAGCGCTCCCGGGAGGAACGTCGCGAGCGGCGCGATCAGCACGCGGAGCGGGTCGCCGACCTCGACGTACGGCGCGATGAGGAACACGATGAGCGCGCACACGAACGAGGCGACGATCGGCAGCACGATGATGAGGGTCTGCGACCGTACCAGCTTCGCGACGCCGATGAGCGCGCCGAGCCCGAAGCCCACGAGCGCGGCCTGCCAGCTCGGGGCGAGCAGCAGCGCGAGCCCCGCGGTGAGGATTGCGTGGCCGAGCGTCCGCATGAACCAACGCCGCGACGGCGGCATCGAGCCGATCTCGTTCAGGCGGCGGATGCCGTCGGCGGGCGTGATCCCGGCCGTGCGGGCCTGTCGCACCAGCCGCCCCATCGCGGCGATCTGGTCGAACCGGAACGACGCCTGGACCGACTGCAGCGCGACGCGCGCCGTGTCGCCCCGTCCGGTCTGCACGATCGCGATCGTGGGCAGGACGACCACGTCGACGTCCTCCCAGCCGTACGCGCGGGCGATCTGCACGATCTCGGCGCGGATGCGGTCGGTCGACTCGGCCGACGCGGTCATGCCCTCGGCGAGGCCGAGCAGGAAGGTGCGCAGGAGCGCCGGGTCGTCGACCGCGCGGTCGGCGTCGTGCCGGCCGGGCCCGTCGGGAGGCGTCGGGGTGATGGGCATCATCCGTCCCTATCGATCGGCGCCGGCGTCGGGCGATGCGCCGGGCGTGGCGGATGTCGCGAGCACGCGCATCGGCAGCGGCGTCGCGGTCACGTCGTCGCCGTCGGCCTCCACGCGCAGGGCGAGCCCGCCCGGCTCGGCGCCGAGCGCGGTCACGAACTCGGCGCGTCCGCCGGTGCCGGCGAAGTGCAGCGACTGGAACTCGCCGACCGCGTACCCGCCCGGGAGCTCGCCGCGGCGGATCGCACGTTCGAACACCGGCCGCCGACGCGGGTCGACGTCGGCGTGCGCGCAGAACGAGCCGGGCACGAAGCCGAGTCCTTCGGGCAGGGCGCGCAGCGTCGGCCCGTAGCTGTCGGTGATCCCGCCCTCGAACCAGCAGATGGCTCCGGCGCTGCCGCCCGTGAGCACGACGCCGGAATTGGGGTCGCTCCACATCTCGGCGAGGATGTCGTCGAGGCCGTGGCGACGCCAGACGTCGAGCAGGTTGGCGGTGTTGCCGCCGCCGACGTGGATCACGTCGAATCCGCGCACGAACGCGGCGAGGTCGTCGACGTCGCGCGCGAACAGCGGCAGGTGGCGCGGCACGCAGCGATCGGCGTGGAAGGTGGAGTAGAAGGCGAGCGCATCGGCGGGATCGTCGCCGGCCGCGGTGCCGACGAAGAGCACCCGGGGACGCTCCTTGCCCGTGAGCCGGAGCACGTAGTCGTGAGTGGGGTCGTCGCGTCGTGCCATGAGGGCCATGCCGGCCCCGCTCGCGACCACGTGCGCCATCGGGTCCTCTCGCGTCGTCGGGCTCGGAGTCGTCGAGCCGCCGGCGCCTCACCGGCGGCGACCCCGCCCGGTCACGCTATCGGCCGATCACGGCGGATGTCGAGGCGGTCGCCGAATGCAGAAGGGCCGCCCCGCGGGGTGTCCCTCCCCCGCGCGGCGGCCCTGCTCGGAACGGCGGGCGTTCCGTGGTCGCGCGACTCAGACGGTGCGCGCGAAGGTCTCGCGCGGCTGGCGACGGTATCCGTCGCGAGCGGTGACGACGACCGAGCTGACGAGGCCGACGACCGAGACGACGGCGAGCATGAGGTAGAAGGACATGGCGGTTTCCTTTCGGCGGGAACGTGAGGATGTCGGGCGATCCGGTGCGCCCTTGCACATGTCCGACAGGTCTATTGTTGCGCGGGAAACAATTCAGCACAAGCGCACAGAACTACACTAAAGATGTAGCCTAGCTACATGGATGTAAACCGTCTCGACCTGCTCCGCGAACTCGCCGAACGCGGCAGCGTGACCGCCGTCGCCGAGGCCACCGGCCGCACCCCGTCGGCGGTCTCCCAGCAGCTGAAGGTGCTCGAGCGCGAGGCCGGCATGCCGCTGACCGAGCGGGTCGGTCGCGGCATCGTGCTGACCAGCGCCGGGCACGCGCTCGCGCGCAGCGCGACCGAGGTCGCGATCGCCCTCGAGCGCGCCACCGCGCTGTGGGACGAGTTCCGCAACCACCCCAGCGGCGAGGTCACGCTGCTCACGTTTCCCACCATCGGGGCGACACTGCTGCCCTCGGTGCTCTCCGACCTCCGCTCGGTCGCCGGGCTCGTCGTGCGCGCGACCGACCTCGACCCCGAGCTGGCCGAGTTCCCCGAGCTCACCAACGAGTTCGACATCGTCCTCGCGCACACCATGCCGGGCGAGCTCCCGTGGGGCGGCCGGGGCCTGCGCGCCCTGCCGTTGCTCACCGAGCCGCTCGACATCGGCATGCGCGCCGACCACCGGCTCGCCGGGCGCGCGTACGTCACGCCCGCCGACCTGGTCGACGAGACGTGGCTCGGCGTGCCGTCCGGCTACCCGTTCGAGCGGATCCTGCACGCCATCGAGCAGGCGGCCGGCGGGCGCGTGGAGGTGAGCCAGCGCTTCAGCGACATGCGCATCGTCGAGGCGTTCATCCGTGCCGGGCACGGCATCGCGCTCGTGCCGCGCCTCACGTCGGGCGCCGTGCCCGAGGGCCTCGCACTCAAGCCGCTGCGGGGCGTGCCATCCGTTCGGCAGATCTTCGCACTGGTGCGGCCCGACGTCTCGGAGCGCCTCGCCGTCCGGACCGTGCTCGAGGTGCTCGTCGACCGTGCCGCGCGGCTCGAGCAGTCGTCGGGCCAGCCCACCCGCGGAAGCGGCACGGGCGGCGGCGCGGAGTAGCATCCGAGGATGCCCGACGACGTGATCCTGTTCGACGTGCGCGACGGACTCGCGCATCTCACCCTGAACCGCCCGGCGCGGCTCAACGCCGTCGACCCCGAGGCCATCGCCCGATGGCAGGAGCTGGCGCACGAGATCGCCGAGCGCGACGACATCGGCGCGGTGCTCTTCGACGCGAACGGGCGGGCCTTCTGCGCGGGCGGCGACGTGGTCGCCATGGCCGAGCTCGCCTCGCAGTCGTCGGAGGTCGCGCCGGGCGAGACCGTGCGCCGGCTCGCCGACCGCATCCACGACGGCCACCGCACGCTCCGCGAGAGCACGAAGCCGATCGTCGCGGCCGTTCAGGGCCCGGTCGCGGGCGGCGGCCTGGGCTACATGCTCGTCGCCGACGTCGTCGTCGCCTCCGAGCGTGCGACGTTCGCGAGCCGGTACTCCGACATCGGGCTCACGCCCGACTGCGGCGTGAGCACGCTGCTGCCCGAGGCGGTCGGCGTGCGCCGAGCGCTCGAGCTCACGCTCACCTCGCGCACGCTCACCGCCGCCGAGGCACTCGAGTGGGGACTCGTCGCCGAGGTCGTCGCGCCCGACGCGCTCGATGCCCGAGCCCGCGAGATCGCGGCCGGATGGCTCGGCGGCGCCACCGCCGCATTCGGCCAGACCAAGCGGCTCATGCACTCCGGGCCGGGCCGGCCCTTCGAGGCGGCGCTCGACGACGAGGCGCGCACGATCGGCGCGGCGTTCGAGACGCCCCACGCGCAGCGCGCGGTCACCGCGTTCGCGGCGTCCCGCCGCGACGCAACCCGGTGACGCCACGACTTCCGCTCGGCAGGATGGGGCCATGACCGCCGACCACGACCTCCAGTCCCTGTCCGACGAGATCGGCCGGATCGCGCAGCGACGGTCCGTGCGCATCGCCGCAGCCGAGTCGCTCACCTCGGGCGCGATCGCCAGCGCGCTGGGCCGCGGCGAGGAGGCGTCGGAGTGGTTCGTCGGCGGGGTCGTCGCCTACGCCGAGGACGTCAAGCGCGACGTGCTCGGGGTGACCGCGGCGTCCGTGCTGACGGCGCAGTGCGCGCGCGAGCTCGCCACCGGCGTGGTGCGCCTGCTCGATGCCCACCTCGCCGTCGCCGTGACGGGTGTCGGCGGTCCCGACGCCGAGGAGGGGCTGCCGCCCGGCACCGTGTACGCGGCCGTCACCCTGGGCGACGAGGTGACGGATGCCACGTGGCGGTTCGAGGGCGACCCGTCGGCCGTCGTCGAGCAGACCGTGCTCGCCGCGCTCGGCCTGGGGGGGGGGGGGGGGGGGGGGGGGGGGGGGGGGGGGGGGGGGAGGGGGGGGGGGGGGGGGGGGGGGGGGGGGGGGGGGGGGGGGCGGGGGGGGAGGTGG